>JAQVSS010000131.1 GCA_028700415.1 Kiritimatiellia bacterium
ACATATAGAAAATTTAAGTGTGGATTTAACGGTATTGGAAGTAGATCAAAATCTAAAGAAATACGGTAATTCATTGCAAATGTACATTGCCGTAAGTTCTTCTCCGTAAAAGCGGTTGACTTGAGGATTGGCGTCGGGACATTGTGGAAAAAGGGCGGCAGAGAAGGGAAGCGCGGTAATTGCAACAACACCACACGGGCGATACTCGAAGGCGCGGGTGGCGGTGTGCCCAAAGGTTATGATCCGCCGGGGCTGAATCCGGGGCTTTGATAATGTGAATTGTGAGGGAGAAGTCCGATGAACACGTTTATGTGTTTCTTCATTCTTGCATTAGTCAATCTGTTTTCTGCATTTCAATATTTATGTTATTACGCGGACTATATTGGAGAACGCGTGGGGGAGATAACAGCAATATTTATAGTGCCGCCTTTATTCGGTCTGTTCACAGGAGCTTTGGGCATAACGATCATGTGCTCTGGTTTTCGCATGTCGTTTTATAAAAAATACTGGTGGATATTGTTGTTTAGTGTATTTCTTGCGTTGTTTCCCTCGCTCTACTTTATTGTCGGGATGTCTTTGTTTGGCGACCGCGGCGGATGAAAGTGTGAAGCGGGATAGGTGACGTACCGGGACACCGGGACAAACAGGCTTTTCTTTGGACTGCGGCCTTGACGGCGAAGTACGCGTCTGACATCCTAGACCGCGTGACGAACATCACGTACAGGACGGCGGGCGGCGGGCTGGTCCGTTCCTTCGCGTACGCCTACGACCTCTCCGGTCTGATCACGCAGCAGGTGACGGAGGCGGGTGACGGCCAGACCGTCACCAACTCCTACGCCTACGACGGCTTGGGACGGCTCGTCTCCGAATCATTCACGCAATCAGGCACGAACGCGCTCACTCAATTCTCCTACGATCTTGCGGGCAACCGGCTCTCTGTGTCCTCTGAGTTCTCTGTGGTTAATAATACTTACACCCACAACCGCCTGACCGCGGCCTCCGACGGAACCTCCCTGGCCTACGACGCGGCGGGTTGCGTCACCAGTATCGTCTCCGCGTCCTCTGCGTCCTCTGCGCGAAAACTCACCTGGAACGCGCAGCGCCAGCTCGTCTCCGTCTCCACCAACGGCGTCTTCGCCGAGTCCTACGCCTACGACGCCCTCGGGCGGCGCGTGAGCACCACCGATTCCTCCGGAACCGTTTTCCACATTTACGACGGCGACGAGTGCGCGGCGGATGTGGACGCCGACGGTAACCCGCTCCGCTCCTACGCGTGGGGACCGGGCATTGACGACCTGCTGGCGGTCACTGTCTACTCATCCGACGCCACCAACACGTATTACGCGAGCAAAGACCAACTCGGTTCCGTCCACGCGCTGGTCGACGCGTCCGGTTCTGTCGTTGAATCGTACTCGTATTCCGCGTGGGGCGAAGCCACCATTCTGTCCTCCGGCCTCAGTCCGCTGCCCTCATCCCAATTCGGTAACAGATACTTGTTCCAGGGCCGCGAGTATTCCTTCGCCACGGGTCTCTACAACTTCCGTGCCCGCTGGTATGAACCGCGCCTCGGCCGCTGGCTCTCCAACGACCCCATCGGCATCAGTGGCGGGCTGAACCTCTATGCCTTCTGCGGGAACAATCCGGTGAACTATGTGGATCCAGAAGGAACTGACATTTGGGTTGGAAGACGAGGTATACATAAGAATATAAACGTCGGGAACCCGAAAGGAACTTATAAATCATATAGTCTTTGTTTGCCGGACTATATAACAATCCCGTGGATTAATATAGACGTATACCCGCAAATATTTAATCCGTTTAACGAAGCAGGAGAAATTTATGGGGATTGCCCGCCAAACAGCATTGATAAGAGTAGATATCTTAAAACGACTCCCGAGCAAGACGCTGAGGCTCTTAAAATTCTCAACGAAATGGAAGGAGATAAAATGCGCTATCGTCTTATTGGTTCCCAGTGCCGCACTTTTTCACATGACATGTTTAAGTTTTTCAAGAGCGAATTCAATAGCAATAAGAGGCCATAAATGTCTTTTAGGCTGATAATAGGACTGCTTACGTTAGTCTCTGTTTTCCTGTTTGTCAATTGTTTGGCGGCAAGTCTAAATGGTAATTGGGATAATAGCAATCTGGCAGGCAACTTATTGTTAAATGCAGTAATTTTGTGCATGTTTCGGTTCTCCCAAAATAAAGGCTTAACAATAGATGCGTACTTATGGATATGCGTTGTTTTGGCAACGGTGATTTTACTTGCTACAGCCGCCATTTGCTTATTCACATTACTTGACGGCGGCGTACGCCTCTGACATCCTAGAACGAAATGACGAATGCCACGCATAGAATTTACGACGGCGACGAGTGCGTGGCGGACACCGACGCCGACGGCAACCCGCTCCGCTCCTACGTCTGGGGGCCGGGCATCGACAACCTGCTGGCCGTGACGGTGTATACAAACAATGGAGCGACCTCCGTGAGGGCCAAACAGGGTCGTAATTAGACATAAGACAATTAATGTTGCGTGGCTACACCGGGTTTGATACGTTGCGGATATGGCAAGGCAACTGAGGCACAATGCGGAAGGCGGGTGGTACCACATCACCGCGCGGGGCATGGGGCGGCGGGAGATATTTGAGGACGACCGCGACCGGGAACATTTCATGGAGTTGCTGTCGGAGATGGTTGGGCGCTACGGGGTGATTCTGCACGCATACGTGCTGATGGAGAACCACTACCACCTGCTGATCGAGACGCCGGAGGCAAACGCGAGCCGGGCGCTGCAATGGCTGAACCTGAGCCACAGCATGTGGTTCAAGACGCGCCACAACCATTCCGGCCCGGTGTTCCAGGCGCGTTTCAAGAGCATCCCTGTCGAAGGGGAGGGGGCTTGGGCGCTGACATGCGGCGTTTACATCCACCTGAACCCCGTGCGGGTCAAGGCTCTCGGGCAGGGCAAGGACGACATCAAACGCGAGCGGGCCGGGTTCCTTCCCGAAGAACCGCCGAGGGAACAGGTGCGCGCGCGGCTGGCGAAGCTGCGCGGCTACCGCTGGAGCTCTTACCGCGCGTACGCGGGCTACGCGTCCCCTCCGGAATGGCTGACCTGTGTGCCGCTTTGGGAACGCTGTTGCCCTTCGGGCAAAAACACCAAGACGGAATACCGCCGGTATCTGGAGGATTATCTGAGGCGGGGCGTCGAGGAGGGTGCCTTCGCGAGAATCACCGCCGCGTTAGCCATCGGCGGAACCTCGTTTGTCGAAAGGCTGAGACGCAAGGTGTCGCGCAAGGCAGGCCCGGAGACAAACGCGAGGGCATGGCGCAGGCTGCTGCCCTTCGAGGCCGTCGTGACGGCGGTCGAGCGGGTGAAGTGCGAACCGTGGCGGGATTTCGCTGAACAGAGGGGCGATTGGGGCCGCGATCTCGTGCTTTACGTTGCGCGCGCCCATTCCGGGCGGACGCTTGCCGAACTCGGGAAGCTGGCGGGGATGAGCGTGCACGCTGTTTCCAAAGCCGTCCAGCGAATGAGCGCGCGCCTGTCAGAAGACAAGCAGCTCAGCAGAAACCTCCGCAAGGTGTTGCGCGCACTTCAGAATTAACCATGAGTTATGTCCTATGTCTAATTACGACCCCTTGGCGCGAGGGACCCCTTGGCGCGAGGGCAACGGCCCGCGTTTGCGTTAATTCCTGCATAGAACGCTGCGGGCAAGTCGTCGGATCGGAAGCCGAAGATCCAGCCTTCACGGGAGATGGTCATCTGTCTTGTCCCGCCCCCTCCGATCACGTTCTTCTCTTCGATACTTTTTCCTTGCCCGGCTTCGATTCGAAAACGCGCGAAACGATCGGGACGCTCTCCGCTCCGAAGCAGTTCCGCGCCGTCACCTTTAAGCGGTAGCGCCCCGTCTCCGGAAGATCCATTGCATTGAAGCGGAAGACCTGCTTTTCCGGCTCACGGCATTCGGCCTTGTAGAATCCGGGCGAAAGGAAGCGCTTTACCGCCAGCACCTTGCCGTCCTCGCCAACGGCCTTCACCTCATAATCGAAGACGCGTCCTCCAGCGGCGTGCGCGGACGGGAACTCCAGAGACATAAAAATCGCCCAATGCCCGTTGCGCGTATCGGCGTTCGTCGTAAAGGTCCGAACGGAGGCACCCGACGGGAACTGCGGCACCGGCGTCGTCTTGGCGCGCGCGGCGAAGGTGTAAGGGCGCGCGGATGACGCCGGCAGCGGCACGGTCCAAGGCGCTGCGCCTTCTTTGCCCTCCTCGAAATCATAACGCTCGATCGCCATCCGTTCCGGATAGAGGGATACGACATATCCCTGCGCTGTCTTGAGGTCGTCACGCGACGGAAGCCGCGGCATGCCAAGTTTGGAATCGCCGCGGCGACTGTCCGAGCCGTTCTCGTAGCCCGTCGGTATCGACGTGTAGCTCATGGACGGGATCGAAACCGCCGTAAAGCCGCCCTGCCAGATCGAACGCTCGTCGTTAAACGTCCAGTGGGTGTGGCCGTTGAAGGCGATGCAATTCGGAAATTTGGCGAGTTCCTCCGTGAGCGCCATCGGGCCCGGGCGCCCCGCGCCACTCGAAACCGTGCCGGGCAACTGCGTGTGACGGAAGAAGAAAAACGGCCTTGTCGGGTCGAGTTCGTGTTTGTGCTCCTCGAACCATTTAATAACCGTCGCGTCGGTATCACCCTTCTCGCGCCCCCTCCATTCCGCGCTGATAAATGTGTAGCCTTTCACGACGCGTTTGCGGATTTCCGCAAAAGGTTCGTTGAAGATCTCATCCCAGCACTTGTCCATGCCGAGTCCGGAGAGCGCTTCGTCTTCCGAGTATCCCTGGACATGCATGTCGAGCGTCATGTCGCCGTACCACCAGCCGTCCCAATCGTGGTTGCCGGTGATGAAAAGCGGCGTGATCCCCGAATGTGCCATCTCGGCGTCCCAAGCGTCTTTCATGTACATGAGCCCGCTCTTGAGTCCCCAGTCGGTCAAGTCGCCGGCGACCATCACCGCGTCCACCCCGCGCGAACGGAAATAACGGAGCGCCCGGCGGAACATCCGGGTCGAATCCGGCGTCGTCACGTGGATATCGCTGATGACACCGAACGTGAGTTGCGGTGTTTCGCCAAACCGGCCAACGCTGCGGCACCCGCACAATCCGGCGGACGCCACCGCGCTGCTGAGGAATGTTCTTCTGGAGAGAGTATTCATTTTTTTATCTCAGTGAAAGGGTTACGGATGAAACAGCGGCGGCCTTTTCGGCGTCGAAAAACTTTTCGGGAAATCCGGGCGTGCCGAAAGGATACGCGTTGCGAGCTGCTAGGCGCACCGGGAACCCGACACCATACAACTGCCTCTCGCCTTGTGAAACCTTGGACAGCAGCGGCGAATCATTAACCGAATGTTACAAAAGGCTTTCGCGGATTAAAGCGGTAAAAACAGCGGGTGTAAAGGCGTTTTTTGATTAAGCAAGATTTTGTTTGTTTTATTTTTACGATCAGTATTGACATTGGGTGGAGGAAGCCTCACAGTACAACCCCGCGACTACATGAGTAGTAGCGTATCCGGACCCCCTTCTCGTGTTATGGATGAGGACTCCGTTTAACTCAGTTACATGACACAAGACAAGTGAGGAAAGAATGGACATCTACGTAGGCAATCTGCCTTACGACGTTTCGGACAGCGATCTGCAGCAACTTTTCGAGAAGTATGGCACTGTTGCGTCCGCGCGTGTGGTGATGGACCGGGCGACCGGCCGCGCCAAGGGTTTCGGGTTCGTTGAGATGAACGACCGCGCGGAGGCCGAGAAGGCCATCGCGGCCACGAACGGCGCGGACATGAATGGCCGTCCGCTGCGCGTCAACGAGTCGCAGCCCAAACCGCCGCGTTCTGAAGGCGGCGGCGGGTATCGCGGCGGCAACAGCCGCGGCGGTGGCGGCGGGCGCTGGTAGCCCGGCCCTGTGCCGTTGATAGAAACAAGGCCTTGCCGTTTAATCGCGGCAGGGCCTTTTTCGTGTCTGCCCCAAAATGGGATTGTCGAAGCGGCAAGGCGTACCGTATACTCTCTTCCATATATGCGAATTCTGACCCGATATGTGTTGGGGGAGTTTCTGGTGCCGCTGGCCTACTGCCTGACAGGTTTTTTAGGCATTTACGTCCTCTTCGAACTGTTCGATTCGTTTAACCGGATCATGGCGACGCACCCGCCTTTTCTCTTGGTGGTCTCTTTTTTCGCGGGTTACATTTCCCCCTACCTCGAATGGCTCATCCCGGCATCCCTGTTGCTGGGGACGCTTTACACCATGTGGAATTTCTGCCGGCACAGCGAGATTACCGCCATGCGCGCCAGCGGTATCGGTCTTGCCGTCATTGTCAGGCCCTTGCTGGTCGTGGCCGGCCTGATGGCTGTGTGCGTCGCGTGCATCAATGAGTTTTATGCGCCCTGGGCTTCGGAGAAAGCCCGCCTTCTCCGTGAGGAACGGTTCAAGCCCAAACCGGATAAAATCCGCGAGAACGTCCCGTACTATAACCAGCAGGCCGGCCGCGTTTGGCGCATCAACCGGATGGACCCCGACAACCCGCGCCGCCTCGAGGGGGTGCGCCTCTCGTTCGACCGCCCCGACGGCAGCCGCCGGCTCGACGTCACCTGCCGTAAGGCCGAGTATCTGGACGGCCTGTGGTGGCTTTTCTATCCCCAGTACCAGTATTTCGACGAATTGAACAATCCGGTTGAAAACCCGGTGCCCCGCGTCGCCGGCCTTGTGATCCGCGCCTTTCCAGAACTTCAGGAGACGCCGCGCGATTTCATGCTGATGAACAAGGCCTGGGAGTTTTATACGATCCGCGACATGATCCACTACCTCAAGACCCATCCCAGCCTTGAGAAAAATGAGATTGCCTCAAAGACCTTTGACATCCACGCCCGCCTGGCCGCGCCTTTCTCCTGTCTCATCATTACGCTCTTCGCGATTCCCGCGGGCGTTGCCTCAGGCCGCCAGAGCGTCTTCAAGGGCGTTCTGCTTGCGGTCGCCCTGTTTTTCGGGTTTTACATTGTCGCCAACGGGTGCATGGTGCTTGTTAAGAACGGGCTCATGCCCGTCATTCCCGGCGCGTGGTGCGCGAACGCGGTTTTCTTCGTGGCCGGCCTGATCCTTTTCTACCGCCAGCGCTGAACCGGGCAGAAGGCTTCTCTTGATGAGCAGTGTTGAAACGCACACACGGAACGCACGGGTGCAGCCGCTTTCGCGGGTGATCGCCGTCAGTGATTTTACCGTGCCCCTGCCGCTGGACACGCTGTTTGACCCCGCGTGCCCGCTGGAGATCGAAATCGGGTGCGGCAAGGGCCGGTTCCTGGCCGCCCGGGCCGCCAAAAACCCCGGGACGCAGTATCTCGGCATTGAGCGCCTGTTGCCGCGCGTGCGCAAGCTTGACAAGAAGGCGTGCCGGCTCGGGCTCGACAATCTCCGCGTGCTCCGGCTGGAGGCGTTCTATACCTTTTACTATCTGTTGCCGCCGCACCGTGTCCGCACGGTCTATGTCCTCTTTCCCGACCCCTGGCCCAAACGCCGTCACCATGGCCGCCGTCTTTTCTCCCCGCTCTTTCTCGATGCGCTCTGGGCGCGTCTGGAGATCGGCGGGACGGTTCAGGTGGCCACAGACCACCCCGGTTATTTCGCGTCGATCCGCGCCTGTCTCGCCGCCGACCCGCGGTTCCGGGAGACTGCCGCCATGGAGCGCGCGGCGGACGAGCAGACCGATTTCGAACGCCTGTTCCGCGGGCAGGGGCTGCCGATCGGCCAGTGCGCGTTCCAGACCGTTCCCGCGGCCGAGCCCGCTTTGCCGCCGCTTGAGATCGACCCTGAGATGGAACCGCAGTCCGGACGGGAAACCGGGACGGAAGAGGGGTGCGGTCCGGACGGCGAAAACCGTTGACCAAACCGGCAAAAGCGGGTTTACTACGCGTACGGAAGGAACTTCGGCATGAAGAAATACGTGTGCAATGTGTGCGGCTATGTGTACGATCCCGAAATCGGCGACCCCGCCAACGGCATTTCCGCAGGCACGCCCTTCGAGGCGTTGCCGGAAGACTGGTGTTGCCCCGAATGCGGAGTGGGCAAAGACCAGTTCACGCTTTCGGAGTAGCCGCGTGGGTCACCCTGCGGTCAGGCCGAACTGCTTGGCCTTATAACTCACGATGCGCGGCGTTGATTTGAGCCGGCGCGCGGCGGCGGCGATATTCCCGTCCGTTTGCGAGAGCACCTCGGTGAGGATCTGTTTCTCGTAACCTTCGACCATATCGCTCAGCGACGCGCCCTCGATCAGCGCCGGTATGGCGGTCGGTCCGCTTTCCTGCTTGTCCGGAACGCCGGGCGCCTGAACCGGCGCGGAGAGGAGCTCCGGGCGGATGATTTCGCCGTCCGCCAGCAGCACGGCGCGCTCGATGCAGTTCTCCAGCTCGCGCACATTCCCCGGCCAGCGGTAACGCATGAGCAGGTCGAGCGCCTCGTTGGAGAACTTGGTGACCCGCTTGTCATTTTCCGCCGCATACTTGGCCATGAAGTGATCGGCGAGCAGGAGGATGTCCGCTTTACGGTTGGCGAGCGGCGGCACAAAGATGGGGAAGACGCTCAGGCGGTAAAAAAGGTCTTCCCGGAAATGCCCCTTTTCGATCATCGCGGGCAGGTCGCGGTGTGTGGCCGCGATGATCCGCACATTGACCTTGATGGTTTTTACGCCGCCCACATGCTCGAATTCGCGCTCCTGCAGAACACGCAGCAGTTTGGCCTGGATCGCCAGCGGGATCTCGCCGATCTCGTCGAGGAAAATGGTGCCTCCGTCCGCCAATTCGAAACGGCCCTTGCGGTCTGAGACCGCGCCGGTGAAAGCCCCTTTGACATGGCCGAACAGCTCGCTCTCAATCAGGCTTTCGGGTAAGGCTGCGCAATGGACACGCACGAACGGCTTGTCGGCCCGGGTGCTGGCGTAGTGGATCGCATGCGCGACCAGCTCTTTGCCGGTCCCGGTCTCGCCTTGGATCAGCACGGTCGCCTGGCTCTTTGCGACCTGGTAGATCTGATCGTAAAGCACCTGCATTTCGCGCGAGTTGCCCACGATGTTGGTGGGGTGATACCGCCGCGTCAGTTCGGCCCGGAGCTGGCGGTTTTCCTCTTGGAGGTTTTCCTGCTGCTCCTGAAGGTCGCGCCGCAACAGGACGGCACGCGCCAGCATCGACGCCACGATCTCGAGGATCGTCGCGTCCTCTTTCAGCTGCTCGTCGTCCGTGGACGGGCGGTAGACGCTCAGCGCGCCCACGACCTCCTGTTTCTCTTTGATGGGCACGCAGATGAAAGCCGTGTCGTCGCTTTTCCCCTGCCGCGTGCGGTTCAGGAAGATCGGCGAGTCGCTCGTGCGGGGAAGGATCATCGTTTCCCCGGTGAGCACGACTTTGCCGGTCACTCCCTCGCCCAGCTTGTAGTGGACGAGCTGGGCCTGTGTGCGCGACAAACCGTGCGCCGCTTCGATCAGGATGTCGTCTCCGCCCTTGCGCAACAGCGTGATGGTCGCGCCGCGGAAATCCAGACATTCCGCAAGCGCATCCAAAATGGGATGCACAACCGCCCGCATGTCGATCGTCTGGTCGACAAGCGTGCTGACGCTGTGCAGCAGCTTGAGTTCTTGCAGATGACGGGCCGGGTCCATCCTGCCGCTCCTATTCGAACCGTTTTTTTGTCAGCCGCTCGTAGGCATCGATATACTTCGCGCGGGTTTTGGCCACGACCTCGTCCGGGAGCGCGGGCGCGGGCGGCTGGTGGTTGAACGCCACGCTGTCCAGCCAGTCGCGCACATACTGCTTGTCGAGGCTCGGGGGGTTGCCGCCGACCCGGTAGCTTGTCTGCGGCCAGAAGCGGCTGGAGTCCGGCGTCAGCACTTCGTCCGCCAACACGAGGCGGCCCTCCGCATCCTCGCCGAACTCGAATTTCGTGTCTGCGATGAGGATGCCGTTCGCCGCCGCATAGTCCGCCGCGCGCGCGTAACAGGCCATCGCCGTTTCCGCCAACGCCCCCGCTTTCTTCTCGCCCAGAGCGCGGGCCAGTTCCGCCGGTGTCACGGGCATGTCGTGCTCACCCAACTCCGCCTTGGTGCTCGGCGTGAAGAGCACGGTGTCAAGCTTCGAGCCGTTCTGATACCCCTCGCGCAACGGCTGGCCGTTGACGGTGCGGCTCTGCCGGTACTCGTTCCAGCCCGAGCCGGTCAGGTAACCGCGGACGATACACTCGAACGGGATGATCGACACCTTTTTGACCAGCATCGACCGCCCCCGCAAATCCTCTCTGACCCCCTTCAGCACGGCCGGGTACGCGTCCACATCCGCCGTGATCAGGTGGTTGGGGATATCCTTCAGCATTCCGAACCAGAACACGCTCAGGCTGTTCAGGATGCGCCCCTTGTCGGGAATGCCGTTGGGCATGATGACATCGAAGGCGCTGATCCGGTCGGTGGCCACCAGCAACAGGCGGTCGCCCATATCATACAGATCCCGCACTTTGCCGCGGCGCGGCGCGGGCAATCCGGGAATTGAACTTTCAAGCAAGGCATGGTTTTTATCGTAAGTCATAGACACCCGCTGGTTAAATGGGACGTAGTTTACAGGAAAAAACGGCAGAAACACAGCACACTCTTGAAAAAAGTGGATCCGCCGGTCTCGCCGGTCTTCGCGGCCGGCCGGCCGGGCGGGCGATGAATGTTCGGCATTTACAGCGGAGGGGGCTTTTGGGTAAACTGACCCCATTACGCTAAGTGAGAAAATTGGGTTTAAGTGCCGGTCGGGCACATCACTAACCTGAAAGGACGGGGGCGATGAAAAAAGGCGTGTTTACCAACGTGCTGGCAGCCGGTGTGGGGCTGATGGT
>JAQVSS010000132.1 GCA_028700415.1 Kiritimatiellia bacterium
GGGCAATAAAAAAATCGATCCGAAGAAATATTTTTGCGTGAAAACTGTGGATCGCCACCCCGCCCGCTCCTAATCGCGCCATCCAGCGACTTCGCAACTCGAAGAATTTTTGATTTGGAACCGCTGCCGTCTTGGGGGGCGAGTTGCGCGGGTTGTTTCTCACACGAAGGCACGAAGGTAAGAACCGTTTCGTGTTTCGTGTTTCATTTCGTGCCTCCGCATGGAGGGACGGCCTCCGTGCCGTCCGCGGTTTGCGGGTGTCAGTAACGTTCAACTTTCAACTCTCAAGTTATAGGAAGCGCTGCGCGTCCCGCGCAAAAAGCGGTGCCGGCCGGGTTTGCAGATATCAGCCCCCCCCCCAACCCCTAAACTCTAATCCCTAACCCCTTCTCCGGTTTCAGGCTGAACGTTCGCCTCCGCCGACAGAACGGCGGAGCTACAGGGGGGCGCGATGCCCGACACTTGAAGCACGCACTGCTCACACCTGGAACCTGAAACCTGGAACCTGAAACCTGGAACCTGAAACCAAACTACCCTTTCCCCACGGCATGGTCAATCTCCGCCTTTGACCACATGTTATACCCGCAACGTGTCACCCATGTCTTGAACCCATACCATGCCTTACGGCTTGATCTTTATGAACGCACCGGGATATGCGGTCAGCTTCCCGTCTGCCGTTACGAGCGTCAACTCTTCGGCCAAAGCCTGGGCGATCAGGACACGGTCAAAAGGGTCTTTATGCAGGGAGGGCAGGGTGTCGATGAAAAGAATATGCCGGCCGGTCATGGGCAATTCCTCGTACCCGCTTTGGAGCAGACCGTGATATAAAAGCCCGGCGTCGACCTGGAAGTCATCCCTTTTCAACGCGCGTTTGATCGCGATCTCCCACAGGCTGGCCGGACTGAAAAAAAGACGGTTCGCCGTATTTTCGATCAGCGCCCGCGCTTTCTTCGGCAGTTGCCCCGCAGCCGCCCACAGCAGAATGTGCGTGTCCAGCAGCAGTTTCATTCAGCGCCTCCGAAAAGGGCCTCCATTTCCGGGCCGCCCATATCGTCGAAATCCGCAGGGATGCGGCAGCCGCCTTTTAAGAACCCGACGCGCCGCGCGGGCGTCTTGTCCGGCTCGAAAGGCACGACCCTGGCCACGGGGTTCCCGGCCCGCGCGATGACAAAGGAATGCCCCCTCGCCACATCCACAAGGAGCGCCGACAGACGGGTTTTTGTTTCGTGAATATTGACCATCGTCATGAACACCTCCCATTTAAAAAATTAAACTTAGTCATTGAACTTAGTTTAAGTTACCAAACCGTGCCCAAGCTTGTCAACGCCCGACACCTTTCAAACCTTTCAAACAAAGCCTAACGCGAAACTTTCGACGCCCGGTACCGGGCCGTTCATTTCGGCGGCACACGTTTAATTTTCAGCGCTGGAGCGACAAGTGCCCGGGACGTGCGGAGCGCTGAGGCGGCGGAAATGGCGTCCCCCGGTTCCATGCCCAGAAATCGTATTATGTTTTTGTCCAATGTAAAGGAGTTCGCGTTATCCTCCGGATGCGTCTTTAGCTCTCTTGTACAGATTCCCTTTTTGTGATCCCACCATTTGCACAGGCCGCAGATATCATCCATGCCGACAACCAGCTTGAGTGACACCTTGGGATTGGCGCGTATCTTGTTTACTAACGAAAACACTCTAAAATCTTAGCGCTTTTTTTGAGCAAGGGGATATCGGCATCCCCTTCTTACCAATCTTACCCGCCGATTGAACACATCCCCGTTGCATTGACTGAATCTCACACGTCATCGATGACCCTCACCCAAATCGCTATCGCTATCGGGATCGGCACCTTCGTGCCATACGTCGCAGTTTTCTTGCGATTCTCATACCCGTTCGGTCCCGATAGCGATCCCGATCCCGATTTCGATGAATGGCCGTGGACAAGTTCCTCAAAATGGAGGGACGGCCGAAGAAGAAACCACGAAACACACAGAAAACACGAAACGGCTCTTGTCTTCGTGTGAGAAACAACCCGCGCCCATTCCGTCCCCCAAGACGGCACACCCCCGTTGCATTGACCGACACCTTCAAGTCGGGATTACGATTACGAGTACGATTAGGACGGGACGATCACCTTCATAATCGTAATCTTTATCCTAATCTTAATCGGCCCCTCTGACGGATTCCCTTCGCCTGAGCCCAAGTCAGAGAAACGGGGATGCGCGCCCGCCGGTTTCATCTTCCCTGTTTACACTTGCAAGAAACCCGCGAACCCTTAAACTGGTTTTACCTTTTAAGAAAAGGCTCTCCACGTCTGAACACGCTTTACACGAGGAACATGACCATGCGACCGCCCCTTTCCCGTTCCACCCTGTGTGCCGTCCTGTTGGCGGCAACAGCCTCCGCCCAAAACGGAGTGCCCCTCCCGGACGCCTGGACACTGGACGCCGTCAACGCCAACGCCCGGCTCGTTGCCGACTGGATGACCGGCCACCCGAAGGCTCACAACCCGCGCGACTGGACCTACGGCGCGTTCTATGCCGGCATCGCGGCCCTCGGGCTCTCCGACCCCTCCCTGCCCTACCTCGACCAGATCCGCGGAATCGGCAGGACGAACGCCTGGACCCTGCTGCCGCGCACCTACCACGCCGACGACCACTGCATCGGCCAGAGCTGGCTCGAGCTCGCCGCCTTCGACAACAATCCCGTCTACGCGGAACGCGTGCGCCAGACGTATGACTACATCCTCGCCAACCCGCACACCGGCACGCTGGACTTCACCGCGAGGGACAGCCAGAAGCGCTGGAGCTGGTGCGACGCGCTCTTCATGTCACCCACCGTGCTGGTCAGGCTGGCCGGTTTCTCCGGAGAGGCCAAGTACCTGACGTTCATGGACCAGGAGTACGCGGCCACCACCGGACACCTCTACAGCAAAGCGCACCGGCTCTTTTTCCGCGACTCGACGTATTTCGCGAAGCGGACGAAGAACGGGAAAAACGTTTTCTGGTGCCGCGGCAACGGCTGGGTCTTCGGCTCGCTGCCCGTCATCCTGCGCGACCTGCCCGCAGACTGGCCCACGCGCCCCTTCTATGTGAACCTTTACAGGGAGATGGCCGCGGCCATCAAACAGGCCCAGCATGCCGACGGCGCATGGCGCCCCAGCCTGCTCGACCCCGAGGACCCCGACCTGCCGGAGATGAGCGGCACCTCGTTCTTCACGTTCGGCCTCCTGTGGGGAATCAACAACGGGATCCTCGACCGGGCCGAATACCTCCCCTGCGTTGAGAAGTCGTGGAAGGCCATCACGCGGGCCATCACGCCCGCGGGGCGGCTCGGCTGGGTGCAGCCCATTGGCGCAGGCCCCGCCGCTTACACTGCGGACGCCCACGAGGTCTACGCCGTCGGCGCCTACCTCTGCGCCGCCATGGAACTGCGCAAGCTGGTCATCGCCGACGCGCACCCGAACCGTAAGACCGTCGAAGCCGTGAATCCGCTCGGCCTCTACCGCAGTGCCGAAACCGTCACACTCGACTGGCCTAGGCTGGGGATGAGGGCGGACAAGGTGCGGGTCTTCGACGTGCGCAACGGCGCGGTGCTGCCCCACCAGCTCATCGACACCAACGGCGACGGCACGCCCGACGGGCTGATCTTCAAGACCTGTTTTCTCGCCAGACAGAGCCGCGCGTTCTGGGTTTTCGAGAGCGACACCGTCCCCGCCGCGCCGGCCGGCGCGGTCTGCTTCAGCCGTTATGTCCCGGAGCGCATGGACGACTACACATGGGAAAACGACCGCATGGCCTACCGCGTGTACGGCCCCAAGGTGTCGCAACCCGCGCCGGCTGGCGAGGGACTGGTCTCCAGCGGCATCGACGTCTGGTGCAAGCGTGTCCGCCACCCCGTCATCGACGCGTGGTACAAGAGCCGCGACTATCACAACGACCATGGCGAGGGCATGGACTTCTACAAGGTCGGCACCGGACGGGGATGCGGGGGCATCGGCGTTTTCAGCGCCGGCACCTGTTTCGCCAGCGGCAACTGGGTCACGCAGAAGCACCTCGCCAGCGGCCCGGTGCGCACGGTCTTCGAGCTGACCTATGCGCCGTGGGCGTGCGGAAACGGCGTGACAGTCTCCGAGATTCGCCGAGTGAGCCTTGACGCCGGGTCGCACCTCACCCGTTTCGAGAGCCGCTTCACCCTCACGGGAACCGCGGGCATCGCGGGCGGGCCGGGGCTCGATATCTCCGCCGGACACCTGCACAACGGCCTGCTGACCACCGCTCCGGAACAAGGCTGGCTCGCCAGTTACGAGCCCGCCCAAAAAGGCAAGGGGGCGATCTGCACGGCGCTCGTCCTGCCGCACGGCGGCGTGCTCGCGACCGACGCGCAGGCGTGTGTCTATCTGCTCGGCACGCTGACCGCGGACAAACCCTTCGTCTGGTACGCCGGCGCGGGCTGGAGCGGCTCGGGCGATTTCGTGACGCCGGCATACTGGAGCGCCTACGTCTCTTCTTTCGCTGAAGCCCTGCGCCATCCCCTTAACGTCACTGTCAAGTGACGGGGGACGCCGCCACTCACGCACTCACTCACTAACGAACTAATGAACTAATGAACTAATAAACGGAGCCCCTATGATTCTCGACCAGTTCAAACTCAACGGAAAAACCGCCGTCGTCACCGGCAGCGGGCGCGGCATCGGACAGGCTTACGCCGTCGCGCTGGCCGAGGCCGGCGCCGACGTGGCGCTCGTCGACGTGATCCCCATGGACGAGACCGCGGATAAAATCAGGGCGCTGGGGCGCAAAGCCTGCATCATCACGGCCGACCTCAGCAAAGGCGAAGAGCTCGCCCCGCAGATCGTCGCGGAGGCGGTCAGGCAACTCGGAGGCGTGGACATTCTGGTAAACAACGCGGGCATCATCCGCCGCGAGCCGTTCACCGGGCACAGCGCGAAGAACTGGAACGACGTGATCGGGATCAACCTGAGCACGCCCTTCTTCCTCAGCCAGGCCGCGGCCAAGCAGATGATCGCGCAAGGCCGCGGAGGCAAGATCATCAACATCGCCTCGATGCTCTCGTTCCAAGGCGGCATCCTCGTACCCGGCTACGCGGCATCAAAAGGCGGCATCAAAAGCCTGACCATGCTCATGGCGAACGAACTCGCGCCGCACAAGATCTGCACCAACGCGATCGCCCCCGGCTACATCGCGACGGAGAACACCCGTCCGATCCGCGAGAACCCGGCCCGCAACCAGGCGATCCTGGACCGCATCCCGGCGGGCCGCTGGGGCACGCCGGAAGACCTGATGTCCGCCGTCGTGTTCCTCGCCTCACCGGCCTCGGACTACATGAACGGCCATGTGCTGGTTGTGGACGGCGGCTGGCTCGCGCGCTAGAGCGGTTTCGGATAATGTAACGCCTTCTTTATCCGTGAGAATCTTTCCAAAACAGGCAAAGCCCGCAACCCAATGTCCAATAGCCAACATGGAATGTCCAACCGAAGAAGTAAAAGGCCAACTCTACCGCTTGGGTGCGCCGTGACCGGGCAACTGCGTCTTTCTCATTGCCTTGATCATTGAAGATTCCTTGTTGGATATTGGATATTCGCAGCTACCGGCCCGCGGGCTCGCCCTTGAGCGGCAACGGCCAGGCGGGATCGGTCACCGCGCCGATTTTCACGGCGTAGCTGGTCCGCGCCGCGATGTCCTCGTCCGTCACCAGATGCACATCGAGCAGCCCGTCGGTTTTATATCCCGTGCGCAGGTAATTCAGTTCAGACACGCTCAGGCTCCAGCCTTCCAGCCACAGGAGCAGTTTCGCGCGCTGCGCGGGTGTTCCCCTGAAGTGGACCAGCAGGTCGATATCGCTGTCAGGCCCGGCGGTCGCGCTGGCGGTGGAGCCGAACAGGTAGAGCGCCTGCACGCCGAACCGTTCCCGGTCCAGCCGCTGCCCGATCTGCTCCGCCATGCGGAGCCGCCAGCGCCAGAAGTCCTCGGGGCGCGCTTCAGGGGGACGGGGGGCCGCGGGCTGCTCCTCGCTGATTGCCGCAGGTTCCGCGAGATAGCCGACCGCCTCGCACAAGTCGGCGTTCATCAGGATCCGGACGATCTTCCCCCCCTCGCAGCCGGGGACATCGACCACATGCAACACGTCGGCAAGGTGGGCATATTCCGGCAGGATGCCGGCGAGCATGTTCCGTGAACTGTGGAAAAAGCGCTCGTTGAACACGACGTCCGGATCATCGGGATAGATCGGGATGTAGCGGATGCCCGCCTCGACCATGTCCTGAAAGAAATGCGTGCCGAAAGAAAGCTCCGGCGCATAACCGCCGCTCTTGCTGGCGATCTCGATCAGCACGGCCGTATTGCAGATGTCCGCATAGGTTACCTGCACGCCCTGCTTGATGTCGCCCCTGCTTCCCCAGCGCCCGGGCCCCATGAGGATGAACCGGCGCTTGGGCAGCAGCACGTTCAGTCGGCCCACCGCGCGCCCGATCTCCACCAGCGCGTCGCGGCTGGTCTGCCCCGCATACCCTTCCGGCGAAACGTACACAAGGTGAGAGATGTCCGGCACACGGCCGTTTGAAACGAACCGGGTGGCGCTGAAAAGCACCTGGTTGGCCGGAATGTCTTTGGGGATCGCGCTCGGCAAGGTCTCGCTCTGGGTGTATTGAGGCCGGCACTGGAGCAGGTGGAACGCGCGTCCGTCCGAGGCGAACTCGATATCCACAGGCGTGCCCATCCCTTCCTCCAGCGCGAGAAGAATCGCCCGGATCCGCTTGACGAAATCGGTCCGCCCGATCAACCCGTCGAAGGTCGTGACCAACTCGTCCCGCGCGGGATCCGGGGCGAGCCCGGACGGCGGCTGGATGTTGCCCTCGCGGTACACCGAGACCAGGTGCCGGAGATCCGGGATGTCACGGCCGTGCTCCCGCAGGAGCGTGGCAAAATCCACCGTTTCAAACGCTCTCGACTCGACATTGATCACATCGGCCATGACCGGCGCGTAATGGCGGATCTCCTCGGGGCTCACATTCACCCGCAGCCCCGGCTGCCCCGGCGAGAGCAGCACCGGATAGTCGTTGCTCACGCGATCCACGGCCCGCGTGCCGAGTCCCGGCACCAGACGCACCAATCCGTCATCCCTGCGCAGGCGGGGAGACCACCGGAACTCGTTGCTGCTGAACGCCACACCCGCGTAAACGGGCATGACATACGGCCCCACGCGCGCGCCCACCACCTCCTGGATCAGGATGCCCATCTCCTCGTGAAAGTCCAGCAACCCGTGCTCGACGCGGTAAAGGATCGGATCCGGCCCATACACCGAGGCATAGATCTCGGCGATCCCGTCCAGCAAGGCTTCGAGCCGCGCCTGCTTGCTGCCCTGGTTCGCCAGAAACAGGCTTTTGTATTTCCCGGAAAAGGCCGTCCCCATGCGGTCCTCAAGCAGACTGGAACTGCGGACAATCAGCGGCCGGTCGCCGAAATCGTCCAGCGCCAGGGAGAGCGCTTTGGCGATGTCGGGCGGAAAATGGGCGTTTTTAAAGAGTTGGATAATGTTCGGGTACTCGATCCTGATCTGCTCGAGTTCCTTGTATTTCTGCTCGTTGACCTCTTCCAACTCGTTGTACCTGAGAAACTCGGTCTGGCAGTCCGCCGTCAGGTACCAGGTCTTGGGCATCAGGAGGCCTTCAAGGAGTTTCTCGCCCTTGTCCGCCTGCCGCCTCAGCAAGTGGTGGGCCAGAAACAGGCCCGTGCTCTTGCCGCCGAGCCGGCCGTTGCTGCCCGCCGGATAGATGACCCGCGGCGCCAGATCGAAGAAATCCGACACGTCGAGATGGCGCTTGGCGAGATTGATAAACGCGATGTTGTCAGAAAAGAACCGGCGGATCAGCGACACGCGCAGCCATTGCGCCATGGGTTGCGCAAGCGTCGCCTCGCTGCCGGCCAAGGTGCGGTAGCGGAGAATCGCATCCACGATCTGCCCGAGCGGCGTATTGCCAGAATCCAGCGCTTTGATCAGAAAACTGAGTTTCTTTTCCTGAATCCATTTGTGCAGGTTGTCGAGAATATCCGCGTCGCTGAGGTGGCGGGCGGCAATCGCGAAAACCTGGTCGCTGACCGCGAAAATGCTTTCGCGCGTCTGCTTATGGCTGGGGCTGTTTCCGTCCGCGCCGACGTCCGTCTGCTGCGCGGCGAACTCCGTCCCGAAGGTGTCCAGCAGCTGACAGGCCTCCTTGATGCCGCTCCGGAAGAGGTAATACAGCATTTTGCGCGAGGTGTAGAGGTAGAGCGTTTCGTCCGTGCGCCGCAACAGGTCGACAATCACCATCCATTCGTGATGGCTCTTGCCGGCCAGCGCGCGCTGGGTCGCGTCCCAATCCTTGCGGAGTTTCTCGAGCTTGCGGTGATACAGCGTCTGGCCGAGGCGTTCGGCAATGGTGCGAAGAAGCTTGATTTCCTTCTGGAGGAAGAACCCCTCACGCGAAGCGGGCACCTCGCTGACGTAGGAGACTTCGATGAACCCGACGCCCCGGCCCTCTTCACGGACCGGCACCGTCTCCACCCACCGCGTCGGCGTGTAATGGGGCGGCTCGTAGACCGCGTCCTCGTACACGATCCTGACCTGGCAGAGCTTCGGATACTGCCAGCCGTGGGGAATGACGGTGATCATGGTCCTGAACATCTCCGGCAACGGGAGCGCCCCGTTTCCGAGCAACTCCTCGACCTGGTAGAGGCAGTTCAGCTCCTTGGCCCGTTCCCGCAAGAGGTTGACCCGGTCCTTTTCCTGACCCTTGTCGCTCATGGCGTACGCCCTCCTGACTTCATCTTCCACCGCCCGCGCGCCGGAAGCGGCGGGGCCGCGCACGCGCGGCCCCGCCCCGCCGTCACGGGTATCCCCCGGCCGCGCGCATCACGCCCAGCCGCGCAACCGGACCGCCTCGGCCACCCGGTTGATCGCGATCATATATGCGGCGTCGCGCATGTAGAGCTTCCGGCTGCGGGCCAGATCCTCCACGGCCGCAAACGCGGAGGTCATCCGGGTGTCGAGCTTGGACAGCACTTCGTCCTTCTCCCAAAAATAGTTGGTGTTGCACTGCACCTGCTCGAAGTAACTGCATGTCACACCGCCCGCATTGGTGAGGAAGTCCGGCAACACGAAAATGCCGCGCTGCTTGATGACGTCATCCGCCTCGGGCGTGGTGGGTCCGTTGGCACCCTCGGCAATGACCTTCACGCTCTTCGCGATCTTCCCGACCGTGTCGCGGTTGATTTGGTTCTCAAGCGCCGCGGGGATCAGAATGTCCACCTCCTGCTCCAGCCACGCGCCGCCCGCCAACACCTCGTAGCCGAGGTCGCGTGCGCGCGCCTTGTCGATCCCGCCGAATTTATCGGCAATGCCGCGCAGTTCGGCGAGGCTGACGCCTCCCTTCTTGCGGAACGTGTAAGAGGTTTTATCGGCCTGGTCCCAGCAGGAGATCGCCACGACCGAGCCGCCGAGCTGCGTGTAGAGCTGAACCGCATACTGCGCCACGTTGCCGAACCCCTGTACGCTCGCCGTCGTGGCAGCCACATCGATTCCCAAAACCTTCAGCGCCTCGCGCAGCGTGTAGATCACCCCGAACCCCGTGGCTTCGGTGCGCCCGAGGGAACCGCCCATGCCCACGGGCTTGCCGGTGATGAATCCCGGATAACGTCCGCCATGGATCGTTTCGAACTCGTCGAGCATCCACAGCATGTGCTGGCCGTTGGTCATCACATCCGGCGCCGGCACGTCGCTGATCGGGCCGACGTTTTTCGCGATCTGGCGGATCCACCCGCGGCAAATCTGCTCCTGCTCGCGCAGGCTCAGATGGTGCGGGTCACAGATCACGCCGCCCTTGCCGCCACCCAGCGGGATATCCACCACCGAGCACTTCCACGTCATCCACATCGACAGGGCGCGCACGGTATCGACCGTCTCCATCGGATGGAACCGGATGCCGCCTTTTGCGGGCCCCCGCGCGTCGTTGTGCTGGATCCGGAACCCCTTGAACACGCGGATCGTCCCATCGTCCATCCGGACGGGGATCGTGAACTGGTACTCCCGCATCGGCTGACGCAGCAACTCGCGGACGCCCTGATCCAGATCCAACACCTCCGCCACGCGGTCGAACTGGGATTGCGCCACGTGAAACGGGTTATATGAACTGCTTTCCATACCTTTTGTTCCTTTCTGATCGTTGACTCCCTATTACCAAGCCGCCTGAGACCGAACAGCGGACGCATATGGCCCGTTTATTCCGGACAACGACGACACCGGAAAAATCATGACGGGGGCCGCTTCCCGTCCGCAGGCGCCGACCCGGATCCGGACGGAACGCACGGAGCGCGCCTGCACCCCTCCGCCCGCCACACCGGCACGAACAGCACGCGCGCGCGCCGCCCGTCGCCATCGGCCAGCAGGCCGCCGAGCACGCTCCACCGGAACCGGCGGGCTTCACCGGTGCCCTGCCGGTGCCAGGCGGCGACCAGCGGCACCTGCCAGAATGTGAAATCCGAACGCGCGTCACCCACATGCCGCAACAGCCCGCAGAGCGTCCCGTAATAATGCCGGTCGGGATTGCTCTCCGCTCGCAGCAGCGCCCCGCACGCGAGATTGAACCGGCACACGTGTTCCCCGCCGCGGAGATCCGCCGCATATCCGCCCAACACCTCACACCCCGCCGCATTCCCGCCCGAAGGGAAACGCACCGGCCAGGGCGTGTCGAACCACCAGGAGGCCGCCAGCGAAGGCGTATCGGCCTTCACGCGCGAGTGCAGCGCGCATGCCGCCAGATTCTTGCAGGCCAAGGGCGTAGCGTTTACGCCCGTGACCCACACCGCGGCCACCAGACGCCCTTCGCGCCGCACGCACGACGGGACA
>JAQVSS010000514.1 GCA_028700415.1 Kiritimatiellia bacterium
TCTGCCCCCGCCACCGCTTCGGCCGGATCAGCGATCCAGCGCAAGGTCTCGGGCAAGGGGATGCCGGGGAGGAAACGCGTGTTCTCCCGGCCGTTGCGGATTTCCTCCAGATACTCCTTAAACGGGCCCCAAAGGGTCACCGCATGCCCATAGGAATGGAGCAAAAGGCCAATGGCTGTGCCCCAGCCGCCGTCGCCGACAATCGTGATTTTCATAAAGGTCTTCCTGTAAGGGCATCCCCCTGCGGGCGCCCTTTTTTCCCGAAAGAGAAACGTGATTCCGTGCCGGCCCGCAGGCGGGCGATATTCGTGCGGTGTTTCCAGATGGCCACAGCCGCGAGGAAGGTCAAGACGGTCGGGAACCAAACCCCATGGGTTCTGAGATGCAACGGCCAGACAACGGCCGCAAGGGTGAGAGCCGCCCCGATCGAAGCCACGGAAACATAGCGCGTCGTCAGAAACAAAACCAGCCAAGCGGCGAAAGCGATCCCCACGCCGGCGGGCGAAAGCCCGAGCAGAAGCCCCGCGCTGGTCGCCACGCCCTTGCCGCCTTTAAAGCCCAAAAAACAGGTCCAGTTGTGCCCGGCCACCGTCATCGCGCCGCAGAAGACGGCCAACCCCATACCCGTGCCGTCCGCCCCCGCACAGGACGCCGCGAGAACCGGGACAAACCGGACGCCGCAGAACCCCTTGAGGAAATCGAGCGCGAAGGTGAGCACGCCCAGCGGTTTGCTGACCGAGCGGAAGACATTGGTGGCCCCGATGTTTCCGCTGCCCAGCGCGCGGATGTCCTTTCCGCACGCCTTGGCGATCAGAAACCCGAAAGGGACCGACCCCAGAAGATAAGCGGCGAGACCTCCGGATAACCATAAGAAAACGTGTGACATGCGCGAAGTGTACCAAACAGGGCGGTGTTTTGCACCACGCCGGATCCCAAAAAACAGGGCCGGTATATTGCCCCATACTGCGTAACGGTTCGCCGTCCGCTTTCCGGAAAAAATTGGCAGGACGACTCCGGCGCAAAAAATGCGCAAGAAACGCCTGATTTCCCGCTGGACGAAACACGGGCATTTCGGGTATAAACGTTACTACATGGAGAAACGAAGGTGCGTTCCTCCCGACATGCCAATCACGCTGGAGAAAAAAAAGAAATGAAAAAAGTGTTAGGGATCGCTTTTTGCACGGGCCTGGTATGGACGGTCTGCGCCCAAGTGGTAACCCCTGCCGCGAAGGCCCAGGAGACGAAACCCGCCGCGGCCGCGCCAGAGGTGAAACAGGCGGAGGGCGGATTAGACTGGGACGCCGGGGCAGACCTGCGGGTGCGGCAGGAGATCAGCGACAACCTGCCGAAACGGGGAGGCGTCACCGCGCAGAACGACAACTATGTGCGGATCCGGCCCCGCGTGTGGGGGCAGGTGAAGAACGAGGATTTCAAGCTTTACCTGCGTCTCGCCGACGAATTCCGGGAATACTCCCACCCTCGCTACAGCCGGAACTACCAGACGCCGGACGAAGTGCTGGTGGACAGCCTTTATCTGGATTTCTACAACCTGTTCGGCGACAAACTGGACCTGAGGATCGGCCGGCAGGACTTTTACGGCGCGGCGGGGCCCACGTATGGCGCGGGACGCGTAATCTGCGACGGGTCGCCGTTTGACGGGTCGCGCTCGATCTTCATGGACGCGATCAAAGCGACCGTCAAGTTCGACGAGAAGAACACGCTCGACCTGCTGGCGATCTACAACAGCCCGGAAACCGAAATGAGCTGGGGACATCCCTACAAGACAGACGGCTCAGAGTATAAGGAGCGCCCGCTGACCTCGCTCGATCCTCGCAGCAAAGATTTGTCCGAGTATGGCGGCGGGCTTTATTTCCGGTCCAAGGAGGTCAAAGAAGTGCCGTTTGAACTCTACTATTTCTATAAGCGCGAGACCAAGGCCCGCATGCCGGGCGGGGCGAAGCTGCCGGGCCGCGTCGTCCACACGTGGGGCGCGCGCGTCATGCCCCAGCTGACCGACACCCTCTCGGCCGAACTCGAAGGCGCGGTGCAGGCAGGCGAGAAAGACGGAGGCGCTTCGACCGCAGGGTACATGGGGTATGCCGGACTGACCTATAAGCCGCTGGTGGACATGACGTCCAAACCCTTCTTCACCGGCTCGCTTTACTATTTGTCGGGCGATAAAGACCGCGACGCGAAAGGCGACAACGACACCGCCTGGGATCCTCTGTGGGCGCGCTGGCCGCAGTTCAGCGAGATGTACGTCTACAGCTTCATGTATGGCGTGGGCTACTGGTCGAACTTGCTCTATCCCAGCCTGGAGACGGGCATCGGGTTCGCGCCCGGGCATAAGGTGCGCGCGAGCGCGGGGCCCATGTACGTCGCGGTGGAGGACGATCTGGGCGGCGGCAACGGCGACCTGTTAGGCTGGCTGGGCGTGATCCGCTACGACTTCCCCCTCTTTAAAAACATCTTCGGCAAGCGCGGCGACCTGTCGGGCCATCTGACCGCCGAAGTGCTTGATCCGGGCGACTATTACACCTCCGACAAGATCGCGTACTTCCTCCGGTGGGAGGTGATCGCCCGCTTCTGAGAAAGTGCCGACCTTACAGGTGCGTTTTCCCGGAGAAGGTGTTAGAATCACTGCCATGCAAACAAAGTTGGCTTGTTTGATCGGGGTGTTCCTGGCACCTTTTTGCCTTCAGGCACGC
>JAQVSS010000515.1 GCA_028700415.1 Kiritimatiellia bacterium
CGCTGAGCTTCATCCCCGGCATCTTCGTCAACGACGTGCGGCGGTACGCGGTCCCGAACGATTCCGATGTGGTGTCGGGCGTCAGCGAGGCGGCCGGGAAATACTCCTACATGGGGGCCAAATGGCGTCCTCTGAGCATGCCGGTCGAGTTCGGCAGCGGCAGGAACGCCGGCGGCGGCGCGGAGGTCGGCCGCTACGCCTATCTCTGCGTCAACCTCTCCGACATGCTGGACGTGAACGTCTGCAACGCTTCGGCCGACGGGACGAACCGGATCAGCATCGGCCACCTTTTCGCCAGCGAGGCGAAGGCCAAAGCCTTCGACGCCAACAAAAAGAACACGGACCGCCGCTACGAGACCCTCCAGGACTTCTACGCCTGCATGAATGCGCGCGGCGACACGGATTTCGGCAGCCCTTATCACGAACTTTTGAAGACCGGGGACGATACAGCCTTCGACGAAGCCGTCAACCATGTCCTGACCACCGACAGCATCGTCAAGCCCGAGTTCGCCAAAGTCGACAAGCCCTGCAACATTGTCGAGACCCAGCCGGTGGCGGCGGGAGTGCTGTCGCAGAAGCGCGTGACGACCGCCGCACTCCAGGCGGAGTTCCAGACAGCCCTGGGCAGCGCTCTGGTCGGAGGGCTTCAGAATCAGGGCGACCTGATGGCCACGATGATCGCCGACTATCTCGATGAGGACAGCATCCCGAAACGCCTCAACGTCCCGTCGGTCGAGATGGTGCCCATGATCAGCCAGATCCTCGTGCCCAGCATGTTCGCGCCGATCATTCTTCAGAGGACGGTTCCAAGCACAGTGAATCCCGCGGGCACAAAAATCGTCTATTCGCTCCAGCTGATCCAGGGCGCACCCGCCGCCGCGGCGATTGACGTGGAGGTGGTCTGGCCCTTCAAGAACCAGAAGGACCGCACGTCCCAACCGGCTTTCACGCTTGAGGTCATCGCGTATGTGAAGGTGATCAAGCAGCATGCGCCGCTCAACTCCGCCTCCGTCAGTCCGAGATTATTAATCGGTTTGCCGTATAGACAGCTGACAGCGCAGGTGGCAATCCCGGATTTCTGGAACGAAAACACGGAGTTGCCCGCGAATTGCTACAAACACGTTCCCGTAAGGTTCACCGTTAATCCGGCGGACATCACCTTCGATATCATTGACAACGAGGACGGTGTCGTTCTCAATAAGACAGCCTTCCCGGAGGTGGACGAGAAGTTCAGCGTGGCGGTGGTCGTGTACGCGCGGGTGAAACAGGGCAACGATTATGTGGATTGCGTGCCGCAGAATTTCAACACGGTTCCAGGGCTGGGAAGTGTGGATGTTGCCGAACTGAGAAGCATGCCTAAGATTTTCTTCCAGACTGATTTCCGCATGGTTCAGAAGTCGATGGTAATTGGGCCGATGGATTATGAATGGAAGTGTCTGGAGACGCCTGATCCGCGGTTCAACCACAAAGTCGACAACTGGGTCCGCAACGCGGCGGAAGAGGGCAACAGCATCACGCCCGGGGTCAATCCCTCTACCACGGCCTTGCTCGGGCAGGAGGGGCGCGACGGGGACATCTACATGTCGGCTTCCGACACCGGGGAGATGCAGTCGCCGGGCGAGTTGGGGTTCATTGTCCGGCCCTTCCCCTACACGTCCGCCAGTTCGGGAGCCGGGGTTGATTTCCGGAACCGTGCCGTTGATTCCGTGCCCGACAAGGACTACATGTTCCGCACGGTTCGGCTGTACGACCACGGGGATGCCTACCCGCGCGACAAGATCTACAATTATTTCATTGTGCGGAACCCGGACGGCACGCTGCCGGGCGGCACGCGCGTGAACCCGCTCTCCGACTTGCCGCAGGTGCTGATCGCGGCGGTGCAGAACACGCCGGTCGACTATTACAATGCCCAGGAGAGAACCGAGGGCAGGAAGAACCTCGTGTTCAATGAGGCGGGGGGCGCGCTCGGAGTCAAGGCGGATTGGGTGAGTTTCACGAACGGCTGGTTCCAGTGTCTGCAGAACGCGAAGACCGCGTCATCCTTCAACACCTCCTTGAGCCGCAACCTTTCGGACGAGTACGGGCGGCACGACCTGTTCGGCTGGTATACCGCGGGTGACGCGAAGACGGTGTTCCAGTCCCCCGCGGGATTTTCGAAAACGCTCTCCGAGCCGCTGCACGAGATCGACCGCAAGATGCTGTTCGACTACACGCTGAACAACTTCTCGGACCGGCAGCAGCTTTTCCTCTACATCCTCCGCGCCGAGGCCACGGTGCCCTCGTTCGGAGGCAGCGACCAGGGCGGTGTCAGGTCGGTGGCGGGCGGCCGCGCCGTGGCGCTGGTCTGGCGGGATCCGTATCCGAGGAAAAAGGCAGACGGCTCGGACGTGACAGGGAATTTCTACACGGACAATAGTCGCGTCTCGCCCTGGTACCAGCACAACATCAAACGCTACGACGACCAGAAGAATGAGGCGGACCTGGGGCCGGACGGCAATGACATCAGCCGTTCGACCGGCTACCACGACCACCGCATCCTTTTCTTCAAGCAGTTGGACAACTGAGGCACGGGGGAAGGTCTAAAGTGCGGGAGTTTCTGGTTCCTGGTTTCAGGTTACAAGTTACAGGTTACCGTTTACAGGCCACTGCCTATTGCCCACTGTCGCCTGTCACCAGGAACCTGAAACCTCCCATTACAAGTCTC
>JAQVSS010000133.1 GCA_028700415.1 Kiritimatiellia bacterium
CTCCCATGTGTCCGATCCGGAGCGAACGGATGTCGTTCGTCCCCCCGCTGATCGTGACGGAACCGAATGCGTTAGAACCGACGCCGGCAAGGATCGAATACGTGTTCATTGCGGTCAGCTGCCCGCCGGCCACGACCAGCTCGCCCGTGGCCCCGCTGGCGTACCCGAGACAATAGCCATGGCCGCCACCGACCGAAGTGATCACGCCGTTCGTCAGGTAGACCCCGCCGAACGCGCCCGCCGCGCAACCAATTTGCAGCTCATTGCTGCAGGAGAGTTGTCCGCCTGTGACGCACAGCCGGCCAACGCTGTTGCTCCCCCTGCCGATGTACTGAACATTCGGGCATACGAGCGAACCCCCCGCCACGACCACCTCGCCGGTGCTCGACACGCCCGAAGCGACATTCAGATTGCCCAGTACGGAAAGCTCCGAACCTTCGGAAATCATCCGCCCGACACTCAAGGCGCCAGACCCGATGGAGACCGAGCCGTTCACCCGCGCCTTGCCGCCTTTATAATGATACAGACCGAACGCATTGGTGATCACGGCAAGATCCATCCCGTTGCTGACCAGCAGTTCCCCGCCCGTCTGGTAGATGCAGCCCGTGCAACCGACCCCGTTTCCAAGATAGGGATTGCTGTTCAGCGCGAGCGTGCCGCCCGCAAGGTAAACCAGCCCTTGCGAACCTGAACCGTTGTTGTTGCCCAGTCTCAGTTGACTGCACCAGGCCGTCCCCCCTGACTGCGTATAAATGCCGACAGCCCCGACACCGAAGCCAAACTGCAAGATGCTGGCCATATGAACCCGGCCGCCCGACTGACTCAGGATACCCACCGCATTCGTGTAAGTTCCGCTCGTGCCGCCAAAACCTAATGAACCGGAGGAATAGAAGATGCCGTCCGCCAGATTGACGACACTGGTCGATCCCGGCGCATACGCGCTCCCGATGTGGCCACCAGACGTAGTGTTTGTAACCGCACCTCCCAAAATGTTGATGGTGGAGAGCCCCTTCCTCCTCCCAAAATAATAACGCCCGCTGAGGTTCTCAAAGACCGCATTGGTATGCACATCGAGCGTCACGGGGCCTTCCATCACCACACCGTACGACCCGCTCGGGACACGAAGGGTACCGCCCTCCAGCGAGATCCAGGTTGTTTTGTTGAGATCCGAAGAAAATGCCCCATTCACGCTGACTATGCCGTTCGTGACGCGAAACGACGGAACGCCCGACGGCGAGGCCTTCATAAGCAGGCCTACCCCGGAAGCATTTTGGGGTGGGACAGGGCCGAACACATGGTTCCCCCCGCCCACCTCGAGCACGCCGCCGTCCTCCGTAACAATGCGCTGCTTGAAATGCGACGAAGTCCCGTTCAAAACCAGTTTTTGCGAGTTAAAGACAGAAACCAGGTTTTCAACCTCCAGCGCCCCGCCGCCGAAGGTTGCAGTCCCGGCAGCGCCCGCGGCGCCGAAACCGAGCGTCCCCGTGAGTTTCCAAAGCCAGCCGTTCAGGTCAAAGGCCGCATCCGTCCCGGCCACTGGCGAACCGATGGTAACACCGGCGTTCGTGACGTTGCCGTTGAAGGCGACCGCGTACGTGTTCGCCCCGGAAAACGCCGCAGTATCGGAAACGCCGGGCACACTGCCTGAGGGAGTCCAGTTGGAATCCGCCTGAAACACCGTCCCTGTCCCTTCGAACGGAGCCCATGTGTAGTTGTCCGCCACAGAAACCGTTGCGGCCAGAGCCGACACAACCGTCACACGTATAATTTTCATCCTGACCATTCCTTGTTTTCAGCATCGCCTAATACCAGATAAAAGAGGAAATATATCCCCATTTGTGGTTAAATTATAACATCGTCACGCATCACGATCAACGACATCTTCGCGTTCCGCGCTTTTTTGCGACGTCTTGTTCTGTTAACTTGAAAGGAACTCGGTGGCCCTGTATATTTTTTGGCATGAAATCTGGTGTCCGCACACAAATTCCACACTTGGCCGTAGTCTTCTTTAATCCCGGCGGCACGAACCTTGTGACCTCATATCCTCTTTCCAAATACAACCGGACCCGAAGCGATCCTTACGACATCGGACGGCAGTCGCACAAAAAAACCGCAACCTGACGCCTGATCCGGCGCGGGAGGAGTTCCTGTGATGAGCGAGCCAATCTGTTCCGTGAAAATCCCGGTCGGCATCTCTGCCTGCCTCTTTGGGGAAAAGGTCCGCTATGACGGCGGTCACAAGCGGGACGCCTACCTCACCGACACGCTGGGCACCTATTTCGACTATGTGCCCGTCTGCCCGGAAGTCGGCTGCGGACTCCCCGTGCCGCGCGAGTCCATGCACCTCGTCGGCACGCCGGCGCAAAACCGGCTGATCGGCATCAAAAGCGGAACGGACTACACGGACCGGATGCAGGCGTATTGCGACCGCACCATCGAATCCCTGCGGACCCGCAATCTCCATGGCTTCATCTTCAAGGCCAAGTCGCCCTCGTCCGGGCTGTTCCGCGTCACGCTCTATACCCCCGAGGGCATGCCGACTCCGCAGCAGGTCTCAGGACTTTTCGCCCGAGCCTTTGTCCGGGCTTTTCCCGGATTGCCTTGCGAGGAGGACGGACGTCTGCATGACCCGGTTTTGCGCGAAAACTTCATTGAGCGGGTCTTCGCGCTGAAACGCTTTCGGGACGACGTGGCCGCGGCTCCCTCGGTCAGCGCTCTTCAGTCCTTCCATGCCTGCGCCAAATACCTGCTGATGGCGCACGACCCCGACGGCCTGCACGATCTCGGCCGTCTGGCGGCCGCAGCCACGCCGGAAAACCTGCCCGGCACCCTCGCCGCTTACGAGACGCGCTTTCTGTCCGCGATGGGCGAACTGGCCACGACCGGCCGCCACGTCAACGCGCTCCAGCACATGCAGGGGTATTTCTCGGACCGGCTGACGCCCATGGAGCGCGAAGAACTCGCGGACGTGCTGGACGAGTACGCGCGCGGACAGGTGCCGCTGATTGTGCCGGTCACACTCTTCCGCCATTACATCTTCAACTATCAGGTCGCCTACCTGATGCAGCAGTACTACCTCTACCCGCATCCGGCCGAGCTGAAACTGCGCAATCACGCATAGTTGTGCATCCCGGAGAACATCCGGGAAACGTTGATCCACGTCAGGGTCAACACCACAAAAAGCAACCCGAGCCAGAGCAGCGCGGCCAACGTCCGGGGCGCGCGCGCGCCGTTTTTCAGGCGGTAGTGGAAGTAGCCCGCGTAGACCAGCCAGGTCGCCAGGGACCACGTCTCTTTTGGATCCCACTGCCAATAATGCCCCCAGCAGATCTTTCCCCAGATGGAGCCCAGCAGCAGCCCCAGCGTCAGCAGCACGAACCCCGACACGGCCGTCTGCCGCACCGCCGCCTCCGTCTGCCGCACACGCGCCGCAGCGTTTGACGGGCGCATCAGCGGCAGCGCCATCAGCGCCGCCCGCGCGAGCAGCACATATCCGGCCACGTAGCTCGCCACATGCGGAATAAAGAGCGGGCTCTGCAGGGCAGGCGGCAACCGCCGCACCTCTTCACCGAGAACGAACCCCGCGGGAAACAGAATCACCGCACCCAGCAAAGCGTCCTTCAAATCCGTATCCAGCCCGTTGCGCCAGCGGCTCCACTGCGAAAGCGGCCACAGCGCCGCCGCCATGCACAGGAAGAACTCGAACAGATTCTGCATCGGCGGATGTCCGGTGTGGATGCCGCGCCACGCGACCGACATCACCGCCACAACAAACCCCGTGAACCAAAACCCCCGGCCGACTGTCCGGCTCCCGCGGCGCAACGCCACCCCGGCCGCCAGAAAGAGCGTCAGCGTCAGATAGATCAGCCCGCCCTGAAGCGTCATCTTGAGCATCATGACGGCTCCTCCTCATCCCGTGGCGACTTCAGGCGGAAAACCCTAACGGCAAACAGCAGGATTCCCCCGAACAGCATACAGAAGCCCGCATACACGGCGGGCAAGCCGGGATCGCGGATGAACTGAAGCACCGTGTACGTTACCGGACGCCCGTACAGGTCTTGACTCTGCCCCCAGCTCATCTGATAGATGTGATAATCCCGCACACGCACAGGATGGTTCACCCGCACGTTTGCCACGTAGGGCGGCGCGCCGGGTTCCGAGACGGTCACGCGGCTGCGGTACTCCCGCACAGGCCCCTCGCGTCCCGCATCGCGGTCATCCGCGTTCCGCTCATACCGCTCGACAATGAACTTCTCCAGCTTCACGGAGAACGGCACTCGTCCGACATAGTTGGTGAGGTAAGCCCCCTCCCAGAGCTTGTCAGAGACGTCGCCGTCAATCATCGCCATCGAGCCGTTTGCCGGGTTGTCCGGCGTGGCCGTGCGGACCGCATACCGGCCGGCCAGCCACCCGGCCATCACGCAGGCGCAGCCGAGATGAATCAGCGCGGAGTCGAACCGCCTGCGGGTTACCGCACGCACGCCGCTGAACCCCACGGCACAGGCCAGGAGAAGCGTTGCGGCCTGCATGGCGGGACGCGCCATGAACGCCCCCGCCCGTTCGGCCCCGGCGAACGCCAAAGCCACAGCGCCGAGAGCCGACAGCCAACAGACCCAAGCCGCCACACCAGGCCCGGTCAGCATATTGAACCCTTTTTTCAAACCTTTTTCACCGTATCGACCTCGATTTCAACCAAGAGATCATCGCGGCAAACGTCGGCCTCAATGGTGATCACAGGGAGATGCTCCAACCCGCGCGCTCTCAACCACGCCTGCCACTCGTCCATAAACGCGGCCTTTTTGAGATACATCACCGCCCTCGTCGTGTCGCCCCACCCCATGCCGCGCGAGCGCAGGATTGTCCCTGCCACATCCATGGTCAGCCCGATCTGTTTCGCCACATCCCCCACGAACGCCGTGGCACCGCCCGGCTCAATGCTGGCCGTGCCCGACACCATGACGGTCCGGTATTCGGGCGTCGCGATCTCGATGGCACGGCTGAAAGAGCTCCCGTACTCTAAGGCCGCACACTGGAGCGGCGAAGGGAGCGCCGTGACCGTGACCGCACCCCGCCGTTTCGGCTTGACCGCGATCGCGCACGCCGTAATGGCGGAACCGCACAAGTTCGCGCTGCCGATTCCCGTGCTGGCCGGCACCACCCCGTCATACACCTTGCGCGAACGGAAGAAGGCGTCGCGGGAACGGTTGAACGAATCGTACCAATCCAAGATGTTGTCCATGTAAAGCCATGTCCGTGCCACATGAGCGAAGGTCATGCCCGCATCCTTCAGCGCCGCCTCCATACCCTCGAAAACCGCCGTCGTCTGCGCCTCGCGGGAGGCTCCCGGGTCAGGCGGCAACACGCCGGTCAGCAAACAGTAGTCGGCGTGCTCGTCTTCGTAGCACACCCCGGCCGTCTCGCCTTGCCGCCGGATCAGCCGCGTCTCGGCACCCTCGACCACGAAGCGCTGGTAAACGGGAGGCAGTGCACCCGTGCCGCCGCACAACCAGAGCTGCGGCACACCGGTGCCTTTGGCCCCGACCGACGCACACGCTAACTCGCCCCGGCTCCCCCACCCGGTTTGCGACAGCACGCGCCCGGAACGGACAGGCGGCAAACCCTGTGCCACATTCAGCAGCCCCAGCTCCTGCCTGCGCGTCACTCCACCATGCACAAAACCCTTTACCGACATTCGCATCCCCCCCTGTCCCCGGCGCCCGCTGACTTTAGAACGACAGGATATACTCCACCAACGCCTTGATCTCGCCCGGCTTAAGATTCCTCGTGACACCGTGCCCGTCTGCGGGGTTACAGGTGGTCAGCATCTCCTCCACCGTCAACGCCCGGCCGTCATACAGGTATGGCGCGGAACGCCAGTTCTCGACCAGCGCCGGCGTGTCGAACTCGCGTCCTTCCTCGTTGCCGACGCCCATTCCAAGATTGTACTTCCTGAGATTGGTAAACAGGCGCTCACCGTCCGGCCCCGCCGCATCCGGCGGATGGCACTCCGCACACCCGGCCTTCGTGAAAATGACCGCGCCCTTTTTCGCGGACTCCGAAAGCCCCCCGTTGACCAGATACGGGCTCGGCACCGGCTTGAGCGACCGCGTGTACGCATCGAGACAAAGCGCATCCTCTTCCGGGCGCACCACAAACTGGATGTGCGTCAGCCCCTTGCGGTTACAGGCCTGCATGTCGGGACGGATACCGGTGACCATCGTGGGCGGCGTGAGGTGGCAATAGACAAGCCCTTTCGTTTGCTTCGGATTGCCGATGCCGTCATTCACCAGATCCCAGTTCAGACCATCCGTGCGCGCGTCGGGGTGACAGCTCGCGCAACTCTGCCACTGCTGGAAACACAGCGTGCCGTCGTTCCAGTACATCTCGCCGCGCCGAACCCGGTCCTTCGACAGATCGACGGCAGGCCCCAGGGCAATCACGCCCGGCCTGACCGTTTGTTCCGTCAGGCTCACCGTCGCCAAAACATCGGTGAAATAAAGTGCGGCATATACGGTGCCGCCCACCACCGCAACCCCGCGCGGCCCATTGCCGTCGAGCCTGACACGGCGCCGGATGGTCACGAGAAACGACAGGTCATTCGGCACGTCCGCGGCCGATTTCGTCACTTCCGTGACTTTCTCACTCTTGGCCGCCCTCTCCAGCCGCGCGTGAAACGCACCTCGGTCAATGAGACTGAGCTCATGCGTGCCGGCATGTGCCACGGCCAGCGTTTTGCCGTCCGGCGAAACCGTGACGCCCCAGGGATTGGCCGCGCCCAGATCGACGTCATCCAGCAGGGCGGTGTTGATGTAGTCGCCCGTCTCACCGTTCAGCACGCTCAGTCCCGCCGTGTTCATCCAGCCGCGCTCGAGCTGTGTTGTCGGCAGTTGATAGCGCCCGAACGTGTGCGTCACATAGATGTGCCTGCCGTCCGGCGAACGGCCGATGCCGCGCACCCCCGTAGACCCGTTGGGCAACGGGATATGCTTCACCACCGTGTCCGATGCCGTATCGATCACAGAGACCGCGGCCGCCACCACATCGTCCGTGGCGCGGCAGGCGGGAAGATGGTTCGCCACGAACAGAAACCTGCCGCCCGCGCCCAGCGCGGCCGCGACCGGCTGGCGCAACACCGGCACCCTAGCCCTGACGTTCATCAACGCCGCGTCCACGGCCACAACGGCGTTGGCAAAACGGTTCAACGCATAGACGGTCTTGCCATCCGCGCTGACCACCGGCGACACGCTCGAGTGCCCCGTCTTCACCTTGCCCAACACCTTACCGCCCGCGTCCAACTTGTAGAGCATGCCGGACACGCCGCCGCCCGTCACATACACCGTGCCGTCAGGCGCCACAGCAATACCGCTCGGGCGCCCCAGTTCCCGCCCGCCGGTTTCGGAACGCGGTGAAAAACCGAGGCGACTCAAGAAACCGGAACCCGGCTTCTCTTCCAGCGCCCACTCGCCCGAGACTTTTGCGGCGGCAAGGTCGACAACCAACACCTTCCCGGCCGTGGCCGCTGTCACATACATCGTTGTACCGCCCGGGGCAACCGCCACGCACTCCGGCGAAAGATACGTAGCCGCGCGCGCGATACCGAACCACCCGGCCGCCAACATGCACACGACTGATCTTTTCGCTGCGTTCATTTCCCTCGTTTCCCCGCTGACCTATAACTTGAACGTTGAGCGTTGGGCGTTCAGCGTTGAGCGTTTGAACTTTCAACTCTCAACGTTCAACGTTCAATTTAAGAAGTTACCCTCTTCGTTTGTTCCCACTCCGCGGGCGGTTGGCTTGCCCGGACCGCGCGCCTGACAAACCCGCCTCAAACCGTTCTTCCGACCGCCCCGGCAATCACCCCCAGGTCTTTCACCAGCTTGTAAAACATTTCCGGCGTCCCGCTCTGTTCCCCGTCGCACAGCGCCTGATCGGGATGGGTGTGGATTTCAACCATCACGCCGTCCGCACCGCATGCCACCGCCGCCAGAGCCATAGGCGGCACCAGTGCCGCACGTCCCGTGCCGTGGCTCGGGTCAACGATCACAGGCATCCAGGTCCGCTCTTTCAACAGCGGCACGGCCGTCAAATCCAACGTGAACCGCGTAGCGGTCTCAAAGGTCCGGATGCCCCGCTCGCACAACACAACCCGCCGGCATCCCGCGTCCAGCACATATTCGGCCGCCAGCAGATACTCCTGAAGCGTGGCACTCATGCCCCGCTTGAGCAGCACGGGTTTGCCGCACCCGCCCGCCGCCCGCAGCAGAGCGGAGTTGTGCATATTGCGCGAACCGATCTGCACCATGTCGGCCACTTCTGCCACCGCAGAAAGATGAGCCGTTTCCAACACTTCGGTCACCACCGGCAACCCGGTGCGCTCCCGCGCTTCGGCCAGGAATTCCAATCCCTTTGCGCACAAACCCTGAAACGCATACGGCGACGTGCGCGGCTTGAACGCCCCGCCCCGCAGCATGGAAGCTCCGGCCTCCCTCACGGCACAGGCGACCTCGATCATCTGGTCACGGCTCTCGACGGTGCACGGCCCCGCAATCAACACCAGACGCGCTCCGCCAAAAACCGCCCCGCCGACACGGACGCAGCGTTCGCCTTCCCCCCTCTTTTCTTTTTCAAATATCATGGCGTCCACTTTTAGGAATAACGTCTTCCCACGTTTCCGTCCATTTTCCCCACGCGGTGCCCAAACGCGGGATTTCCCCCTACACCATTGGCTATGAATAATAGCGCATCCTTATCGGTTCAAGCAAGACAGGATAAGCACAATACCGCAATTCCCGGCGCCGGCGCGCGCCATCACCCTTGACGACGGCACTCCCGCATCGTCATGCCGAACTGCCGTTTGAAAATGCGGCGCAGATGATCGTCCGTCTGATAGCCGCTCCGGTCGGTGATCTCCCGGATCGAAAAGTCGGTTTCTGTCACCAGCCGCTTGACGCGTTCCAACCTCACCTTCTGGATCTCATCCAGAATGGACCGCCCGCAGGTTTTCCTGAAACGCAGTTCGGCCAGGCGGCGCGAGACTTTCAGATGCGCGACGACCTCCGTCACGCCGATCCCCTCGCAGGCGTTCAAACGGATAAACTCGATCGCGCGGACGACAAGCTGGTCCTGCACGGGCTGTTCGGCTTGCGTCGATTGGCGTTCCGCGATTTTTTTCACCCCGTACGTCAGCATGACCTTGCGCTTCCGCTTCCCGCGCATCTGTTCGTCCAGCAACTGGGCCGCCATGAAACCGCACTGGCCCATGTCGCATTCGATGCTTGAGAGGGTCGGCGCGCTGCCTAAACAGAGCTGCTCGTCGTTGTCCACGCCCAGAATCGCCACCTCGTCAGGCACTTTAATATTGTTCATGAGGCAGGTGTCGAGCACCTGCCGCGCGCGGATGTCCATCGCGGCAAACAGCGCCACCGGTTTGGGCAACGCGGCCAGCCAGCGGGTAAGTTTGGACTGTTCCACCGCCCAATCGTTGATCTCGGCATCGGTCAACGGCACATAGTTTTGGCAGGTGAACCCGGCCTCTCGCAACCGGTCGGCAAACCCCTGCCCGCGCCCCCGCGACCACAACCGGTCGAGCACCTCACCGACATAGGCGAACCGTTTGAAACCGTGTCCCAAAAAATAGTCCGCCGCCGCAACACCCACACCTGCGGAATCGTTCTGGACATGCGAACACCGGGAAAAAGGGGATGACGGAGTCAGATGGCGCGGCAGCGGGTCGATCAGCACAAGCGGCAGTTTTGTCCGCGCAAGCGTCTCCTCCATATCGAGCATGGACTGCCCCACGATGACCCCGTTGGCGTCCCAGGTCTCGAAGTGGGCGAGGCGCTGTTCGCCGACGCGGTTCTGGATGATGTGCAGATGCCATGGCCCGTAAAACCGGACGTACTTGAAAATGCCATTCAATTTTTCGCGGTCCGGCTGGACACAGGTCTCCAGAATCACAACCACCCGCGGCGTCTGTGTGAATATTTTCGGCATGGCCTCCTCATTTGCGCACATTCAGTATGGGAGAATCACTGCCGTTTGACAAGACGGATTGCGCAAAATGCCGGATCGTTTTGTGCGCAATCGGACGTGTTCATTCCAAGCCCGACCGTATATACTTTCAATAAATCAGAAGGCGGTGTCTTCTCAGTATCCGGGCGCGCATATAAGGGATGGGCATGATGATCGTGAAGCGTTTTCTCTTCAAACCAATTTGCAACCTTGCGGAAATCGCTTTCCTATCCGTCGGCATGCTGCCCTCTCTGGCCGAGCCGACCGCGCCGATGATCTCCCGTTCCGGTGCTGCGGTGGCGCAGATCGTTGTCCCGGCTTCCGCCACGCCCGTCGAGCAGAGCGCCGCACGCGAGCTTCAGGAGCATCTCGGGAAAGTGACGGGCGCGACGTTCGGGATCGTCGCCGACACCACACCCAAATCCGGCCCCCGCCTGCTGGTGGGCAACACCGCCGCCGCACGCTCCCTGATGCCGGACTTTGACCCGAAGGCGGCCGCGTATGACGGCATCGTGCTCAAGACCTTCGGTGACGATCTGATCCTGAACGGCCACCCGCAGCGCGGTGCCCTCTATGCGGTCTACTCCTTCTTGGAAGATTCCGTCGGCGTGCGCTGGTGGACAAGCGATGAGACCTTCATTCCCAACAGGCCGACTTTACAACTCCCGGTCCTGGACATCCGTTACGCGCCGAAACTGCGTTTCCGCGAATCGTACTATCTCGACTCGTTCAACGCGCTCTTCAAGACGCGACTGAAAGGCAACTTCAGTTCGCGTACGCGGTACGTGTTCGATCCGATGGAGATGATCCCCGAAGCTTACGGCGGCAACCAC
>JAQVSS010000516.1 GCA_028700415.1 Kiritimatiellia bacterium
ACTACACCTTCGAGGAGCCCGATTCCCGAATTTTCGAGATCATCCGTTAGAAAAGGCCCGGGCATGAAGCGTAGACTTGTGTTTGTTGTTTCTGCGGTTGCGTTGTTGCCGGTTTTAGCCGCCGAGCGGGAGGAGCAGTATTCGCCTCCGGTTTTGGCGAACGGCGAGCTCTGCGGACTTTTCGATTTCCGCAACATGATGGCGCAGGACGTGCCGAGTTATCGGACGATCCGCTGCACGGGAGGCGTCTACCGCCCCTCGATCTACCGCGAGGGGCGTCGCACGGACAACCTGAAGCTGGCCTGTCTCGGGCGCATTGAGGAGCGCGTCGGCCTCGGCGGCGCGGAGGATGTTCGGCCTGTCGACTGGAACCAGCGGATGGACGTACGCCAGGCGCTTTCTATCTGCACGAACGTCTATGCGAACGGCGCGCGGATCGATTCCGAAGCGTTCATCGCCTCGGGATGTCCCGTCTTGGCGGTGAAGAAGGTTTTCACGGGCGAGATTGCGAGCTATACCTTCGAATATCTCTTCCGCCGCGTCGATTCCTACGAGCGCAATCCACTGCAGACGACATGGACGGCGAGCGGGGACACGCTTTCGTTCACGGTCGAAAAGGCGGCGGGCGACCTGCACGGAAAGGTTCGATTACTCTGCGAGGGCGGCGTGGTAAGGGCGACGGATCGCGGACTCATCGTCACGCTCGTGAAGCCGCGGGGCGAGGTGAAGTTTGCGCTCGTCTTCACGGACGACTTCAACGAGGAGAGCCGCACAGCGCCCGCGTTCGCCTCGTGGTACGCGCTGCGCGCCGAGCATGTCGCGCGCTGGACCGAATGGACCGAACGTACGTTCGTGAAGATCCCCGACGCGCGGCTCCAGTCCGTCTACGACTGCGCGCTCTACACGCTCAAGTGCTGGTCGACGCCGTGGTCGATTCCCGTCGGCATCCTGCCGTCGCACTGGAACGGCGGATTCTTCGGCTTCACGTTCTTCGGTCCCGCGCTCGGCGCGACGGGACACGAAGACGACCTCCGAAAGATCGCGCGTTACTGGAATTCACTCGTCCCGGCGGCCCGCCAGCGCGCAAGTCGGGCGTATCCGGGCGACACGACCGCAGACATCCGCTACTGCTGGCTGTCTGACGAGTTCGGCAACGAGACGAGCGGCAACGGGCGCTGGCGCGAACACATACAGCACATGGGCACGATCTGTAAGGAAATCGAGAACTGCTGGCTCTATCGCGAGGATGTGACTTTTTTGAAGGAGGTCTACCCTGTCCTGCGCGGCTCGGCCGAGTTCTATGCGAACCAGGCCGTCTACGAGACGCAGGATGGGAAGACCATCATCGGCACGTGCTGCGACATGGAGCGCCTGGCGACTCTGGTGAGGAATCCGTTCCAAACGACCTGCGCGGCCATCAAGGCGCTCCAATTCGCCGCTTTCGCTGCGGCCCGGCTCGGCATCGACGGCGACAAGGCCGAGCGCTGGATGGATCTCGCCCGTCGGCTCCGTCGCGACTTGCCACATGACGGCGCGAAGTACATTCCTTACGCAGGAGCAAAAGACAGGAACGTCTCGGTGCTTTCCGGTGCCATTCCCTATCGCATCCTGTGCGCGGACGATCCGAAGCAGGTCGCGGCGATAGCGGACTTCGACCGCAATTCTTTTGAGGCCGGCAATATGGTTAAGGCGGGTTCGCGCGTCTGCTCATGGTTTGCGGCGTGGACGGCCGCCGCTCAGGCGCTAATCGGCGATGGCGAAGGGGCCTGTCGAAACCTGCGGCTTTCAGCCGCGTCTGCGGGACGCTTTGCGGAAATCTTTGAGATCAACGAGCCGGGGCTCATGTCTATTCCCTGGACCTCTTCGCCGCAAGGCACGTTCGTCGAGGCGATCAACACGATGCTCCTGAGGTGCGAAGGCGACACGATCTTCATCGCCCCCGCCGTGCCGAAGGCGTGGAAGGACTTCTCCTTCCGCCTGAAAGCCTACGACGACGTGACCGTCGACGTGGCGTTCGAGAAAGGACGCTGCGTCCTCAAAGAGCTTTCCTACGGCCCCGCCTGGTCTGGCCGTCCGAAGAAGGTCGTAAAGGAGTGAAGGGGGATGAGATGCAACGAAAAATGATCGGTATTGTGTCGGTGCTGGCCTTGAATTTGGAGGGAACGTGATGATGATGAAGAAAATGATGCTGGTGTGTGTGACGGGTGTCGTAACGATGGTTTGGGGGATGCCTTCCGCGGATCCCGTGGACCGTCTGGGTACGAAGTTCTGGAAAGACCGACACGAGGAGAAAACGGCGGCCGCCAAAGCGGGGGGCTCGCAGGTGGTGTTTCTGGGCGACTCGATCACGCACAACTGGGAATCTAACGGCCGCAAGGGCGTGCAGCAGTGGGCAGCGTATTTCAAGGACGCGCCCTACCGCGCGCTCAACCTTGGCTACTCGGGCGACCGTACGGAACATGTAATCTGGCGTGTGCAGAACGGCGAGCTCGACGGCTATGCGGCGAAGGCGATTGTGCTCATGATCGGCGTCAACAACATCTGGCACCGCGGTCCAGAGAAGGAAACGCCGATCGACACGATCGTGGGCGTGTGGCGCGTGATCGGCGCGATCCGCGAAAAGCAGCCGCAGTCGCGCATCATCCTGCTGCCGATTTTCCCGTGCGGCGAAACGCCGGCCGACTGCCGGCGTGCGC
>JAQVSS010000517.1 GCA_028700415.1 Kiritimatiellia bacterium
CACTGGATAAGGAGACGCCTGCGGGCGTATGTCTGGACACAGTGGAAACTGCCGAGGACACGGGTCAGCAACCTCGTGGAGCGCGGCACCGCCAGAAGATGGGCGGTGGCGGTCGGCAACACCCGCAAGGGTGCGTGGCGGCTCAGCAAGAACGGAACGGTATGCGCGGCACTGCCTGACGACTGGTTCACCCGCTCGGCGGGAGTCATCCTTATCGGTTCATTCTGTTATTAGCAGCCGAACCGCTGGTTACGCGATCCGTACGATCAGTGGTGTGGGAGGGGCGCTCCGCAAGGAGCGTCCCTATCCCGATCGGCATTATCTACGCATAGGCAAGACGTCCGCGGGGCTTGGGGATGGCCCTTCCAACCTCGGACGCGGTTTCAATCCACTCGCGGATGATTTGCTCAGCGTTTGAGAGTGCGTCCTGATAGGTCGGGCCGTCCGCCATGCAACCGGGAAGTTCGGGGACCTCCGCCACGTAGGAACCGTCCTCCTCGCTCCAGAAGATGATGATTTCGTATTTGTGATCCATGACTCAGTCCTCCATCCGCAGCTTGTACTTCAGCAGTAACTCGCGAATCTGCTTAACCTGATAGGCTTTGCCCATCCCTTTTTGGGTTGAAGGTTGATGATTTCCTCGACTCCCTCCATCGTGAAGATATGGTGGTCGCCAAGCACCCGGCGTTCAAACCCCAAACGGTTCAGCAACGAACACAAATCATAGAACGGGACATTCGAGTCTGATCGCCGCGTTATGATGTGCTCGTATACCTTTGCGTATTTGCCCATAGAATCTCCAACGCCAAGACTATACCATCAACACGGGGTGTTTCTCAAGGCATGTGATGGGTGCAAGGGCAGTGGGGGTAACGGGGTCAGCCCTGAAAATAGCAAATAAGCCTTGCCGGTCGCCGCCGCCGTTCTGTTCGCGATCATTAGGACGTTCCCACTGAACGTAACGGGGCAGATCGCGCCATCGTACCGTATCCGCAGTTTCCTCGCCATGCCCGGCAACTTAGCACAGCGCCCCGGCAGCGCCAACCCTATTTCTTATTTTCAGGACTGACCCCGTGCTGACGTCGACCACTGGATAAGGAGACGCCTGCGGGCGTATGTCTGGACACAGTGGAAACTGCCGAGGACGCGCGTCAGCAACCTCGTGGAGCGTGGCGTCGCCCGAAGATGGGCGGTGGCGGTCGGCAACACCCGAAAGGGCGCGTGGCGGCTCAGCAAGAACGGCACGGTATGCGCGGCGCTGCCTGACGACTGGTTCACCCGCTCGGCGGGAGTCATCCCGCTGGTCTCATTCTGTCTATAGCGGCTGAACCGCTAACTACGCGATCCGTACGGTTAGTGGTGTGGGAGGGGCGCCCCGCAAGGGGCGTCCCTATCCCGATCGCTATGCATTTCTACCAGCATTCAGGTTTGTTGAGGGCTTCTACACATGAAGATTTGCCCTTGATAGGTTCAATCTTATCGCCCTCTCCAGTAATCCGGTCGTCTGTGCAGGTGCATCGTTGCCTGAATGATGATCTCGCCGGCATCAACTCGATACAGAAGGGCATAGGGGAAACGGCGGACAAGACGTCGCCGTATGTCGGTTTTGAGTGCCGGCCATCGTTCCGGGTTCTCTCGAATGTCTCGAATGGCCGAATCGACTTCGTAGAGAAAGTCGCAGCCAAGACCTGTCGCCTGAAGTTCTTAGTACTTAGCTGCGTCCAGCAGTTCCAGTTCAGCAGGTCGCAGAAAGTGAACTGGCTTCATATGATTGCAGCCCTAGTATCACACAGTACCGCTTTTGCTGATCGCGAAGACATTTGTCCTTTCTTGTACTCCCGGTAACGTCGATCAGCTTCATTCAGCCACAGTTGCTCGTTTTGATCATCACTAATCTCGTCAAGACTTGCGATCAGGCGCTCGGCAAGCGTGGCTCGCTCGGCAGGAAGCAACTTCATCGCCTCAGCTTCGCACTCCATCATCAGTGGTGACATTGGCATATCTCCTTTTATGTGAATAGGCTATGAAAAATCGGGGGCAGAACGTCAGCGGTGAGGCGGCGGTATCCCGTCGCCGCCACCGTTTTGTTGGGCATACTGGATGTCCCATATAATCGTGTCGGAACTGAAATCCTGCTCATTAGGCCATCGGATTCCGTGATGTGCTGGCGAGACTAGCCGGAAATAGGAAGTGTCTTCAAGCTCCTTGAAGGCCGACCCCTTCAAGTATGGTTTCACATCGAATATTCCTGAAATTCCGCTGCTTGTTCGGATGTCGACCCGATAGCCGTCAAGTGGTATGGCGTGTGTGATGGTGTCCATAAGAAATCCTCATTTAAGAAGTGGGTCGATTCTAAAAACCGGTTCGCCTGATACGGCAAGCCTCCAGTCTGCCTGCAAGTCCTCCCTGTGGACTTCGATCCACGCTTGAGTCAGCTTCATCTTGGCAGGTGGCAGGCTTCCGCTGAGGACGGTGCCGTCGTCGATGGCTATCGAGGCCACAAACTCCCCATATTAGGCATGGATATGAGGCCGCTTGTGCTTCTTATCATCGTGGAAGTAGTACATCAGGATCAAGATGCCGTAGAACATCGAGATGGTGGGCATGGAAACCTCCTTTTCTGCTGATTGCCGTGACTGCGAAACCCAATAATGCATTCCGAGTCACGGCTCTATTATGACAGGCTAGC
>JAQVSS010000134.1 GCA_028700415.1 Kiritimatiellia bacterium
GGAGGTTACATTGTTCAAAAAATAACGAAACGTGCCGATATCACAGATTGTGAAGGTAAACCTCTGAAACACCCTTATCTCCCAAAAGAAACTACTTATTGGGAAGCCTGGAAAGTAAATCAAGGAAGCATGATGACAATTTACGGGGCAGCGGGAACCGCAGATGACCATTACTGGATGCCTAGTCCAGGGTCGTGTACCAAGGGCTCCGTTACGATTGTTGGGGAAGCTAGATATTATGATGGGCTAGACGTTATGCAATTCCATTTTTTGCCAAATAATCCTTTGACTAGTGCCGGGATACTTCCTGCAACGATAACCAACCCTGTGCTACCAATAGACAATGTTACGGATCAAGTATTTCATTCGATTAGGTTAGACTGGGGTTGTTCTAATTCTGAAAAGAAAACAAAGTATCACGTTGATACAAGCATGTGAAAAGGGAAGCACCTGTTAAAAGAAAATGACTTTGAAACCATCAATCTCTGGGGTGATATAATTGGCCATTTTACGCAAGAAGATACGAATACTCTTTTGCGCTTATCCGAAGAGACTGTAGAGGGTAACATGGTAGATTAGAAACGCATTGAAATGTCCAAAGTACAACCCTGGAAAATCCTGTTGTTTTGCGCGGGACTTGGCGGATTTGCCGAATGCCGATTTGCGGAAATCGCCATTGACGCATTTGCACCGATAACCTGTTTTTATGGCTGGAAGGTTTTGGGGAAGGGAAAGATCCGCATGAAAAAAAATCTGGTGTCACGGCGCCGGTTTCTGGCTGGCGCGGCGACGTTGTCCGCAGTCCCCATGATTATTCCGGCCTCGGCGCTGGGGCGGGGAGGGCGGCCCGCCCCGTCCGGGCGGATCAATGTCGGCATGATCGGCTACGGCACGATGGCGCATGACAACATCGGGAACTTTTTCACGGACGAGCGGTGTCAGGTGGTGTCGGTGTGCGACGTGGTGACCGAAGGCAAGCATTACGGTTATAATGCGGAGCGCGACGGCGGGCACATTCCCGGCATGAACCGCGTCAACGCGTACTACTCCGAGAAGACCGGCAAGCCGGAGTACAAGGGGTGCAGCACCTTCGTCGATTTCCGCGAGATGATCGCGAAAGCGGATGTCGACGCCGTGGTGATCAGCGTCCCGGACCACTGGCACGCCGTGATGGGCATTTACGCGGCGCGCAAGGGCAAGCACATCTACGGGCAGAAGCCTCTCTCGCTCTGTATCGGTCAGGGGAGGGCACTGTGCGAGGTTGTCAAAGAGACGGGTGTGACCTTCCAGACCGGTTCGCAACGGCGCTCGGACGACTACTTCCGGATGGCGTGCGAGTTTGTCCGGAACGGGCGTCTCGGGCCGCTCGACCGCATCGAGGTCGGTATTCCCGGGGGGTATTCCACATGGGGAAAGACGCCCGACTTGCTGGCTACGGATCCGCTGCCCAAGCCGCCGCCGCACTTCGCGGATTTCGATCTCTGGCTGGGGCCGGCGCCGCGGCGCCCGTTTATCCCCGCCCTGCACAACCCGCTCATCTGGCGCTGGAATTTCGACTATTCGGGAGGGTACATCACGGATTGGGGCGCGCATTTTCTGGACATCGTCCAGTGGGCCTTGGGCAAGGACGACTCGGGCCCGGTCCGGATCGATATTGTCAGCGGCGAGATCCCGCCGCCCGGGAGCGTTTACAACACGGTCAAGGCGTTCCGCTTCGAGGCGGTCTACGCCGAGGGCACGAGGGTCGTGGTCGGCAACGACTGCCGGCAGGGCATTACCTTCATCGGCAAGAGCGGGAAGGAGATTTTCGTGACCATCGGCAAGCTGGAAACCAAGCCCGCCACGCTGGTCCGCGAGAAAATCAGGGACGATGAGATCAAGCTGTTCCGGAACGCGCTTCACGAGCGGAATTTCATCGATTGCATCTACTCGGGGAACCGGCCGTTCACCGATTGCGAAATCGGGCACCGGTCGATCACGATGGCGCATCTGGCGAACATCGCCTACCGGCTCGGCCGCAAAACCTTGAAGTGGGATCCGGCCGCCGAGCGCGTTCCGGATGATCCCGAAGCCAACGCGCTGCTGAATGCCCCGATCCGCAAGCCGTGGACCCTGTGAGCGGACGCTTCCGGTTCCCGGCGGTTTAGCCGCATAGAACGCAGAGAGCGCAAAGAATAAGGACAAAAAGAGGAGATTCCCATCTTTGTGTTCCTTGTGTTGGTAATGTGGGTGTGTTCTTTGCGGCTAATCAAAAGGCATCTGTTGTGCGGCGACTTCTACCCAGAGTTTGCCTCTCTCCGAGTGTGGTCCCTCCCGCCGTTTTGCGGATTGTGCTTTCTGGCGGAGAGATGAATCGGCTACACTTCGGTCATGGGTCAGGTGGACGAGGTGTATGTGGCGATGCGCGGGCGCCTGCTGGCACTCCGCGACGCGGAGACGGGTGTCTGGACGGGTGAACTCTCGTCCAGCGCCTTGGCCACCGCGTTGGCGGCGACGGCGCTTGCGACAGGGGATGCTCCGGACCGGGCGCTGGCAGCGTCCGGCGCGGCATGGCTCGCCGCTCACGCAAACGCCGACGGCGGCTGGGGCGACACGCCGGAGAGTGTCTCGAACGTGAGCACAACACTGATCGCCACGGCTGCCCTGCGGGTCTGCGGGACGTTCAGACCGGCGGCGGACGGGGACCCGGCAAGGGGATTCTCCGTGGCCGTGGCGCGGGGCGAGGCGTGGGTTGTGGCGCACGCGGGGGCGCTGGACGCGGGTGCCATCGCACAGGCGCTGTCGCGGATATACGGAGGGGATCGGACATTCGCCGTTCCCATTCTTGCGTTTTTGGCGATGTGCGGGGAAAACGTTCAGGCGTGGCGGGCCGTTCCGCCGCTGCCCTTCCTGCTGGCGCTGTTGCCGCGGCGGCTCTTCCGGTTCATGCGCCTGCAGGTGGTGAGCTACGCGCTTCCCGCGCTGATCGCGGTAGGTTTGTGCCGGCACATCTGTGTGGCGCGGATTTCCGGCAGGTTCGCCTGGGGAAAACTCTTTGTGAAACCCTTGCTCCGGCGTCTGGCGGTGCTGCAGCCCGTACACGGCGGATTTTTGGACGCGATCCCGTTGACGGCTTTTGTCTGCCTGTCGCTCCGATGCGCGGGATATGGCGCGGATGCGGCGGTTCAGAAGGGGCTCGCGTTCCTGCGGCAGGCGGTGCGGGGTGACGGAAGCTGGGCCATCGACTCCAACCTGCGCACGTGGGTGACGTCCCTCGCGACACGGGCCGTGTTTGCAGGGTGTGGGGGCAGCCCGTGTGCCTGCCCGGATGCCGAACGGGTCGCGTCATGGCTGGTCGCGGCGCAACACACGCGCAGGCACCCGTTCACGGGCGCGAAGCCGGGCGGGTGGGCATGGACGGATTTGCCGGGCGGCGTGCCGGACGCGGACGATACGAGCGGCGCCCTGATCGCATTGAAGCATGTGAAAGACGCCGGCTGCAAGACGGATGTTTCCGGGGCGGCGCGGAACGGTGTGGGTTGGCTGATCGGGCTGCAGAATGCGGACGGCGGGATGCCGACTTTTTGCAAAGGGTGGGGAAAACTGCCGTTCGACCGGAGTTGTCCGGATATCAGCGCGCACGCGCTGGCCGCGCTCGCGGCGTGGGAGCCGGATTTTCCCCGCAAAGGCGTAAAGGCGCAAAGGGACGTGCGAAGGATACGGAAGGCGGAGGCGGGACTTATCAGGTATTTGGAACGGACGCAAGCGAAGGACGGAAGCTGGACGCCTTTGTGGTTTGGGAATCAGGAGGCGAGGGACAGCAAGAATCCGGTGATCGGGACCGCGCGGGTTGTGGAGGCGCTGCGCGCCGTGCCGGAGGCGTGGCGCGGCTCAGGAGCCGGGCGCGGGGAGGCAGGCGTCGGGAAGATGCTGACGCGGGGCGAGGCGTGGCTGCTGGGCGCGCAACGGGAGGACGGCGGCTGGGGCGCGGGCGCCGGGTCAACCGTGGAAGAGACCGCCTGGGCCGTGATCGCCTTGGCGGACAGTGACGCGGCGTGCCAAGGGGCCGCGCGGCGCGGGTGCGGGTGGCTGGCGGAGTGCTGGGAGAAAGGGGAGGCGCGGCCTGCGCCGATCGGCCTGTATTTTTCGTCCTTATGGTATCATGAAAAAACATATCCCTTGGTGTGGGCGGTAGAGGCTCTGGGACGTACGCGTGGCGCCGCCCATTTCTTGGCTGACAGTAAAGAGGGGAAGACCGTATACTGTGGGGCACAAGGATGCGGAACGGGCGCAATCCCGGGGAAAATGATTTGTGAACGAGAATAAAAAACTTTTTTTGATCGATGTGATGCCGCTGTTGTACCGGGGGCACTTTGTCTTTTTGAAAGACCCGCGCATGACCAGCACGGGGATCAACACCTCGGCGCTGACCACGTTTGCCAACTGTGTCCTGCAGATCCTCAACGAGCACAAGCCCACCCATGTGGCGTTGGCGCTCGATTCCACGGCCCCTACGTTCCGGCATGTGGCCTATCCGCAATACAAAGCGCAACGACAGAAAATGCCCGAGGACCTTGCGGCCTCGATCCCCATGGCGATTGAACTGGCCGAGGCGCTGCGCCTCCCGATCCTGCGTGTGGACGGGTTCGAGGCGGACGACGTGATGGGCACTCTGGCCGCGCGCGCGGCGGCGGAGGGGTGGATCACCTACCTCGCGACGCCGGACAAGGACGTGGCGCAACTGGTCGGGCCGACGACCTATCTCTTCCGTCCGGGCAAGGCGAATGTGCCTGCCGAGATTTATGATGTTGCGGCCGTATGCCGGCATTGGGGCCTCTCCTCGCCGGGGCAGATGATCGACTATCTGGGCTTGGCGGGCGATGCTTCCGATAACATACCGGGAATCATGGGCGTGGGCGAAAAGACCGCCACCGCGCTTTTGGCGCAGTACGGCACGATCGAGAATGTCCTCGCTCATGCGGCGGAATTGAAAGGCAAACTGGCTGAGAAGGTCGCTGTGGGCGCCGCGAGTGCCCGGCAGAGCCGCGAACTTGCCACGATCCGGACGGACGTGCCGGTTCCGGTTGAGCTGGACGCGCTGGTGCGGCGCGACCCGGATGTGGATCGCCTGCGGGCCGTGTGCAAAAAGTATGAGCTGTTCGCGATCGGCAAACGGCTGCTGGGCGATGCCTTTGAGAACGCGGACGCCGTGAAAGCGGCGGATGCGTATAAAACGTTGGCGGATGTGCCTCACGCCTATGTGTGCGCGAAAGAAGAGGCGCAGGTGCAGGCGCTGATCAAGGCGTTAGACGCGGCCTCCGAGTGGGCGTTCGACACCGAGACCACCGGGCTCGGTCCGCGGCACGACCGGTTGGTGGGCATGTCGTTCGCGGTTGCGCCGGGAAAGGCGTGGTACGTGCCGGTTCCGGAAGAGCGTGAGGCGTGCCGGGCGTTTCTGGTGCGGTTCGCGCCGCTCTTCGCCGATCCGTTCAAAGTCAAGATCGCCCACAACGCCAAGTTCGATCTCACGATCCTGCGGCAGTATGGGGTCGAGTTGCGCGGCGAATTGCACGACAGCATGTTGGCGCATTATGTGATCGACGCCTCAGACCGCCACGGTATGGATCACCTCGCCCACCAGTACCTGCACTACACGCCCATCCCCATCACCGCGCTGATCGGCGAGAAAAAGAAAGGGGTGGAGCAGGGGAACATGGGAGAGTTGGCCCCCGAACAGGTCAGCGATTACGCCGCCGAGGATGCCGACGTGACGTTGCAGCTTGACCGGCTGTTGCGGAAAGAGGCCCTCGATGCGGGATGCCTGAAGGCGTTGTCCGGGTGCGAAGAGCCGCTGATCGGTGTGCTGCTCGACATGGAGACCGAGGGTGTGCGCATCAACGAGAGTGTTTTGCGGGCCTACGGCCGCGAGCTGGATCGCGAGCTGCTGGATCTCGAAATCAAAATCCGCGAGCTGGGCGGCGGCAATTTCAATCCTTCGTCACCCAAGCAGTTGGGCGAGGTCCTGTTCGACCGGCTGAAGCTCGATCCCGATGCGGCGCGGACGGCGACGGGACAATATGCGACCGGAGAGGACGTGCTTTTCAAAATCCAGGACAGGCATCCGATCATCCCGATGATTCTTGAACACCGCATGTGCAGCAAGCTGAAATCGACGTATGTGGACAAGTTGCCCGCGTGCATTGACCCTGCGACCGGCCGCGTCCACACGAACTTTGCGCAAGCGTTGACGGAGACGGGGCGGCTCTCCTCCTCGGAGCCCAACCTGCAGAACATTCCGGTCCGGACCGAACGCGGGCAGCGCATCCGCGAGGCGTTTGTGGCGCGCGATGCGGAGCATGTGCTGCTCTCCGCCGACTACTCGCAAATCGAGCTGCGCGTGATGGCCGCGTTGAGCAAAGACGAGGGCATGATCGAGGCGTTCCGGCGCGGGGCGGATATTCACGCGGAGACCGCGACGCGCGTGTATGGCGTGGTGCCCGCGTTGGTCACGCCCGAAATGCGCTCGACTTGCAAGATGGTCAATTTCGGGATCATCTACGGCATTTCCGCCTTCGGTTTGGGGCAGCGGCTCAACGTGCCGCGCAAACAGGCGGCGGAGCTCATCGAGACCTACTTTGCGCAGTATCCCGGCGTGAAGGCGTATATGGACCGGGCGATTGCGGATGCCCGCGCCACCGGGTATGCGCAAACCCTGTTGGGGCGGCGGCGCTTCCTGCGCGACATCGACTCGCGCAACGGCACGTCGCGGCAGGCGGCGGAGCGCAACGCGATCAACACGCCGGTGCAGGGTTCGGCTGCGGACCTCATCAAGCTGGCCATGGTGCGCCTCCACCGCGAGCTTAAGCAGAACCGGCTGAAGGCGCGGATGGTGTTGCAGATCCACGACGAACTGCTCCTCGATGTGCCCAAGGGCGAGGTCGGCGCGGTGCGCGATCTGGTCAAGCGGGCCATGACCACCGTGCTCGACATCGGCGTTCCGTTGGAGGTCAGCGTCGGCGTGGGCGACACCTGGCTCGAGGCGCATTGACAGCGGTTGCCGTCACCGTCATGGCCCGGAAATCCATGGGCGCCGCGTGTGCGCCAAAAGGAGTTGCCTTTGTCGCTGTTGAACGGCCCGGGCGATTTATGGCATAATCCCGGCATGAAAAAATTCATCGTCTCGTTATTGGCGGCTGCGACTGTGGCCGGGTGCTGTATCTTCAACTGCGGCGAGCCCGTCAAGATTTCGGTTTTTTCGGGTACGGTGCAACGGGTCGCGAAAGCGAAAGGCGTTTCACTGAGCGAATCGGCAGCGCTGCTCGCGGAAGCCGGCGTGACCGGTTTCGATGCTGGCTACAAAGATAAGAATCTTCCCGAAATGGTAAAAACCGGCCTCAAGCCGATCAATTTTTACGGCTGGCCGAAGTTTCTCGGCCCCGACGGCGGGGCGAAGGATTCTGAAGAGTTCGTCGCGGCGGCGGTCAAGTACGGCGTGCCGCGGATCATGGTCGTGCCCGACGAGTTCTCCAAGGACGGCGACCAGGAGGCAGAGTATGTGCGGATCCGCGATGGTCTCAAGAAACTCGTCGCGAAGGCGAACGCCGCAGGGATTACCGTGACGGTCGAGGATTACGGCGGCACGAACAACCCCTGCTCGTACACGAAGTACCTCAAGCGTTTCCTGACCGATATTCCCGAACTCGGCTTCGCGCTCGATTCCGGCAACCTCTACTACGCCGGTCGCGGTGAGGACATCCTCGACATGATGCGCTTTGCCGAAGGGCGCATCCGCCACACGCATCTCAAGGACCAGACGAAGGAGAACAACCGCAAGTATACGACGCTCGGGACGGGCGCGGTGCCGAACGAGGCGATCGTGCGGCACGTGCACAAGACGGGTTACAACGGCTGGTACACGCTCGAGAACCTTGTGGGCGACGACATCCTCACCGACGTGCGCCGGCAGGTCGGCGTCGTCCGCTCCTGGTGCAAGTGAACGCGAGCACGCCGACATCGGCCCCGTTCGGCGTTGCGGAAAGAGGCAGGCTAACTGCCGCAAAGCGCGCGTGAGAGCACGCGCCGCAAGAGCGCGTCGTCGACGGTTATGCCGGTACGGACTTCTCCGAGGCGGACCGGCAGCGCGAAGCGCACTTTGTCGTCCGCCTTTTTCTTGTCCAGGGCCATGGCTGCCAGCACTTCTGCGGGGTCGATGCCGGGCGGCGGGGAGACGGGGAGACCGAGGCCGGAGAAGAGGTTGGCGAGTTGCGCGGCGAGGCCGGACTGCGCGAGGCCGAGTTCCTCGGCCAGTCTGGCTTCGAGTACAGTGCCGATGGCGACAGCCTCGCCGTGTTGCACTGTGAAATGCGTGGCCTTCTCGATGCCGTGGCCGAGCGTGTGGCCGAGGTTGAGTGCGGCGCGGAGGCCTTTTTCAAAGGGATCCTGCTGGATGACGCGGAGCTTGACGGCCAAGGTGCGGGCGACGAACGGCGCGAGCCAAGCGGTGCCCGAGAGGCTGGCGCAGGGTGCGGCCGCGTTGCCGTCCTTGCAGAAGGCGAAACGGGGCAGGGTGTCGAGCAGGCCGGGGTCGCCGATGACCGCGTGCTTCACGGTTTCGGCCAAGCCGCAGCGCAATTCGCGGACAGGCAAGGTGGCGAGTGTGGCGGTGTCAGCCAACACCAGCGAGGGCGGGTGGAACGCGCCGATCAGGTTTTTGCCTTCGGGCAGGTCCGCGCCGGTTTTGCCGCCGAGGCTGGAGTCGGCCATGGCGAGCAGGGTGGTGGGCAGGCCGATCCAGCGCACGCCGCGCAGCCAGGTCGCGGCGGCGAATCCGGTGAGGTCGCCGACAACCCCGCCGCCGAGCGCGATGACCGCGTGGCCGCGCTCGATGCCCGCTTTCAGGAAGGCCGGCCAGAGCGCGGCGACGGTGTTGATCGTTTTGGTCGCTTCGCCGGCGGGGATCTCCGCCAGCGAGACGGTGACGCCTCGTGCGCGGAGCGCGGCGGCGGCACGCTCGCCGTAGAGCGGCAGGGTGTGGGAGTCACAGACGATCACGGTGCGGTCTCCGCAACCGAGTTCGCGGAAGCGCGCGCCGAGGGTGTCGAGCAGGCCGTCGCCGACACAGACGTTGTAGGAGGTGCCCATGCCCGACACGCGGTAGAGGCCGAGCGCGGCCTGTGCGGCGTCGGCGGTCTCTTCGGGCGGTCGGTCGGAGACCTTCACGCGGCGGGGGAAAGAGGCGTAGTGGGCGGCGCGTTCGGCAAGGAGGCGGGAGATGGGCTTGCCCTGGCCGGCCTGCGGCGGCTGGACGCAGCCGGAGGTTGGCGTGCTCAGAAGGGGCCGCACGCCGGGGGCGCGCGCGACGCGGCCTTCGAGTGTGGCGGCGTCCGCGTCGAAGCAGAGGATTTCGCCCGCGCTTTCGGCCCGCGCGCGGTTCTCCGGGTTCAGCAACGCGCCTCCGCCGAGACCGATGACGGACGGGGTGCCCGCGATGGCCGAGGCGAGCGCGGCGCTCTCGCGGGCGCGGAACCCGGCCTCGCCCTCGCAGGCGAAGATGTCGCGGATCGTTTGTTTGGCGGAGGCTTCGATGACCGCGTCGAGGTCGATGAAGGGCAGACCTAACCTCTGGGCGAGGATTCGCCCGACCGTTGATTTGCCGCTGCCGGGAGGGCCGTAAAGGAAAGTGTGCATAGGCGTTGACAGGTTGGCGTTCGGAAGCTGTAAAGGACGAGTCCCGAGTGTCGTGGGTTGAACGTTGTGAACCGGTGCGTCACGGCCAGAAGACGTGGGGTTCGCCGGTCATGCGGACGTCGTTGAGCGTGGCGCGGCGGAGCGTCTCGAACCGGGGTTTCATCTCGGCGAGGCTGTCGCCGCCGAGCTTTTCGATCAGGGCGTCGGCGAGGACGATGGCGACCACGGCTTCGAGGACAACGACGGCGCGCGGAACAGGACAAACATCGGAGCGCTCGTAGCAGGTGAGGCAGGGCTGGCCCGTCGCAAGGTCTACGGTGTCCTGCCCTTTGCGCGTGGTGGGAATCGGCTTCATGGCGGCGCGCAGCCAGATGGGCTGGCCGTTGGAGATGCCTCCCTCGATGCCGCCGCAGGCGTTGGTGTCCCGCGCGAGGCTGCCGCCGGGAATGAGGCGGATCGCGTCGTTGGCGTGTGTGCCCGCGTTGTTGGCGTTGTCGAAGGCGTCGCCCAAAGCCACGCCTTTGATGGCCGGGACGCCGAGCACGGCTTGTCCGAGGCGGGCGTCGAGGCGGCGGTCTCTGTTCACGTGCGAGCCAAGGCCGACCGGCAACCCCTCGGCCACCACTTCAATGACGCCGCCAAGGGTCTCGCCTTCGCCATGGGCTTTGGCAATGGCGGCGGTGATGAGTCCGGCGGCGGCAGGATCGGGGCACTGTGTTTCGGAAGTGCGGGCGCGGCGGAGGCGCTCGCCGAACGGGATCCCGCCCAGTGCGGCGGCATGGCCGCCGATACTGGCCACATACCCGCCGACGGTGATGCCGAACGTTTTGAGAAAGGCGCGGCAGACGGCGCCGACCGCCACGCGGGAGGCGGTTTCGCGGGCCGAGGCGCGTTCGAGGGCCGGTCGGATGTCGTTGTAGCCGTACTTCACGGCGGCGGCGAGATCGGCGTGGCCGGGTCTCGGTGTGGTGTAGGCGGGAACCGGCTTACCCTTCCAGTTGGCGTGGTCGCGGTTGACGATGTGGAGAGCGATGGGCGCGCCCGTGGTGAGACCCTCCATGACGCCCGCCAGAATCTGGGCG
>JAQVSS010000518.1 GCA_028700415.1 Kiritimatiellia bacterium
GCCTCCACCCTCGGCGAGTTCCTGCCCGTGGTCAAGACATTGGCGGCATGGCACCTGCTGGCGGACGGGCACCAGTCCGACGCCGTCAGGATCTTCGAAAGCTCGCTCTCCGCGGATAAAGGAGCGCCGTCATTGACACGCTATGCCGACACCATGGCCCGGCGCTGGCTGACGCGCCTCGACCACCTGAGGGCCGAGAAAGCCTTGAAGGCGTATTATGCCGACCACGTGGAGTATCCCGGCGCGCTTTCGCAGCTCTCGGTTCTGACCAAAGACAAACAGCCGCCAATTACCGACCGTTTCGGCGACCCCTGGGTCTATCAGCCCGAGGCTTTCAGCAAATTGCGTAACGCCGCCAACCAGCGTTATAAACTTTACAGCAAAACCGTCGGCAACCGGCTCACCCCCCTTAAGGCTCTGCCTTTCAGCGCTTACTGCGGCAAATCAGCGTCTATCGTCAGCCGCAAGGCCACCACCCCTGTCAGCGTCGAGTTCGAAACCGTCACCGATGCCGGCAAACGGCGCGGTGTGGCCACCGAGAGCGGCATCGTCAACGGCATACGCTTCCTGCGACTCAGCTCGGACGCCGGCTTCGCGATCATGATCGACAGCGACTGCGACTTTTGGATCGTCGCGACACCAGCGAGGAGCCGCTGATGAGCGAAGGCATCGCAGCTTTCCTTAATCCCGCGCAGATGGCGAAGCTGAACCGCCTCGCTCTCAACTCGCGATATGTCGTGGAAGGAACTCTGGCCGGCCGCCACCGCAGCGCGCAGAAAGGCGCCAGCACCGAATTCGCCGATCACCGATCCTACATGCCCGGCGACGACCTGAAACGCATCGACTGGAAGGTTCTCGGCCGCACTGACAAGTATTTCGTGCGGCGCTATCAGGACGAGACCAACCTGCGCGTGTACCTGCTCGTGGACCGCAGCGGCTCGATGGGTTACAGCAGTTCTACCGACCTGCCGACCAAGTTCAAGTATTCCTGCACACTGGCGGCGGCGCTCGGCTATGTAGTGCTGAAGTCCCGCGACGCTGTCGGCATGTGCGTTTACGGCGAGAAACTCGATGTCTCCATGCCGTGCAAAAACTCTTTCAACGAGCTGAACAACTCGCTCAAGATTTTGCAGGGCTACAAACCGGCCAAGGGCACAGCGGGCGCCGACGTGATGCACCAGATCGCCGAATCGATCAACCGCCGCGCCATGATCGTCATCATCTCCGACCTGCTCGACGACCAGCCGGAGATCATCAAAGCCTTCGCCCATTTCCGCAAGAACCTGCATGACGTGATCGTGCTGCACACGCTCGACCCGGTCGAGCTGAGCCTGGACCTCAAGCGCGGCGCGGAATTCGAGGACATGGAAAACGGAGAGCGCATGATCGCCGACCCGCGCTCTATGGCTAAAGAATACAAAGACCTCATGGGCGAGTTCATCGACAAATACCGCAAGGCCTGCGCCGAAATGAAGATCGACTACCGCCTGCTCAAGACCGACGAGCCGATCGACACCTTTGTCCGCGCCTATCTGGAGGAACGCAAGCGCCTCTCGCGCTGAACCCGGAAACGCTCATGTTAGTTTTCGCAAATCCAGCTTTCCTTTGGGCTTTGACCGCCGCCGCGATACCGCTGATGCTCCACATGTTTCAGCGCAGACGCACCGTGGTGACGCCCTTCCCCACCCTGCGTTTCCTGAAAGCCGCGCAGAAGCGCTCTTCCAGCCGGGTGCGCTTCGAAAACATCTTGCTGTGGCTGTTGCGCACCTTGCTGCTGCTGGCGCTGTGCTTCGCCTTCGCCATGCCCGTGATCCGCACCACCGCCGCGGGCTCGTGGCTCAGCCGCACCCGCCGTGACGTGGCCATCGTCATCGACGCTTCCTACAGCATGAATTACGAGCTGGATCGCGGCAAGGTCTGGGAAATCTGTAAAGATGCCGCGGCCACGGTAATCGGGGGTCTTTTGCCCGGCGATCGCGTCTGCGTCTATCTGGCCGCGGAAACCCCCGTGCCCGTCATCGAGAAACCAACCACGGAACACGCCACCGTTATACAGGCCGTCAATGCCCTGAAATGCCTGCCGGGCACTTCCAAGCTCGACGAGACCGTGGCCGCGGCCGTTGCCGCCCTGGAACAGCAGGACGGCCGCCGCGAGCGCGAGGTGTATGTCATGACCGACGGGCAGGCGCTGGCCTGGCAAGGCTTCCGCGACGCAGCCAAAAACGACGAAACCGCCAATACTGACGGGCGCGCCGTGATCACACGCGAACAGCGCGACGAAATCTCTTTCTTTGCATTGCTGGCCGGCGCCAAAGCTCCGGAAAACGCCTGGCCGTCGGATGTCAAAGTCTCGCCGCTGATCATGCTGGCCGGCCAGACCGCGCGTCTGAAAGCGCGCGTGGGGCGCTCCGGCGCGGCCAAGCAGATCACGCTGGGGCTGGAGATCGCGGGCCAGGAACGCGGGCGTCGCAGCATTACCCCGGAGGCCGAATCCGAGACCGATATCGAGTTTGTGGTCAACGGCCTTGAGCCGGGCGTCCATATCGCCCGCATCATCACACCGGCCGACGCCCTGCCCGAGGATGACGAGTTTATCTTCCTTGTGCGTGTGCGCAAACAGTTGCCTGCCTTGATTGTCGGCCCGCAAAACGCGGCGCGCTTTCTTAAGGCG
>JAQVSS010000519.1 GCA_028700415.1 Kiritimatiellia bacterium
CCAACTGGAATATTGGAATGGTGGAATGATGGGGTTGAGATCGAAGCAGCCGAATGATCTTCCAACATTCCAGTATTCCATCATTCCAAAACAACTTGTTTTTTATTGCCGCTGTTGGTTTGTAAGGGCACTAACCTGTAACATGTAACCTGTACCGCAAAAACCGCGATACATGCAGCGAATGTCTCGTCCGCCTCACCCGTGAATACACGGGCGGCGGGCTTGTCGATCAGCGGAGGAATACCGTCGTCCCCTGCTGGAAGAACGTCAGTGTCAAGGCCTTGCCGTCTTCCGACTTCGCTATTTTCCCGCGAATCTCCGCGAAGAGCGCGTCCGCCGCGGGCAAGCCGCCGTCGATCGCGTCCGCCACCACGTTCGTGTAGACGACGCCCCGCTTCAGGCTCTGCGGATTGTCCACCGAGAACGTCGCGCCGTCCGCGAATGAAAGCCGTCCGCGGACCGTAAGCGGCGCGGCCGTCCCGTCGGCCACGTTCAGCGCTTCCGTCACCTTGACCGAGCCGTTCGTGATCGTGCCCTCGCCGGAGAGCTTCCCGATGAGCAGCGGCTTCGTCACGCCGTTTGTGCAGTTGAGGTCGAGGGTTGCGCCCGCGCGGACAGTGAGGTCCTTGAAAAACGTCGTGGTGGTCATTAAAAAGTCGTCGGAGAGCGCGGCGAGCGTTCCCTCGGGGAAGTCGCCCACGTCGCGCGTGTCGCGCGTGAACCAGTAGCCGTTGCCGCCGTCGACCGTGGAGGGCTCGTTCACCGGGAAGACGTAGTCCCAGTGGTTTGTCGTGCCGCGGCCGTAGCGGTCGATCGCGAAGCCCATGTTGTTCGTCCAGGTCGGTACAACGCTTTGGGACCCGTTCCCGCCGTAGTTTCGCGGATTCACCTTCAGGAGGATTTCGTGCGCGCCGGGCGTGACCGTCTTGTTGATGCGGAGAACGTTGCCGTTGTCGTCGGTGCTCATGAGCCAGGATCTGTCGATGTACAGCCGGCTGTAGCCTTTGATCGACAGCGCGAACGTCCACGTCTCGTTCGTCGCCGAGCGGTTCCACACGTAGCCGTTCCACGTGTACGTGTCGTACGCCGGCATCGGCGTGTCGGAGCGCAGCTGCTCCATGCACGTGCACACGTCGTTCGAAATCGAGAGATACCAGCCAGCATCCATTTCCGCCACAAAGGTCGCGTTGGAGGAATGAGTCGACCCCTGCCAGATGCCCGGCGCGGCGGAATACGCCGTGATCTCACGGGGCGCCGCCACGCGCAGCGTGCCCTCGGCGATGTCCGTCTTCCCCGTGATGACGAAGAGGCTCTGCACGTCGAGCAGGCCCGCTCCGGACTTCCGGAGCGACGTCCAGACGCCCTGCTCCGTTCCGCCCGTGACGGTGACGTTCGTGTCCGCCTTCACGTAGTAGTCGGTCGCCCGCAGCCCGTACTTGCCCGTTCCCAGAAACACGCCCGCGTTCGTCACCGCGAGGAGCGCGTTGTTCATCGGCAGCGACCCGGGGGTGCGGAACGCGATCCCGGAATCCGAGGTTCCGCCCTTAAGCCCGAGCGCCCCTTCGTAGGAGTTCGAACTCGAAAAGAATTGCAGCCAGCCGTTGTTGGCGTACAGGCCGCCCGTGCCGGAAACGGCATCCTTGAACGTCATGCCCTGGTTCAATCCGCTGTCGAAGGAGATCCTCGGCGCGTCGATGCGCACGGGGCCTGCCCAGTTGTTTTTGTTTGTCCAGTCGAAGCCGCTGAAGTAACCTGTTCCTCCAGAGAGGCCCCACGACCCGGTCGTGTTCCAGATCAGCGTCCACTTGAACGTCGTGCTGTTGCTGTAGAAGGACAACCGCGCGCCGTTCTGGAACGTGATCGTGTTCGAGGCGTCGCCGCTCCAGGCTCCTCCGGTCTGCGTCTGGATCGTGACGCCGTCGACCACGATGTGCCCGGCGCCTTGCGGATAGACAGTTGACGTGTTAAAACAGAACGTGGGATTGGAGGACAGGGTCTTGCCGCGCGCGATCGTGAGGGTATAGCCGCCCAGGTTGAGGGAACGGGAACCGTGGAGGTCCGCCCGGAAGGAGGTGCGGTAGCGGAGCGAGGCGTCGGCCGTGAGCGTCACGTGCGCAGAGTAGATGAGCGAGTCCATCTGAGACACGGACGAGTCGAGCGACAGCGCGCCCATGCCGTCCTTGCCGTCGCCCGCGAGGTAGAGCGGCGCCGAAAAGCGCACCTTCACCGTCGTCTTCATGGCGAGCGTGCCGCCGGGCATCACGCGCACCGTGGGCGCGGTGGTGTCGCCCAAAATGTTTGTGTACGGCCCCAGTTGCCCCTCCTTCGCGAAGATGAACACGGTGTTCGTCTCGATCCGGATGGTGCTGGTCACGTTCGTGAAGTTGGCCATCTCGTCGCACGACGCCACGCATCCGCCGCCCGTGATGACGAGCGTGTCGCCCGCGGTGAACGCGGCCATCATCTGCGCGAAGGTGTTGGTCTCGCTTCCGTCCGTCGTCAGCGTCTGGTCCTCGAGCGCGACGGGCGAATCGTACGTCCCGTCCGCCGTGTTCAGCGTGTACGTCGTCGCCCCGGCCGTCACCGCGGCCGCCAGAATTGTCAAACCAATCGACTGTCTCATGTGCCACTCCGTTGTTTCTGCTCATTTAACCTCTTCAAGCCGCACGC
>JAQVSS010000135.1 GCA_028700415.1 Kiritimatiellia bacterium
CCGAATTGGCCGCTGGTACCGCGATCACCAACACCGCCGAGGTGATCGGACAAACCCAAGCCGGGCATCTCGTGAGCGATACCGAGACCTGCGTCGTGGATTTGCCCGACCCGGAAACGGAAGAGGCCCCCATTCCGCCGCCGCCGGAAAACCCGCCCGAGTGGATGAAACCCGATTTCGTGATCCGCTCGGTCGAGGTTACCCCGTCGCCCTCCGTGGTCGGCACACGCTTCCAGGCCGTCGTGCGCGTGAGCAATGAAGGGGATCTCCCCGGCGATGCGGGCGCCGTGGAGCTTTGGAGCGGCAACGCATCCTACACTTCGGCTCCGGAAACCGCCCCGGACGCCGTGATCGCCGTGGGCACGCTGCAAACCGGCCAGACCGCTGTTGTGACGTTCGCCGACCTGCGGGCACCCTTCACCAAGGGGACCTACCATGCGATGGCCATCGTGAACCGCAACGGCCCCGTTCAGGAAAAGAGCGTCGGCAACAATCACTGCGGCGCGACATATACCCTTGAGCCGCTGACCGTGTTGGTCGAACCGTGCGGGCAGGGCATGCGGCTCTCCTGGAACAGTGTGCCGGGATACTATTACTTCCTGGAACGGTCCAACACGCTCGGACAACCGTTCCGCGATATCGCCGACAACATCCCGGCAACACCGCCGCTGAACACCTATATCGACACGGAAATTCAGGGCGGCACCGCCTTCTACCGGGTTTGGGGCTACAAGCCCTGACCGGCGGGAGAACGGCTCAAGTTGCCCCTATTCGCCAAGAGTACGATTATGCAGGCAGTCGTTCCGACTTAATCTTAATCGTACTCTTAATCCTGATTCCCAGAGTGACTGGGGTCGTAATTAGACATAGGACATAACTCATGGTTAATCCTGAAGCGCGCGCAACACCTTGCGGAGGTTTCTGCTGAGCGGATTGCGGCGGAGGGAGCGCCCTACCACGCCCGGCAGAGCAGCCCCTTCAGGTACAGCCCTTCGGGGAAGCACAGCCCTTCCGGATGATCCTCGGCCTGCTGCAGGCGCCTGAGCACCTGGATGTCGCGCTTGGCATCCACCGCCGCATCCGACACCACCTTGTGGAACAGCTCCGGCGTCATCAGGCCAGAACACGAGAACGTCGCCAGAACCCCTCCCGGCCGCAGCAGCTTGATGCCCAGCAGGTTGATGTCCTTGTACCCGCGCGCGGCTTTCATCAGGCTGCCCTTGGACTCCGCAAACTTGGGAGGATCCAGCACCACCAGATCGAACGAGCGGCCCGCGTCCCGGAAGGCACGCAGCACTTCGAAGACATTGCCCTGAAGGAAGGACGACGCGCCGACGTGGCAGGTGTTCAGCGCCGTGTTGGCCTTGGCCAACTCCAATGCCGCCCCCGAAAGGTCCACATGCGTCACCGAGGCCGCGCCCGCAACCACCGCCGCGATGCCGAACCCGCCCGTATAAGAAAACGCGTTGAGCACGTCGCACCCGTTGGCGTGACGTTTAATCAGCTCCCGGTTGTCGCGCTGGTCGAGATAAAACCCCGTTTTGTGCCCCTCCCGCACATCCACCAGATACCGGCACCCGTTCTCGACAATCCCGATCCGCTCCGGCGGGGCCTCTCCCGCCAGCACGCCGGTGAACGGGGCCAACCCTTCGTGTTCGCGCACATCCACGTCGGAGCGCTCGTAAATGCCGCGGCACGGGGAATAGGTCTGCAACGCCGAAACGATCTCCTTCTTCCAGCGCTCCGCACCCGCCGTGGTGAACTGGCAGCTCAGCCACTCGCCATACCGGTCCACGACCAGCCCCGGCACGCCGTCCGCCTCGGCGTTCACCAGCCGGTAGGCGTCCGTCGCGTCCTCGGCCACAAAGAGAGCGCGCGCCCCGACCGCACGCGCCACGCGGTCGCGCACGAACGCCTCATCCACCGTCTGCCCGCCGTCGAACGTCCACATGCGCACCCGGATCTGCGAGGCGGGCGAAAACGCGCCCACGCCCAACACCGCGCCGTCGGACGACAGCACGCGCACGGCCTCGCCCGCGGCCGGCGCGCCGTCCACACGGGCGATCGCCCCGGAAAAAATCCACGGGTGCCGGCGCAACACGGAAAAATCACGATGGGGATGGAGAGTGATGTCTGTCATGGGGTAAGTCCTATCTGCTCAAAGGGTATCCGCTTGAACCACGGCGCACGTTTCTTGAAGTCGGCACTGTCCTGGACCTTGAACCCGTCCACATCCGGATCAGCGCTGCCAGGAAGGGCTGCGGAACAGAGCTCGACACGTTTCGTGCCGTCCACCGTCTGCGGGAAGGCCTCCGCATCGCGTTTGTTGACCGGCCCGACCGCAAGGTTGTTGTGGAAGTCCAGGCGAGGCAACGACGTCGTCCTCACCGAACCGCCTGTATTTAGAAACACGGAACAGTTGATCGCGACATTTTCGCAAAACACGTTGTGCAAAGGCAACTTGGGGGCGTCCCCCATGATGTTGACCAGATGCGGGTACTTGTCCTTCCAGGGCGCTTCCTGAAAGTTGAACGCCTGAAGTTTGGCCAGCAGGTCCCAGCCGTCCCGGATCCCCTCGCCCGGCCGCGCACGCTTCAGGCCGCGGTCGTCCAGATGCAGCGCGGAGGTGCATTCGATGAACAGGTTGTTGCTGACCGTGTTGTCGCGCCCCCCGCCGACAAAGGCCGACCAGCCCACACGGTAAAAAATATTGCCGCTGACCGTGTCGCCGCTGTCGCAGTCGTCCAGATAGACACCCATGACACTCACGTTTTCCCTGAGCGGCTCGTACTCGGGATTCAGCCCCCGCGCCCTCTGCCAATCCACCCCGGGCTTACCGAAATGGTGAAAGTAGTTGTACCGGACGATGTTGCCCTGCGAGCCCCAGTCCCGTCCTGTGTACAGGCCGCCGCCGTCGCCGCTTTCCATCATCGCGGAGTGGACCTCGTTGTACTCGAAGAGATTCTCGTTGCCCCCGTAAGTGACCGCGATGTAGGGCGCGTCGTAAATCAGGTTGTGCGCCACACGGATGCCGACGCCGCCGAAGGTCAGGCATTTTCCCTGCGTCCGCTGCAGCCGCCCGCTGTGGTGCAGGCGGCAGTTCGTGACGAAATGGTTGCACGCGGTCAGCGACTTGCGGTCGCCGCCCGTCACAGACACACACGTGCCGCCCACGCCGGACACCTCGCACCGGTTCAGCCCGCACTTTTTGCCTTGGTAGACGCCGATGCCGTCCGTCGTGATGTCCGACACGCGGAGGTTTTCCAGCACGACATTCTCGCAACCGTTGAGCGCGACCGCTTTCCCCGTGCTGTACTGAAAGGTCAACCCCTCCAGTCTGATGTGGCGGGCTCCGTTGATTTGGAAGATCGGTTTTTTCTGGACGGAAAGCACGACGTCGCTCACATCGCCGTTCACGGGATAGAAGTACAGCAGCCGGTTTTCGCGGTCCACGTACCATTCGCCGGGGGTGTCGAGTTCCTCCAGCAGGTTGAAAACATAGTAACGGCGCTTGGCCGTGTGCCATTTGGAAGAGTTGCCGATGCCATAGGTGTGGACGGCGGCGGACGTGATCTGCCGCTTCTCCTTGTCGATAGCCCCGATCTTGAGCGTCTCGTTGGCCCAGTCGTGGCACCAGAACCCGTTCATCCAAATCCCTTTCCCGACATCCCAGCGGGCAGGGGCGTCTTCGGCATATTCGAACGTGCCGCCCTTATAGCCGAACTCCCATTCGCCGGTCGCCTTGTCGACCGGCTTCACCCCGCGGTCGATCACCTTGGCGATCTCCGCCCAGCCCGCGTTCGGCCAGCGGGCGAGCCGCATCGCCCTGCCGCCGCTGAAGACTTCCATCTCATTCCAGCCGCTGAACTTGTCCGGCAGCGGCGCCAGCGCAGCCACGCCGACCGGTTTCAAGTCGAACGCGACAACCCGGCCCCGCGCCTCCTCCGGCAAACGGGCCAGCACCGCCGCATCGGTCACCGGGCGGAAGCCGCTTTCCGGCAGGATATGGCCGCCGATGAACAGAGCCCCGCGCTTCGCGGCACGGTAGACGACCGGGGCATCGGCAGACAGGCCGCCATCGCTCGCGTCGAGCGCGAACGCGTTGACCGGCATGGCGAACGCGCCTTCGAGTTCCACCACAACGCCTTTCTCGGGAAAGGCCTTGCCCTGCTTCATCCCGCGGATGGCCTCGCGCGCTTTCCAGATGGAATCGAAAGGTTTTCCCGCGCTGCCGTCCTGCCGGTCACTCCCGCCCTGCACGTGCACGCGCAGAACCGTCTGCGCCTGACTCGCCCCGGCCAACACGGAAAACACGACCGCCGCACATAACACCGTAACCTGATGAAGCATTTTAGCCTCCCCGCACCTTTCAGCGCAACTTGCCCAAAACCGCCATGGCCAGGCTATTGACAAGGTCTTTCTCCCTCCACGGCAGCTTGCAGTAGAAGATGTCGAAATGGCGGTACAGCTCGATCTCGTTACGCTCGAGCGCCTTAAGCCCGAGCACAATGACCGGGAGGCGCTTGGTCCTGCTCTCCTCACGCACGCGCAGCACGATGTCACGCACCTCCATGTCCGCGACCCGCGAGTCCAGAACGAAAACGCACGGTTGTCTGGACAAGCAGAACTCCAACGCCTCTTTCGCCGAATCAGCGAACGCCAAGCCATACCCCTGCCCCATGATCCGGGCCTTGAGAAAAGCGGACGTCTCGTCGTCCCGCGAATAGGCCACAACCAGCGGCTTCGGCGCCAGCGGCAGGCTGACATAGACCGCCGTGCCGCACGCGGTGCCGGGCACGGGGCTCGCGAACTCCATGCTGCCGCCGTGAAGCTCCACAATTTCGCGCGAGATCGCAAGGCCCAGGCCCGACCCGCTCACGTGGTCGCCCACCCGGAAATACCGCTGCGACACACGGGGCAGCATCTCGGGGGGAATCCCCATGCCGGTGTCGCTCACCGTCAGCAGGGCCAGTTTCGGCTTTGCGGGATGCTGAGCCAGGGAAATGGAAATCTCACCGTTCGCCGGCGTGAACTTGACCGCGTTGCCCACAATGTTCAGCACAACGCGCTCGATCTTCTGCGCGTCACACCAGCAGAACAGTTCGCGTTCCCCGAAATCGAAGCGCACGGCGATCCGTTTCGAGTCGGCCTGCACCTGCAGCGTCTCGGCCCCCTCGCGGATCACGATCCCCAGCGGCACGACTTTTTTCGTGAGCACCAGGGTTTTGTTCTCCACTTGGCGCAAATCGAGAATGTCGTTCACGGTCGCCAGCAGGCGGTGGCAGTCGGACTGCAGCCGCTCCAGATAGAGCAAAGCCTTCTCAGGCATAGGGCCGACCACGCCGCGCAACATGTTGCTGACCGCGTAGATCATCGAGGTGAGGGGCGTGCGCAACTCGTGGGAAACGTTGGAGACAAACTCCATGCGCGCGCGGTCATGCGCCTGTAGCCGTTCGACCGCATCCTCGAGCGCACTCTGCGCCTGCTGGCGGACGGTGATATCGCGCACGAAGAAGCAGAGCTGCCCCTGCGCGTCCAGATCGACCTTGTTGACCGCGATTTCGGCCGCGAAGGACGTGCCGTCGGAACGTTTGCAGCGCGCTTCCACCAAGGTGTATTTCTTGCTGACCAGATTCTTGTTGATGGTCTCAAGCAGAGATTCCGTCGCGCCGGAAATCAGGCTCAGCACCTCCCGTCCGGTAAGCGTTTGCGGAGCCATCAGGAAAAACTCGGCGGCGCGCTCGTTGCACTCGAGGATTTCGCCGGCGCGCGTCGTGATGAGCACGGCATCGTAGACGCTCTCCAGCAGTTTATAGAACGGGGTGTCGCGCTTCAGCAGCGTGCGGCTGCGCCAGGTGCGGCTCCGGCTCCGCTGCGGAACCGGCACGGCCACGCGGACACCGGCATCCACCGCGAACGGCTCGATATCGATCCGCATGGTCTTGTCCAAACGGTTCTCCTCAGCCTTCATACGCGCACCCCATGACCCGCAGAATCAAAAGGCGTCCCGTTTCCGGGACGCCTTCGGTTTATTCGTGTGACTTGTTTTTCGCCTCGTTCACACGCAATTTGCGCCCGAGAATATCCTTGTCGTGGAGCGCCCGGATCGCGGCCTCCGCCTCCGGGCGGTTCGGCATCTCGACGAAACCGAACCCCTTGGATTTGCGGTTGAACCTGTTCGAGATGATGCGCGCCGACTTGACCTCGCCATACTTCTCGAACTCTTTGCGCATCTGCGCTTCGCTCATGTCGTAACTCAAGTTGCCGACATAAATCTCCACGCACTCCCCATCTCCGCCCGCATCATAACCCGAGCCGCCTCGGCTACCGAATTTACCGGCGAGATATCCGACCAACAGGCCGGCCGCCATGCCCGCAGCCGTACAACACAGTACGGGGGACGTCAGAAACACACTGTCCAAAAGAACCTCCTTGGTTCACTCATCATTGATCATTCACACGACTCTGCCGGAGAGGTCGCACTGTAACCTTAAGCCACGCAACCGGTAGGTGCTAAGGCCTGCGGGGCGCCCCGCTTGCGCGCGGCGCCCATTTCCGCATCAGCGCGTTTCCAGAAAGCCCTCCAGCTTGCGCAGTCGTGTGGGGTGACGCAGCTTGCGCAACGCCTTGGCTTCGATCTGGCGGATGCGCTCACGCGTCACATTGAACTGCTTACCGACCTCCTCCAGCGTGCGGGAATAACCGTCGGTTAACCCGAACCGGTAATCCAACACCTGGCGTTCGCGGTCGGTCAGGGTTGTCAGCACCTCCTGCAGACGCTCCTTCAGCATGCTGTAAGCCGTCATCTCTGAAGGGTTCTCTGCGGACTTGTCCTCGATGAAGTCGCCGAAGTGCGCATCATCCCCATCCCCCACCGGGCTCTGCAGCGAAATCGGCTGCTGAGCCATACGGTAGACGGCGCGCACGCGCTCGACGGGAATATCCATCTCCTCGGCGGCCTCCTCCGGCGTCGGTTCGCGTCCCAGTTCCTGCACAAGTTTCTTCTGAACACGGAGCAACTTGTTGATCGTCTCGATCATGTGAACCGGGATACGGATGGTGCGGGCCTGGTCAGCGATCGCACGGGTCGCGGCCTGCCGGATCCACCATGTGGCATACGTGCTGAACTTGTAGCCACGCCGATATTCAAACTTCTCCACGGCTTTCATCAACCCCGTGTTCCCCTCTTGAATCAGGTCGAGGAACGAAAGGCCGCGGTTCATGTACTTCTTAACGATACTGATCACCAGACGCAGGTTCGCCTCGACCATCTCGGTCCGGGCTTTCTGGCCCGAGCGCAACACATCGCGCAATTCCTCGAACTTGGCGAGAAACTCCGAGGGGTCCATTCCGAACTCCTGCTCGATCGCCGCGATACGCAGAGCGCCTTCTTGCAGGGCCTGGTCACGTTTTTTGGTCTGCCGCTGCTTGTTCAGCTTGGCCTGCTCGTTCAGCAGGTGCTTGTAAGGGCGGTAGATCTTTTCATCCGCCTCGGTACAGAGGCTTTCCAAAATCTTCTGCTTGAAATTCAAACTCTGGAACACGCCGATCAGCTCGTGACGCGCCTTCTCCAACGCTTTGCCCATACGCTTGCGCTTGGCCGCATCCTTGCCGCACTGCTTCACCGCCGCGTAGGCCTTCAGGATTTTCGCCTGCACGTTCTGCAGGTTCTTTTTGATCTTGCCCGCGCCTTCCATATAGGCATCACGGCTGTCCGCAAACTTGTCGGTCACCACACGGTCAAACCGTTCCGTGCCGGTCTCCAGACGGTCGACCAGCTCCAGATACAGCCGCGGCGTGAAAGCGAACTGGTTGAACATCTCGCGCTCTTTGCTCTCGGCCAGCTCGATGCGTTTGCAGATCTCGACCTCCTGCTCGCGCGTCAGCAGCGGCACCTGCCCCATCTGGTGCAAATACATCCGGATCGGGTCATCAAAGAAATCCATCCGGCTGCTGCGCCCGTGCTGCTCCTCCTGCTCGTGCTCGCTGCGGAACCGGTCAACCTCGGAGGCATCGATGATCTCAATGTCCATCCCGCGCAGGATCGCCAAATACGATTCGATATCCGTATCTTTGATCACCGCATTCGGCAGGGTCTCGTTAATGTCGTCGTAGGTCAGGTATCCGCCCTGGCTCTCGGCACGCTTGATCAGCGTTTTGATCCGCTCACTGCGCTCTTCGCGCTTGGCCTTCGCCTCCGCGCGATCCGCGTCCAGCGCCAATTCCGACTCGTACCCAACGGTAAACTCAGCCCCCTCGGCCACCTCGAAATCCAGCCCACCCTCAGCCTCGCCCAGCTCCACACCCTCTACGAACGGATCCGCGTCATCGATCTCCGCGACCAAATCGTCGATCTCGTCGCCCTCATGCAAAACATGGTCAATCACGACATCGTCAGAGCCGAGATGAACCAGCTCCTCGGCATCGAACTCCAACTCTTCCTTCGAGGGCTCAGACGCCTCATCCGTCAGCCCCGCCGCCACTCCTTTAGACACGAGCTCGGCATCCGGTTTTTTGACTGTTTTTTTCGGTTTGGTGTTCTTCGGAGCCGCTTTTTTAACCGGCGCCACCGCTTTGGAGGCCGGTTTCACCGCTTTTTGGGCCGGTTTCACCGCTTTCTTGGCCGGTTTCACCGCTTTCTTGGCCGAAGGAGCCGCATTCTTCTTGACCGCTTTTTTAACCACCGTTTTGTGAACCGGCACGCTTTTTTTCGCTTTTGCTTTTTTTGCTGCCATCGGAAACCTATTCCCCGTATCGAACCGGCACTACCGTGCTGTCACCGTTTACAGATAGACGACACCTAATTAGGGCTTAAAATGGAGTTTTTAATTTACATAATACGTTCCGGGATGTCAAGCGGACGCAATAACGCTTAAGAAGCCGCAGCGGATGCCCTGACCCCGATGCCGGCGGTGCGGACTCTCCGCGACGGCCGTTTTTTCGCACCCATGCGGCACCGCGGCTCAATACCGCGAAAGATATTTTCCCATCAGCTTCTCCATGCGCGTCTCGAGCCAGGGCGTGACCTTCCAGAAATCCCGCAGCTCGAGATACTCGCTGACCGCCCCCGCCTGCCCCGGCTTCACGCAGAACTCGGCCTTGAGCAGAATGTTCCGCGCCGTGGCCTCGGCCGAGACGAACTCCATCACGTTGACGCGGAAGCCCAGCACCCGGAGGATCTGCGCGCGGAAGGTGTCCGTCAGCAAATCGGCCAGCCGTTCGCGCAGAATGCCGTGCCGCATCACGGCCTGCATCGGCCCGCCCTCTTTCAGCGACGTGTGCAATTCGTGCTGGCAGCACGGCACGCACAGCAGATAGCGGGACTTCCATTCGATGCCGCGAGCCAACGCCTCATCCGTGGCGGTGTCACAGGCGTGCAGGCTCAACACCAGATCCGGCTCGAACCCCGGCTCGCTGTCCGCGATCTCCCCTTCAACAAAACTCACCCGCGCCGCGACGTCCAGAGTGTCCGCCAGCGCGCGGGCCGTCCCGATCACATCGGCCCTGCGGTCAATGCCGCATACGCGCACGTCATATCCGCGCGTCTGGGTCAGATAGGCATACACCGCCAACGTCAGGTACGCGCGCCCGCACCCGCAGTCCACGATGTTCAACGTTTTCTCGTCACGCCCGTCGAGCACGGAATCGATCACCTTCAGGAACTGGTTCACCTGGTCGTACTTGCCGCGCATCGAAGCCCTGATCCGCCCGTCCGCGTCCGCGATCCCGATCGCCTTCAGCAACGCCCCCGAATCGAACGACGTCAGCGGCTGCCGCTTGACGCGGTCATGGGCGGGCTGCGCGTCGGCCACGCGGCTCATCGCCGCGCTGCGCGAAACCAAGGCCTTGCCCTTCTTGGTCACGCGCACATGCAGGTCGCCCAAGGCCGTCATCAGGTGCAGCTCGCGCGGCCCGGTCTGCTCCAGCATGTCCTCCAGACCTTTCCGCGCCCCGTCCGGGTCGAAATTCTTGACCGTCGTCTGGCCCGCCTCCGTCATTTCGCCCTGATACCGCTTCTCGCCTTTGATCGCCACCGGCCGCACACTCACCCGGAACGTGCTGCCGCCCCGGCGCACCACCTGCGTCACCTTCATGAAGCCCGGCTCCTCAAAAACCCGCTTGCGGATCTCCCCGGCCAACTCCTCCGACAACTCTGTACGCGACATCCTCACCCACTTTCCTGCTCTTGCGCGTCACCCCGCGCTCCGCCTTCCTGTTCCAACACACAGGGGCAGTGTACGACATCCGACCCGGCGCGGGGAGACAAAATTTACGCGCAAACGTGAGCCCCCCCCCGCCTCTAACCGGCTACAAACGTGTCCCCCCTTTTTTTTGTAACGCGGCCGACCGTGCTCGTGTATACTCGTGACATGAAATCCGCGGTGTTATTCCCTTTCGTCCTTTTGTTTGGCCTGATCATCGGGGGCTGGGCGCCCAACGAGGAGTTGCGCGCCGTGAAACGCGAGGTCGCCGAACTCAAAAAGCGTCCGGCCGACCGCGGCCAAGAGTCGCGCATGGACCTATTCACGCGCATGGTGCAGATTCCCGACCGCGCTAAAACCGTAAACCCCAGACCCAGTCCCGCCGCCACCAACGCGCCGTCCGCTTCTCCGACGGCGGGGACACCCGCCGCCGGCCCGGCCCCCCTTCCAGCCACCAACTCACACGCCTTGACGCCACGGCCCCCGGCAACGCCCGAAGACCTGCGCGCCCGCATCGACGAGGCCAAG
>JAQVSS010000520.1 GCA_028700415.1 Kiritimatiellia bacterium
GCGAATACCTCAGCCACGGCGGCCTGCTGATCGCCGAGGCCTGCTGCGGACGCAAGGCCTTTGACGTGTCCTTCCGCGAGAACATGGCCCGGGTCCTGCCCGGCGTGACCTTCAGCATGCTGAACCGTAACCACCCGCTTTTCCGGCTGCCCAACGCGATCGGCAGCATGAAGGTGACCCCCGCCCTCGCCAAATCGCACAACAACTCACCTGCCATCGCGCCGCAGGTCTTGACGCTGGAGGTCGACGGGCACCCCGCCGTGGTCTACAGCCCCATCGGCATGGCCGGAGCCTGGGAGCTGTCCCCAAATAAATACAGCAACAGCTACCTGTCGGACGACGCCCTGAAGCTCGGCGTCAACATGCTCATGTATTCCAGCACCCGCTGATAATCAGACGAGGACATTCAAGACAGCACGGCGCCACCGCTCCTTTTATGCTCATGAAACACTATCTCCTGTTGCCGGGTTTGTTTCTGTTCTGTATCGCGTTATGCGCCGCAACGCCACAGGAGGACGCCTTCATGCGGACATGGACGGCGCACGCGCGCGACCCCGCCGCGCACAGGGCCGTGATCGACGCTTGCCAGGGCGTCATGGACCGCGCCTCCACCCTCGGCGAGTTCCTGCCCGTGGTCAAAACCCTGGCGGCATGGCACCTGCTGGCGGACGGGCACCAGTCCGACGCCGTCAGGATCTTCGAAAGCGCTCTCTCCGCGGATAAAGGCGCGCCGCCACTGACCCGCTATGCCGACACCATGGCCCGGCGCTGGCTGACGCGCCTCGACCACCTGCGTGCCGAGAAAGCCTTGCAGGCTTATTACGCCGACCATGTGGAGTATCCCGGTTCATTTTCGCAGCTCGCAATCCTGACCAAAGACAAACAGCCGCCAAAGACCGACCGTTTCGGCGACCCCTGGGTCTATCAGACCGAGGCTTTAAGCAAATTGCGCAACTCCGCCAACCAGCGTTATAAACTTTACAGTAAAACCGTCGGCAGCCGGCTCACCCCCCTTAAGGCCCTGCCGCTCAGCGCTTACGGCGGCAAATCGGCGTCCATCGTCAGCCGCAAGGCCACCACCCCGGTCAGCGTCGAGTTCGAGACCGTCACCGATGTCGGCAAACGGCGCGGCGTGGCCACCGCGAGCGGCATCGTCAACGGCATTCGCTTCCTGCGCCTCAGCTCGGACGCCGGCTTCGCGGTCATGATCGACAGCGACTGCGATTTTTGGATCGTCGCGACACCCGCGAGGAGCCGCTGATGAGCGAAGGCATCGCAGCTTTCCTTAATCCCGCGCAGATGGCGAAGCTGAACCGCCTCGCCCTCAACTCGCGCTATGTCGTGGAAGGCACGCTTGCCGGACGCCACCGCAGCGCGCAGAAAGGCGCCAGCACCGAATTCGCCGACCACCGCGCCTACATGCCCGGCGACGACCTTAAACGCATCGACTGGAAGGTTCTCGGCCGCACCGACAAGTATTTCGTGCGGCGCTATCAGGACGAGACCAACCTGCGCGTGTACCTGCTCGTGGACCGCAGCGGCTCGATGGGATACAGCAGCTCAGCCGACCTGCCGACTAAATTCAAGTATTCCTGCACACTGGCGGCGGCGCTCGGCTATGTCGTGCTGAAGTCCCGCGACGCGGTCGGCATGTGCATTTACGGCGAGAAGCTCGACGCCTCCATGCCCTGCAAGAACTCCTTCAACGAGCTGAACAACTCGCTCAAGATTTTGCAGGGCTACAAACCGGCCAAGGGCACCGCGGGCGCCGACGTGATGCACCAGATCGCCGAATCCATCAGCCGCCGCGCCATGATCGTCATCATCTCCGACCTGCTCGACGACCAGCCGGAGATCATCAAAGCCCTGGCACATTTCCGCAAGAACCTGCATGACGTGATCGTGCTGCACACGCTCGACCCGGTCGAGCTGAATCTGGACCTCAAGCGCGGCGCGGAGTTCGAGGACATGGAAAACGGCGAGCGCCTGATCGCCGACCCGCGCTCTTTGGCAAAAGAGTATAAAGACCTGATGGGAGAATTCATCGACAAATACCGCAAGGCCTGCGCCGAAATGAAGATCGACTACCGGCTGATCAAAACCGACGAGCCGATCGACACCTTTGTCCGCGCCTATCTGGAGGAACGCAAGCGCCTCTCGCGCTGAACCCGGAAACGCTCATGTTAGTTTTCGCCAATCCAGCTTTCCTTTGGGCTTTGACCGCCGCCGCGATACCGCTGATGCTGCACATGTTCCAGCGGCGGCGCACCGTGGTGACGCCCTTCCCCACCCTGCGCTTCCTCAAAGCCGCGCAGAAACGCTCTTCCAGCCGGGTGCGCTTCGAAAATCTCTTGCTGTGGCTGCTGCGCACCCTGCTGCTGCTGGCGCTGGGCTTCGCCTTCGCCATGCCCGTGATCCGCACCACCGCCGCCGGCTCGTGGCTCAGCCGCACCCGCCGCGACGTGGCCATCGTCATCGACGCTTCCTACAGCATGAATTACGAACTGGACCGCGGCAAGGTCTGGGAAGTCTGCAAGGACGCCGCCGCCGCGGTGATCGAGGGCCTCCTGCCCGGCGACCGCGTCTGCGTCTACCTGGCCGCGGACACCCCCGTGCCCGACATCGAGAAGCCCACCACGGAACACGCCACCGTGAT
>JAQVSS010000521.1 GCA_028700415.1 Kiritimatiellia bacterium
CGCCCGGCTTGCTTGCCAGTTCGATCTCCCCGCCGTGTTCCTCGATGATCCGCTGCACGATCATCAGCCCCAGGCCCGTCCCCTTCGCTTTCGTGGTGTGATAAGGCTCGAACACGCGCCCCAACTCGTCGGGGGCGATTCCCTTGCCCGTATCCGTGAACGCGATGTCCACATAGGCGTCGTCCACGCCGAACACCACTTTCAGCGAGCCGCCGTCCGGCATCGCCTCCAGCGCGTTTTTGACCACGTTGAAAAAGACCTGCTTGATCTGCGACCGGTCGAGCTGCACCATGGGGACCATGTCCGGGATGTCCACCGACACCGCGATGCGCCGGTTCTCAAACTCGCTCTTCAACACCTTCAGCGTCTCTTGCAGCACCTCGGTCGGGCGTTCCGGGAGCAGCACCGGCTTGGTGGGGCGGATCGCCCGCAGGAACTGCGTGATGATGGCGTCCAGGCGCCCGACCTCCGCGCGCGCCACCTCTACGAGGTCCGCGAGCGGCTTGCGCGTCTCATCGGGCAGCTCGCACAGCTCGCGCGACAGCAGCTGCAAGTGGATGTTCAGCGCGTTGAGCGGGTTTCCGATCTCGTGAGCCACCCCGGCAGCCAAGAGTTTGACCGCATTGGACCGCTCGCTCTCGAGCACGGACGCCTCCTGTTTCCGGTCCCGCGTCACGTCACGCAAGATCACCAGCACGCCCTTGTCCACCAGCCCCTCCTCATCCAGCGGCACGGCATACACGCTGATGAACCGGTGCTCGGGATAAGAGATCTCGATCTCGCGCGTCACCATGCGCGACCACCCGCTATCCGTGGCCGGCAAATCCAGAAGGCGCTCCCAGTCCCACTCGCGCAGGAAGCGCAGGATCGACCGCCCCTTCGTGCGCGCGAACTCGAACCCCGCCAGCTTTTCGGCGGCGCGGTTCGCATAGAGCAGCCGCCCCGCGTTGTCGATGACCAGCACGCCCTCCTGGATCGTCTGGAAAATCGTCTCCAGAAAGCCACGCTCCTGCGCCAGCCGCAACATCTGCGCCTGTAGACTCTCCGGGCCCATCTTGTCGATCCGGGCCACCAATCTGTCAAAAAAACCGGACGCCATCGGTGTCACACCCCTTCACAGTGTCAGAATGGCTCAAATTATAGGGTGTGCCCCACTCTTCCGCAAGCGAAATCCAGACAGGATAACCCGCACACGCGCATCATTGTTTCATTGCCCGTTCGACCATCCAACGCATGCAGAGCCCTCAACCCAACTGGAATAGTGGAATGTTGTAATGATGGGAGGATTGACCCTGAAGCAACCGAAGCGTTCTTCCATCTTTCCAGTATTCCATCATTCCAAAAACCTGTTTTTGTTACTGTTGTTGGTTTGTAAGGCACTAAACATGACCCTATTTCCACTCAAGCTGGCCCTTGCCGCGTGTTACCAGACGGCAAGACCGTAGTTCTCGCGAATGGTGCGATCTTTCGTGATCAGCTTGGCTCCACTGACACGCGCTTGCGCCACAATCAGCCGGTCAAAGGGATCGCGTGTCCAATGCTGTCCCAGGCTTTCGACTACGACGCGGAGAAACGGTTGGCGACACACTCCCAGTCCAATGCTCTGCTCAAGCGTCTCGAGGATCAGGGCAGACTCCGCCGTGATGCGGCCCAGCTCCTTCAGATACGCCAACTCCAGCTGCACGATCGGGGACACCAAGAGGGCGTCGCCTTCAATGTGTTCCCGTGCCGGGACAGAAAGACGGTCTGTGTCCCCCGCGTACAGCCAGACGACGACGTGCGTGTCAAGGTAGATCATGGCGCCATTCCCCCGACCAGTCCGAGTGGATCAGATCTTCCGGGTCGCCCGGCACACACGTGTGAGGTGTCAAGCGCGCCAGTTTGCCCTGCTTGCCGGCCGGCACGATCTTCAACAGTTTTCCTTTTCTCTCGACCGCGAGTTCCTTCCCAGTCTCGGCAACTTTATCGAGCAACCGGTAAATGTCCGATCGCAGCGCAGAAGCAGTAAGCGTCATATTTCGCCTCCCTCCATTTCGTACGTACGGATTTTTGCATAACGTACGTTCCTTGTCAAGGCGCGTTGCCTCACAATTCATGACACCGAAAATGGGGCGATGGAGATGTCGAAGTAAGAGAGGCGGGCGTATCTTGGGATCATGCGGCGGCGAGAGCATCGAAGCAGACCGTAGACTCCTGCAAGAAAACTGGCGGCACCCCCTCGGGGGCAACTTCGGAGGGCACCCCCTCCGTCTTAGGCGGGGCCTTTTTTTTGGCGTTGCGTGGCATAACCCGTTTAAGGCAGAATAAAACAGAAAAGGGGGGGGACGAGACATGAACCGGAATGCGATGAAGCTTTGCCTTTGGGGAGGCCTATTCGTTCTGTTTTTCACACCGGCAAAGGCCGATAGCGGCACGCCGACCCCGGCGGACTTCTGCCGGGACTGGTTCGGACAGGCCGCACGGGCCGTCCCCCTGCCCCTCTGCAACACCAATGTCGTCGTCCAGGAGGTGACACTTGACGGCCGTCCTTCCGGCTGGCTTTTCCGCACCGACCAGCTGCCCCCCTTCTGCAAGGGCAACCGCGGCCAGATCGCCGTGCTCGTGGCCATCGGCACCGCCGCCCACATCAAAGGCCTGACCGTCCTTGCCCACAA
>JAQVSS010000008.1 GCA_028700415.1 Kiritimatiellia bacterium
GAGGGGAACGATCCGCTTCGCCTCATCAAGCGCCTGTCGCGGTTTACGTTTGTCACGGACCTTCTGCGCGACGAGGTTTTCAAGGCCGCAACCCCGGACGATATCGCGGGCGCGAAAAAGCAGGACAAGCTCTGCCTTTACCTGACGACCAACGGGGTGCCGCTCCGGCAGCAGTTCGAAAACGTGCGGGATGAAATGGGCCTGATCCGCGTGTTCTTCCAGCTGGGTGTCCGGATGATGCACCTGACGTACAACCGCCGGAACATGATGGGCGACGGCGTGGGCGAGAAGGCGGACGGCGGGCTGAGCGATTTCGGAGAGGCCGTCATCGCCGAGCTGAACGCGTGCGGGATCATCGTGGACGTGGCGCATTCCGGCTGGCGCACGAGCCTCGAAGCCGCCAAGGCCTCCAAGTGCCCGATGGTCGCCAGCCACACGACGGCGGCGGCCCTTCACCGGCATGTCCGGGGAAAGCCGGACGAGGTGATCAAAGCGATTTGCGACACCGGCGGGCTGGTGGGGATCTGCTGCATTCCCGATTTCCTCGGCGGCGAGGGCCATATCGGCACCTTCCTTGACCACATCGACTATGTGGCCAAAAAGTTCGGCGCCGAGCATGTGGCGATCGGCTGCGACATGGGCTATCAGTCGCGCTTCGCGGCCGAGGAGAACGCCAAAGTCCCGAAGCGCGCGGGCGGCACGCCTCCCCGCGCCTGGGAACAGCTTTGGCCGAAAGGCGCGCTGACGGGCCGCAGCCATCCGAGCCTTGCGTGGACAAACTGGCCGCTCTTTACGGTCGGCCTGGTCCAGCGCGGTTATACGGATGACGCCATCCGGAAAATCATCGGAGGCAATATCCTCCGTGTCTCCCGCGCGGTCTGGGACAGCCGGGCCGGCGCCGGCCAGAGCCCGGGCTGAGGCAACGCGCAAAATATCTGAAATAGAAGGTGACGGAGAAACAGGTATCGTAGAGGTGGTGTAAAATAGGAGGGTTGTAAAATGAAGTGTGCGGTCAGGAAGATGACGGTCCTGTCGGTTGCGGCTGTGATGGCCGCGGGCGTTTCGCGGGCGCAGTTCAGCGCCAACTATCAGACCAACACCGTTGACGGTGAGTCGGTTGTCTGGAGCGGGACGTATTGTGTCGGCAGCAACACCAGCTTCAATGTGCTGGAGGTGCTGAACGGGGGGACGCTGGCCAATGGCGAAGGCGATCTGGGGTACACGGCGACCTCCAGCAACAATCTGGCGCTGGTCAGCGGCCCCGGCTCGGTCTGGACCAACTCCTCCGAGATGAATGTCGGGTACAGCGGTGCCGGCAACCGGCTGGTCATTACGAATGGCGGCTTAGTGGCGAATGCCAGGGTGAACATTGGACGCAGTTGGTCGGGAACGCCGATGCTGAACCGGGCGGAGGTCATTGGCAGCGGCTCGGTCTGGCAATGCAAGGGAACCTTCGCGGTCGGAGGGTCGTCGTCTGGAAACCAGTTGACGGTTAGCGGCGGCGGTCGGGTGGTGAACTCCGACTACGGCATGGTGGGCAATTACGCGGGTGGAAACATGGCGCTGGTCACGGATCCCGGCTCGCGCTGGGAGAGCCCGGCCGACCTGTACTTGGGCAAGGGTGATTCCACAGCTTATAGCAATAATTCACTGGTCATCACGAATGGCGGGTGCGTCGTCAATAAAGACTCCTTCATCGGAAATGGTGTCGGCTCGACCAACAACACGGTTCTGATCACGGGCGCGGGCTCGGTCTGGACCAATACCAGCAGTGTGTCCGTGGGTCTTAACGGTGCCCGTAACCAGGTGACGGTCACGGACGGCGGACGGATTGCGACCGTCAACTTGTCCCTCGGCGCGAACTCGGGCGCGAACAGCAACCGGCTGGTGATCAGCGGGGCCGGCTCGCTCTGCAGGGCCACCGGCAGCTCCTATCTGGGAGGTTCGGGCATCTATAACAGCGTGGTGGTCACGAACGGCGGGATGCTGTGGGACTACATCGCACATGTGGGCAACGTTTCCAATTAAGACGGTCGGGCGCGAGAGCGACCTGTGGGGCATCAACGTCTGCCGCAACCGCCGGGCCGGCGCGCGGGAAACCTCGGCGTGGCGGGTCGGCGGATTTTTCCATCAGCCCAAGCTGTTCGGCAAGCTGCTCCTGTGCGGCGCGCGGAATGGGGGCGCGGCCATCACCGCGTTCGGGCTGCCCCCGCTGCGCTTCGGAAGGTCGACGGCGGTGTTCACCCTTCCGGCCGGCCCGGAGGTGAAGGGGTTCGCGGAGGTGGAGGACAAGGCGGGGAAGGTTTGCAGGACCGGCGGCAGCGTGAGTGCCGGCGCGGTGTCGCTGCCGTATCGCTTGGACGGGGATTCGGCGGCCCTGACACTGGTTATCGAGGAGGGCGGCAGCGTGCGGCACCGGCTCAGGATGGTGACGGAGGTCCCGGCGCCCATTGTCCTGACGCGCGCCCAGAAGGTGATCTCGCTTGAGGCGCCCCGCGCGGTTTTCGAGGCGGCGATCCAGCCCTCCGCAGAGGAGCGGGCGTCGAGGCGCCTGCGGGTCGAGTTGTCTGGGCCGGACGGGCAAGTCGCGGACCATGTGGAAGCGGCTTTGGGCGGAGACGCGTGCGCGGTGTCGCTGAATCTCGGCGGGTTCCCGCACGGCATGTATGTTCTGACGTTTTCCTTGCCGGGACCCGAAGGCGCGCCGATGATCGAGCGGCGCGCGAGCGTGGTTTTGGTTCCGCCGTTCCTAACCGGTCCCCAGTAGGGGCACGCGAGGGGGCGGTCTGTGTAAACGGTTTTTTTCAGCTTGAATGAGAAGGGCAATAACTAAAAAAAGGGGAAAGGTATGCAGATCAATCGCAGGGGGTTTCTGAATAAGGCGGCATGGGCGGGCGGGGCGCTGGGCACACTCGCATGGCCGGGATGCGCGATGCTTTCCGGTGCCCCGGGGCGCAAGGGTAAATCGATGGTCGGGTTCCGCGCTGAACCGCTTCAGCAGGTCCGCGTGGGCGTGATCGGCGTCGGGCACCGCGGGCCGGGCGCGGTCAGACGCCTCTCGGTCATCCCGGGGGTCGAGGTCCGCGCGATCGGCGACCTGTACGAAGACCGGGTGGCGAAACAGGTGAAGAGTTTGACCGACGCGGGCAAGCCCGCGCCCGCCGCCTACTTCGGCTCTCCGGATGCGTGGCGCAAGGTCTGCGAGTCCAAGGAGATCGACCTGGTCTACATCTGCACGCCGTGGCTCTGGCACACGCCCATGGCGGTTTACGCGATGCGGTGCGGCAAACACGCTGTCACGGAGGTTCCCTCGGCGATGACCCTGGAACAGTGCTGGCAACTGGTCGATACGGCCGAAGAGACCCAGCGCCATTTCATGATGCTGGAGAACTGCTGCTACGGCTTCAACGAGATGTTCGCCCTCAACCTCTGCCGCAAAGGCGTGCTGGGCGAGCTGGTCCACGGCGAGGGCGCCTACATCCATGACCTCCGCGCCAGCAAGCTGCGGGAGGACAAGGAGAACGGTTACCAGGGGCAGTGGCGGCTGGAGTGGTCCAAGCAGCACACCGGAAACCCGTATCCCATGCACGGCCTCGGCCCGATCTGCCAGTACATGGACATCAACCGCGGGGACCGGTTCAACTATTTGAGTTCCGTGAGCAGTGAGCCGTTCGGCCTCAAGCTGGCCGCCGCCAAGAAATACGGGGAGAAAAGCCCGCAGGCGAAGACGGCCTATAAGCTTGGCGACATGAACACCACGGTGATTAAAACCTATCGCGGCAAAACCATCATGGTGCAGCACGACACCACCAGCCCGCGGCCCTACAGCCGGATCAACCTGATTTCGGGGACAAAAGGGGTGCTGGCCGATTATCCGCTGCGCGTGGCGCTGGAACCCAAGGCGCACGAGTGGATGAAGGAGCAGGAGCTGGAGGCGCTCAAGGCGAAATACGTCCACCCGCTCTGGGACAAGAACGGCGAGGCCGCCAAAAAGGCCGGCGGGCACGGCGGCATGGATTTCCTGATGGATCTCCGGCTCTGCCACTGCCTGCAGAACGGGCTGCCGCTCGACATGAACGTCTACGACGCCGCGCTCTGGTGCTCGGTGGTCGAGCTCAGCGAGCGCTCGGCGCTGCGCAACGGCGCGTCGGTCGCGGTGCCCGACTTCACGCGCGGAGGCTGGAAGACCGCCGACCCGCTCGGCATCGTCACCGTGTAGCGCGGAGGGTGACGTGTTGCGGAATGACTGAGCGGGGAGACGACTTCCTGAAGGGTAAAAGATGAGAAAAAGGTTCACGGCAGCGGTTTTTTGCGCCGCGTTGGCGGCGGGGGCATGGGCTGTGCCTGCGGCCTTTTTTGTGGCTCCGGGCGGGGACGACGGCAACGCAGGGACCCTTGAAAAACCGTTCGCGACGCTGGAGAAGGCGCGCGACGCGGTGCGGGCGCTGAAGCGCGGCGGGGGACTTCCCGACGGCGGCGCGACGGTGTGGCTGCGCGGGGGCGAGTATCCGCGGACCGGGCCGCTGACGCTGACGCCCGAGGACTCGGGGGAACCCGGGAAGCCGGTGGCCTTTGCGGCGTACGGCGACGAGAAGCCGGTCGTGTCCGGCGGGCGGCGCGTCACGGGGTTCCGTCAGCAGGCGGGCGGAGTCTGGGAGGCGTCCGTGCCCGGGGCGCGGAACGGCGCTTGGGTGTTCAGGACGCTGTACGTGAACGGGTCCCGTTACACGCTGGCCCGGTCGCCGAACCGCGGCTATTACGAGATGACCTGCGCTGTTCCGGATGCCGGCTCGCCCAAGGACGGACCTCACGCGGGTAAGTCGAAATCGGCCTTCCGGGTAGCGCCCGGCATGCTGCGGGACTGGCCCGGGCTCTCCGAAATCAATCTGAAGGTCTGGGGGCGGTGGTGGACCGCGCTGCTGACCGTGAAAGGGATCGATCCGGCAGGCGGCGTGGTGCGGGTCGCCGAACCGGCGAGCGCCAGGTTCCTCCCGTATGGCGCGAAGACGCCCTTCATCGTGGAGAACCATGCCGGCGCACTCGACGCGCCGGGCGAGTGGCAGCTGGACCGCACGGCCGGCGTGCTGAGGGTCATTCCCCGCCCCGGCGACGACCTGGGCAAGGCGGAGGTCATGGCGCCTGTCGCCGGGAAGCTCCTCGTGTTGGAGGGTGATCCCGCCGGCAGAAAGTTTGTGTCTCACGTTCAATTCCGCGGCATCGCTTTCCAATGCTCCAACTGGCTGCTTCCCCCCGAGGGCGGGAACGAAGGCTCGCAGGCGGCCGTGAACATTGGCGCGACGGTCGAGGCCACCGGCGCGCGCGATTGTCTTTTCGAGGGATGCGAGCTGGCGCAGACGGACACCTACGCGCTGTGGCTGCGCAGCGGGAGCCGACGCTGTGTGGTCCGCCAGTGCCACCTCCACGATCTGGGCGCGGGCGGTGTCAGGCTCGGCGAGGCGACGGCTGAGCCCGACGCGGTCCGGGCGGACGGCAACACGGTCGAGAACTGCTTCATCCACAGCGGGGGGCATGTCCACGGGTCCGGCATCGGCGTGTGGGTCGGTGCGAGTTCCGGCAACACGGTGACCCACAACGAGATCTGCGACCTCTGGTACACCGGCGTCTCGGTGGGCTGGCGATGGAGCACGGACCTGAACGGCACGCGCGACAACCGCGTGACCTACAACCGCATCCATCACATCATGCAGCGGCTGGAGGACGGCGGGGGCATCTACTGCCTCGGGCTTCAGCCGGGGACCGTGTTGGCCAACAACATCATCCACGACAGCGGCAGGGACGGCGGGCGGCCGCATTGCCGCGGGATCTACCTGGACGAGGGGTGCGCGAGTTTCCTCGTGGAGAACAACCTGATTTACGACACGCAGGACGCGGCCCTGCGGATGCAGCTCGGCACGGGGTGCAACACGTATATCAACAACATCCTCGCCTTTGCCCGGGTGTACGCGGTGGACATCGACGTGGCGCGCTCCTGCGTGTTCATGAACAACATTGTTTATCTGGACCGCGGGCGCGTCTTCAAGTTCGACAAATGGCCCCATTACGAGAAGTACATCTCGGGAAACCTCTATTGGCGTACGGACGGCCAGCCGTTCGTGTTCGCGGGGCTGCCGTGGGAGGAGTGGCGCAAGCAGAGGCAGACGCCGTACGGCTATTTCAAGGGCAAGACGATGGACGAGGGGTCGCGGATCGCCGACCCGGGATTCGCCGACGCCGCGAAGCGCGATTTCCGGCTGAAGCCCGGCTCGCCGGCCCTCGCGGTCGGCTTCAAGCCTTTTGATCTGGATGAGATCGGGCTGACGGGCGATGTCGCGTGGCGGACCCTGCCGTCTCGCGCCCGTGTGCCGATCCCGGCCGACGGTCAGACCGCCGCGGGACCGGTGAACATGGCCGGGCCGGAGTAAGGGACGCGGGCGCGCTTCCCGGGCGGGATGGCTGCGAGGCCCGTGTGTTGAAGAAAGTTTCGGAACAGGCGTAAAGGTGTAAAAAAAGAAAGGAAACCGTATGCAAGTGAATCGTCGTCATTTTCTGAAGGGGGCCGTTGTCGCCTCTTTGGCCGCGTCGGGCTGCCAGAGTCTGGGCAATGGAAAAACAGCGAAGGGTGCTCCGATGATGGGGTTTGCCGCTCCGGCGCTGGAAAAAGTGCGGATCGGCAATATCGGTATCGGCGCGCGCGGCAACGGGGCGGTGAGCCGTCTGCTGCGCATTCCGGGCGCGGAGATCGCGGGGCTCGCGGATCTCCACGAAGAGCGGGTCACCAAACAGCTTGCGAAGTTCGCGGGGAAGACGCCGCCGAAACACCTGTGCCACGGCTCGGAGGATGCGTGGAAGCGGCTGTGCGAGGCGCCGGACATCGACCTGATCTACATCACCTCGCCCTGGCGGTGGCATACGCCCATGGCTGTGTATGCCATGGAGTGCGGCAAGCACGCGGTCTGCGAAGTGCCGGCCGCGCTGTCGGTCGACGAGTGCTGGCAGCTGGTCACCACCAGCGAGCGGACGCGCCGCCACTGCATGATGCTGGAGAACTGCTGCTACGGGTTCAACGAGATGCTGGCGCTCAACATGTGCCGCCAGAAGGTTTTCGGCACGCTGGTGCACGGCGAGGGCGCGTACATCCATGAGCGCCTGAAAGCACTGATCGATCCCAAACATTACGACTTCGATTCGTGGCGCCGGGAGTGGACGCAGCACCATAACGGAACACCCTATCCGACGCACGGGCTGGGGCCGATCTGCAAGTGCATGGATGTCCACTGCGGCGACCGCCTGGCGCGCCTGACCTCCATGAGCTCCGCGCAGTTCGGCCTGACCGAGTATGCCCGCGAAAAGTTCGGGCCGGACAGCAGGGAGGCCAAGATGGTGTACCGGAAGGGCGACATGAACATCACCTCCATCCGCACGCAGCTTGGGCGCACCATCATGCTGCAGCACGACACGACCAGCCGCCGCCCCTATAGCCGGATCAACCTGATTTCGGGCACGCGGGGCATCCTGGCGGACTACCCGCTGCGCATCGCGCTGGAGCCGAACACGCACGACTGGCTGAAGCCGGAAGAGCAGGCGAAAATCGTCGAGAAATACACCCACCCGCTGTGGGCCAAGAGCGGCAAGGCCGCGCTGGCCGCGGGAGGGCACGGCGGCATGGACTACCTGATGGACTTCCGCCTGATGCACTGCCTCGCGAACGGGCTGCCGCTGGACATGAGCGTCTACGACGCGGCCGCGTGGAGCAGCATCGTTGACCTCGCCGAACGGTCGATTAATCAGGGCAACAACGGCGTCGATATCCCGGACTTCACGCGCGGCGCGTGGCAGACGACAACGCCGCGTGACATCGTCATGTGATGCGCTGAGAAAAGCAGAGCGGGTTCGAATAATGTGTGGCCGGTTCCGGCACGCCTCTCCGAGACGTCCGCGGCGGGTTTGGTGAACCCGCCCTGCCTCGCGCCCGGCATTGGCCATACAAAACTTAAACCGCTTTAAAGGCCGAAGAGGATGGCGGTCAGGCGGGGGACGGATCGCGGCGTAGGCCGTCGCCTCCATGCAACCTGGACCGCATGTGTGAAACGCTGCAGAAGCCGCAGTCGTGGGCGATCTTTCCCGTCGCGGAGTCGCCCGCGGCGATGCGGCGCGCCGCTTCATTAAGCTGGATGCGCATCAGCTCGGTTTTGAGCGGATGCCCGAAGTGTTTGCGTGCGCGGAGCTCCAGCGTGCGCTTGGAGCAGTGTGCCGCTTCCGCAATATCCTTCAAGCGCGGACGCGCGGCGAGCCGCGAAGTCGCATAGGCGATCGCACGGGCGAGGAACGGATCGGAAATGGCCGAGGCTTCCGTCGAGCGTCGCGTCACCACCCGCGTGTGGCAGGTGCGGACGAACGGCTCGTGTTCGCGGCCCAAGAGGAGGTCGTCGAGCGCCTTCGCGAAGCGGTAGCCCGTTTCGCGCGCGTCCACGGGAATGGACGAGATCGCCGGCGATGCGGTCGTGCAGAGCAGTTCGTCGTCGTCCACGCCGAGGACGGCGAACCGTTCTGGAATCGTGAGCCCCGCATGCGCCGCGGCGGACACGATCTGTTGGGCCCGTTCGTCGTGGGCGGCGAAGACCGCGGTGCGCTCGGGAAGGCGTGCGAGCCAGCGGATCAGCCGGACCGACTCCAGCGCGAAGTCGCGTTGTTCCGCCGGCGGAGGATCGGGGTAGACCGAGACCTTGAACCCGTTTTTTCTGATCTCTGTGGCAAATCCTTTTTTCCGCGCATCGCTCCAAGCGGTCTTTTCCGGTGTTCCGATGTAGGCGAAGGACGTGTAGCCGCGCGAAAGGAAGTGTTCCGCCGCAGTGCGCCCCTCGGCTTCGTGGTCGTTGAAGAAGGTAACGACGTTCTTGGGACGCGGCGTGCGGTCCGGACGCGAAAGGGTGGGTTCGAAGAGCACGGTCGGAAGCGCGGCCGTGAGGTACTTGCGGCGGTCCGCCGGATCAAGCACCGCGGCGATCAGTGCGGTAAATCCGCGTTCGCGGATTTTCACAGGGTTCCGCCTGGTGATGTCGCGCAGATCCAGTTGCACCTCCCACGGCGGGAACACGTTGTCGTGGACGTATTGGAGAATCCCTTCGAGATGTCGCCGGTGCGTCAGCGACACGTTCGAAAGGATGACCAGCACCTTGGGTCTCTGCTTGGCTGTTTTCATCGCGGCCAGTATAACACACCCTGTCAAAAAAACGCATGGAGTTCGCCAAAAAAACGCAACGTTGGTTTTGTGTGGGCGAATAGTGATACGATCACCATAACAAAGGGGATGATTTAAGCGTGAAGGCGACTGAACGTGCGGAAATGAAGCCGCTCGCGAAGACGCTCCGTCTTCATACGCTCAAAAGGGTTTTCACGGCAAGTCGGGGCACGGGGGTGTCGGTTCTGCGGTGGAGGAAGTCCTCGCGGACAAAGGTCTCTCCGGCATCAGAAAAGCCATTCTAGAAACCATCGGAAAGAAAAACATGAAAAACAGCGTTATAGCGCTTGCCGCGATCACAACGGTTGCCGTTTCGTTTGCGGAAGCGCATTCTTTGGTTCTCAATGGGAAAGCGCGGTGCGCGGTGGTCGTGAAGGCGGATGCCGAGCCGCCGCTCAAATTCGGGGCGGCGGAACTCACGAACTATCTCGCGAGGGTGACCGGCGCCGCGCCGGAGGTCGTGAATGCGGCTGCCGCTGGGCGATACAACGTCTTCGTCGGCATGGTCTCGGACACGGAACTCCTTGCGGCGGCTGGCGTCACTGCGGCGGAGCTTAAGCGTTTCGGCGATCCGCTGTTCGACGACGGCTACGCGATCGTCGTCAAGGCGTCCGGTCTTTACGTCATCGGTGCGAACGACCGCGGCGCGTTGTACGGGTGCTATGACGTCCTGAAGCGCTGGGCGGGCGTGAGATGGCTTGTCCCGGGCGAGGACGGTGAATACTTTACCAGGAAGGCGACGATCACGGTTCCGGAAGGAAAGATCGTCGAGAAGCCCGCCTTGTACACCCGCACCACATCGGGGTATGGCGAACCGACGCTGCTCTGGCAGGCCCGGAACCGTATGCAGAACCGCGCCTTCCGTGGCGGGCTCGAATACAACGCGAAGCGTCCCGACCTCGACGCCCGCGCCGATTTCTTCCGCGGCGTTGCCTGCCGCGGGAGCAACCACGGCGGACACATCATGTCGGCGCTGATGTTCGGTGACGAGTGGGGAAGCACCAAGCCCGAGCGCCTTGCGACGGCAACGCGGTATTTCAAGGAACATCCGGAATGGTTCCCGCTCATCAACGGCAAACGCTTCGTGGGTTCCTATTCGCATGAGGGCGCGCCGAATCCCTGTCTCACCAATGCCGAGCTTCTTGACCGCATGGCGTCCAACCTGATCGGGAAGATCAGCGGAAAGTATGGCGCCCAGGCGTATGTGACGCTCGGCAACAACGATACGACGGTCTGGTGCGAATGCGACCGGTGCCGCGCGATTGACGCCCCGGAGGCGCTGGGCACAAAGGGCGAGCGTTCAGACCGGTATTGGTGGGTCATCAACGAGCTCGCGAAACGCGTCTGGAAGGTGCTTCCCGACGCGCATCTCGGCGGCTGGGCGTATCAGGACTTCTGGTATCCGCCGCGGCACGTGAAGCCGGACAAGCGGCTCCGCGTGATGATCTCCTACAACAACCAGTGCTGGCGTCATGCGATCACCGATCCCAAATGCAACGCCAACGCCGAGCTCGAGAAAATCTACGAGGCGTGGAAGAAGCTGGAGATGCCGATTGTCGTCAACCGCGACGAGATCGCGTGCGAGGGAAGTCCGGGGTCGGATCTCCTGCCGAGCGAGAGCGTTCTCAGGGACAACTTCCGGGCGTATGAGCAGCTCGGCTGCTCGGGAAGCAGTTTCTTCCTGCATCCGCCGTTCCCGGAATATATGTCGTGGTCGAAGAACATGAATCCGTTCTTCGGCAAGAGCTGGTGGTGGTATTCGATGTGGCAGACCTGTTACCTCAGTGCGGAGTTCATGTGGAATCCGGGCGCCGATTACGACGCCCTGTACGAGGAGATCAACGCGCTTTACTACGGCAAGGGCTGGGAAGGCGGCCTGAAGGCGTTCCGTAAGCTTCTCGAAAAGGCGTTTTTCTCCACGCCCGGCTGCATCGGCTGGGGACAGGGGGCGCCGCTCGGCAAAGGCCTCGACCTGCCCGGCAGCGAGGAGAAGCTTAAAGCGCTGCTGGAGCAAGCCCTCGCCGCTGCGGCGACGGATCCCGATCCGCGCGCGAAGGCGCATGTTCAACGCACGAAAGAGATCTTCGAAATGACCTGGCTCATCGAACGCAAGAAGTATCTCGAAAGCTACCGCGAGGCAAAGGCCTACCGCAGCAAAGGGAAGATCACGCTGGACGGCGTCCTCGACGAGCAGGATTGGCGGGACGCCGAGCCCATCACAGCGTTCTTTGTGCCGCCGTGGGAGACGAAGGTGACGAATATCATCGGGCATACCGAGGTGAGGATCTGCCACGAGCGTGAGCACCTGTACATCGCCGCGGCGTGCTACGATCCGGAGATGCCGAAGCTCGTCGCGGGTGACACGTGCGACCGCGTGAGCGGGTACGAGAAACTCGGCGAACGCGTGGAGATCTTCTACAGCCATCCGGACATGTTCGACAAGGCCTATCACCTCATCATCAACATGAACGGCTGCATCCTCGACGCCTTCCGGGAGAACGTCGGCAGCTTCGACACCTCCTTCACAACGGACTCGAAGTGGGCGGTGAAGAAGTATCCCGACCGCTGGACGCTCGAACTCGCGGTGCCGGTGAAGGAGACGGGTATGCTGTGCTATCCGGGAGCGACCTGGAAGTTCAACCTCGGACGCTGTCGTGTCGTGCCGTCCGATAAGCCCGGCGAGAGGAAGACTCAGGTCTCGACCTGCGCCAATGGACACATGTATTCTCCGGGGAATTTCGTCTACTTGAAACTGCTTGGCGAGAAGGGAAAGTAGCCATGAAAGGATTTTGCAGCGTGCTGCTCGCGGTGGCGGGAATCGCCGGTTCGGCGTACTCCGCGCGGTTCGACGAGGGGAGGATGCTCGTCGAGGTGGGGCCTTCGAAGGCTCTGAAGGTTGAGGACAACATCCGCTGGCTCGAAGAGGGGAAGGTGCCCGCCTACGCCGTCGCGAACGTTATCAAATGGCTTTCGCTCCACGGCGCCGACGTCGCGAAATTCCGCGAGCGCTACCGTCCGGTCGAGCCGGGGTTGGGAGAGCCGCTCGCGAAGCGTCCTGGATTCCGGCTCGGCTACATGCTCGACATCTCACGGGACAAGGTGCCGACGCTCGATACGCTGAAGGCCATCGCGAACACGCTCGCGGCCCTCGGCTACGACGCGTTCCAGCTCTACACCGAGTGTGCGTTCGCCTACGCGGATCTGGAACCGGCGTGGCGGGAGTGGAGCCCGATGACCCCGGCGGAAACGCGTGAACTCGCGGATCACTGCAAGTCGAAAGGGTTGCTCCTTCTCCCGAACCAGAATTCGTTCGGACATCTTGAACGCCTTTTCCAGCATCCGCAGTACCGGTGTCTGGCGGAGACGCCAAACGGCTATAACATCGAACATCCCCCGCTCAAGAACCGGCCGCCTTGTGCGCTCTGCCCGACTGATCCGAAGACCTACGCATTCCTCGATTCCCTGTATGCGCAACTTCTGCCGAACTTCCCGGGCGCGACCGTGATCAACGTCGGCTGCGATGAGGTCTGGGACATCTTCGACAAGACCGGACGCTCCGCGGCGAAGGCGGCGGAGAAAGGCGTGAGCCGCGTCTACATGGATCACATGCTCGACGTCCACAGGCTCCTCGCCAAACGCGGTTTCCAGATGGCGTTCTGGGCGGACATGGTCCTCTACGATCCCACGCTTCTCGACGAGGTGCCGAAGGATGCGATCCCGCTCCAGTGGGGATACAGTTCCGAGCAGCGAACCAAAGGCTACACGTGCGAATTCGAGGGGCGCTGTCTTGCCTTGCAGCGCCGCGGACTCGACTACCACGTGTGCCCGTCGACCTGCACGTTCGGCACCGCTTTCGGGAACGGCGTGGCCATGCGCGGCAACGTGAGTCTCGCTGTCGCCGCGGCCCGCCGCTACGATGCGAAGGGCCTGCTGATGACAACGTGGGGGGACGGTGGCCACCGAGCCCCCTTCCTCGCGGAGCTTCCCGGACTCGTTTACGCTGCGGCCCAGGTGCGTGGCGAGGACCCGTCCGAAGCCGAGGTCGCCGAAAAAGTCGAACACGCCGCGAAAGGGGTGCCCGGTTGCAAAGAAGTCGGTCTCGCCACCCGCGATCTCCTTGCGGAAATCGATGCGGCGCGCAAGGACGGCACCCTCGCGGTAAAGCGCGGCGCGTTTGCGACCCGCTACAGCGAACTCTGGCTCCGTCACAACCGCGTGGGCGGACTCCTTCACAGTCTTCAGTGCCTTGGACTGACACCTTGAACCGCAATAGGGTTGTGATGATGAAGAACATGCTGATTGCCGTCGTTGCGACGTTGCTGTTTTCGGCCGGGTGCGCCAAGGAATTCCCGCTCGTTAAGGATGGCGTCGCCATGTGCCGCATCGTTGTCGCGAAAGACGCGTCATACGCCGAGAAATTCGGCGCGAAAGAGCTTGCGACGTATCTTGAACGCGCGTCAGGCGCGAAAGTCGGGATTGTTGACCGGACTGAGAATGATGCGGCCTATCGGATCACCATTACCGTCAAGTCCAACCCTCTGGAGGAAGACGGTTTCGTCATTGAAACCAACCAGAAGGGCACGACGATCATCGGCTCGAATCCGCGCGGCGCCCTGTACGGGTGTTATCGTCTGCTGAAAGACCGGGTGGGAGTCCGCTGGTTCATGCCGGGCGAGGATGGCGAATACGTGCCCTCGAAGAAAACGGTCACGGTCGTTGCGGGGAGCACGGCCTTCAAACCCGCCCTCCGCTGCCGCAACGTTTCGTCCACCTGGAATTCGGCATTGCTTTGGGAAGTGCGCAACGGCTTTGTCCCCAATGGCATGACCTGCTGGTATGAGGACAAGAAGACCGGTGGACTCTCCGAGCGCGGGCGGCAGTGCGAAGAGATGGGCGTGGCGCCGTCCGGGATCGGCGGACACGTGATGTCGGCGCTCATGTTCGGCGGGGGGTGGGGGAAGACCAAGCCGGAGCGCCTTGCGACGGCGACGCGGTATTTCAAGGAGCACCCCGAATGGTTCCCGATGATCAAAGGCGAACGGTACCTCGGGACCGTATCGAACGAGAACTCCCCGAATCCCTGTCTCTCGAATCCGGAGCTCCTCGACCACATGGCGTCCAACCTGATCGAAGCGATCAAGGGTCCCTATGGCGCGGTGGGCTACTGCACGCTCGGCAACAACGATACCACCAAATGGTGTGAATGCGAGAAATGCCGGGCGCTGGACGCGCCGGAGGCGAAGGGGACGCAGGGCGAGCGCGCCGACCGCTACTGGTGGGTCGTCAACGAGCTCGCAAAACGCGTCTGGAAGGTGCTCCCCGACGCGCATCTCGGCGGCTGGGCCTATCAGGATTTCTGGTTTCCCCCGCGGTGCGTGAAACCGGACAAACGGCTGAAGGTGACGGTATCCTTCAACTGCCAGTGCTGGCGGCATGCTGTCAACGATCCGGACTGCACGGTGAACCGCGCGTTCCGCGAGGTGTATGCCGAGTGGAAGAAGCTCGGCATGCCGATCGTGATGAACCGCGACGAAATCGCGTGTTCCGGTGCGCCCGGCAGCGACTACCTGCCGTCCGAGCGCGTTCTCCGCGACAGCTTCCGCGCCTATCCCGAGCTCGGTTGCGCGGGATCGACGCTGTTCATCGCTGCGCCGTCTGACACCCCGGAGTTCTGCGCTTGGGAACGCAATGACTGGCCGTTTTACGGCAAGAACCTCCGCTGGCGCGCCATGTGGCAGACCCTCTATCTCGCGGGGGAGTTGATGTGGAATCCCGACGCGGATTTCGACGCCCTCTACGAAGAGAGCAACGCGCTCTACTACGGCAAGGCATGGGAGGGCGGGTTCCGCGATTTCAAGCGGTTGCAGACAAAGCTTTTCGAGACGACCCCGGGTTGCATCGGGCTCGGCATGGACCTAACCATGGTCGGGAGGTGCCTCGACGTGATCGGATCGGAAGATAAGCTTGGTGCGCTTATGGAGAAGGCGGTCGCTGCGGCGAAGGCCGAAGCCGATCCCAAGTGCCTCAAGCGCATCCTCACGGATAAGGAGATCTTCGAAAAGACCTGGCTTGATTCCGCGAAACGACGCCGCGCGGAGCTCGGGGCGCTCGACGTTTTCCGCGCTGAAAGGGAAATCGAACTCGACGGGGAAGCGCGCGAGCACGATTGGAAAGTCGCCAACGTGCGTCCGTTCTTCGGCAAGAACCGCGCCAACGTGCGCGCATGCTGGAAAGAGCGCGAGCTCAGGCTTTTCGTGGAGTGGGAGCAGGGGCCGATGACGCTTTCCTTCGCGTTCCCGGACGGTTCAGACAAGGTCGAGCGTGTTTCGGTTTCAGCTTCCGGAAAAGTATCGTCAACCGTCCCAGACGTTTGCGCGAAAATTAACGGAAATAAAGCGGAATTCGCCATTCCGCTTGCTTCTACGGGCTGGCGTTGTCTCGACGGAGGCAACTGGAAGGTCAAGGTCGGCGATCCAGATTCTCTGCATGGGTTTGTGCAGATGCGGATGATCCCCGCAAGGCAGGGTGTCTTCAAGGTTGAAAAGACCTATTCGTATTGGCGCAATGCGACGTTTGACGAAGGGTACCCGACGTCGAATATCGCGAAAGCGCAGCAGTGGGTACATTGGACAAACGAGATTGGCGTACCGGACGTGCCGCGGCCGTGGGGCGGACCTCAAGCCTGGGGTGCGACAAAATCACATGAGCCGGGCGGCTCCGATCGGTACGTGACCATTCTTCCCGAAAAGGAGTGCGTGTTCTCTCAGGGATACGTCGCTCCGGTTTCCGGTAAAATGCGGCTCACGTTCCGTGCACGCGGGAAAGGCTCGGTGCGGGTGTGGTCCGCATGTTACCACACGGAGCCCGTGACGAAACTCATGAGTGAAACGGCGAAAGGCGAAACATTCAAGTTGACCGACGCGTGGCAGACGTATTCCGCGGATTTCACGAAAACCGGCGCGCCGGACGAAAGTGTGATGGTGCGCTTTTTCGCGGTCGATGCCCCGGTCGACATCGACGATGCGTATTTCAATCCATTGTGAGGTGTGTGTTAAGTTGGACAAACGAAAGGGGAAAGCCATGAAAAAATATCTCTTCGCTGCGCTGCTTCTCGCTGCGGGATTCACGCAGGCTGGGGACCATCCTTACGGCGGCATCCATTTTGCCGGCACAGTCGAGATTGCGGGCATCGGCATTGTTTCCAATGAAACGATCTGGGCAGAATCGTATCCGACCCAGTATTACGTGAAAGCGGTGTTGGGAACAGGACAACATCTTTACGCCTTTTCGGTTCCGGACGATCCACAGGGCATACGCTTTCCGCTGATGGACGAATCGCTCTGGTTCATGCCGCCGATGACATCGAATGCGGTCATGGAAGTCAGCAACCTCGTCGCAACCGCTGCGTACTGGGTGGATCCCGAAACAGGAAGCGATTCCAACACTGGCACGGAGGCGGCTCCGTTCGCAACGTTGCAGAAGGCGGTGAACAGCTCTTCCACGGCGTCCTCCGCCTACACCGTGATCCACGCGGGCGAAGGCGAATACACAAACGGCACCTCTTCGTCCACCGGCGTCACCGCAGCGCGTCTCCTTATCGACCGTAGGGTACGCATCAAGGGCGACGGCAGGGGCAAGTCCGTGATCCGCGGGGTGAAAGACACGACAAGCGGCTTGGCCGATGCGTATGGATGCGGACCGGATGCTGTCCGCTGCGTGCAGGTCACGTCGTTCGACAAGTGTTGTGTGCAGGGCTTCACGCTTGCGGATGGCTATTCGGGCTTGAACACCGCTTCCGCAGACAGCAGAAAAGGTGGCGTTATCGCCAAAGGCGCTGCCAATTTCTTCTGCGATTGCTCGATCACCAACTGCTATGGATACAACGGAACTGCTGGCTATTTTGGCAGCTACGTGCGCACGCTCGTCTCAGGGTGCGATGCTATCTCGGGCCAGACACTGCTTAATTCTAGCAGCCAGACCGGACTGCGGCTTATCTCTTCGATCGCACGTCACCGTTCTCAAAGTGGGACTTCAACGTTGATTGACCAAGCCACCGCTATCCAGAGCACCATCACCGGCGAACGGCTCGTTGCCGGCAGCGATGGCGCCTACGGTTTCAAGACGGGCACGGTCGCAACCAATTGCGTGATCGGTGCCGGCAATCGCAGTGTTGCGAGCGGTGTCGGAGTTTGCAGCAATGTCATTTGGGACGCGGGATGCGTCAACGCCTCGCTTTGGGAGCGCAATACCCGCTTCGGCTCCGGCTACACCGCGGATGTGCCGCTCTTGTACAACGTGTACGGGGATGATGCGCGTCCGCTCTCCTCCTCGCCCTGCTGCGGTGCTGGCCTTCTTAATGCCGACTACTACAAGACCTATTCCCCGGATGTCAACGGCGAACCGATTCTCTTCGTGAACGGCCGTCCGACAGTGGGCGCGGTCCAGACTACGGTGCAGACGCTCATCGTGCCGGACTCGGCGGCCTATGCGACGCTCACCGTTAGCGGTGCCGATTTGGTTACCAACGGCGTTGCCGCGGGCGACGTCGTAACCCTCAGCTTGAGCAACATGACGCGTCCGGGTGGAAGTTTCATGGTGAACGGTGTGAAAGTGCTGGGACCGACCTACACCTTTACCGCCGGCGCGTGGGACGGCACAATGATCGGGAATCCGTTCATCATCAGCGAAGTCGTATTCTCCGGCGATTGGTACGTGGACGCCGTGAACGGCGATGACGCCAACACAGGATTCTATCCCGGAACCGGCTGGGCGAAGAAGAACCTGTTGCCGTTCGCGACCAACACGGCGGTTTTTAAATCCGGCGATACGCTTCATGCCGCGCCCGGGACGTATGACAGCGGCTTTTACGAGAGTTCGTCCGGTCGGTCCCGGGTTTACATTAAGGAGGGCATGAAGATCGTCGCGGACGAAGGCCCGGAGAAGACCTTTATCGTCGGGGCAGACGCTCCTGCGGAAAACGCGGATGCATACGGCTGTGGAACCGGGGCCGTGCGCTGCGTCAGCATAGATAACAATGCCACCATTGACGGATTCACGATCACCGGCGGGCGCACCGAGTCCGGATTGATTAACGATGCCTTGCACAGGGGCAGCGGCATCGCCGGAAGCCCGGGTTCGCTGGTGAAGAACTGCATCATCTCCAACAATGTTGCCGGATACGCCGGCGGCGGCGTCGTGTCCTGCACCAACATCAACTGCCGCATCTTCAACAACCGGGCCGATCAAGGTTCGGGCGTCCGCCAGGCGTATGCGCTTATAGGCTGCATCGTTGACGGTAACCGCGGAACATACGCGGTCAATGACTGCAGCTTCATGTTCAACACCACACTTGGTGCCGCCAACTCCAACTTGGCGGAAACCGCAGGCGGCTATACGATTTACTATCCTTTGGGCGGTGGTCGGTTCGAGAACTGCATCGTCCTCGGCGCGTATCGTGCTAGCGGCGACATTAACGCCTACAACTGCGTCTTCGCTAACCGCTCGGATTCCCATCCGGCGAGGGTCGTTTGTTACGGGAATACGGTAATCACGAACGCCGCTGACATCGTCCTTGACGCGAACTACGCGCCGACGGCAAAGGATTCGTTCCTGGTAAATTCAGGGACAAATTCAACTTGTGAATTCAGATTCGAAGGCAAGGACGTCCTCGGCGGGCAGCGAATCTACGACGGCGTGATCGACATCGGCGCGGTTGAATACGATTGGCGCGGCGAGTACAAAAAGGATATCGCTCCCAGAGCGGAGATGGTCGTTTCCAATGCGACGCCGATGGTCTACGAAAGCGGCAGCGCCGTGCGCGTGCCGACAAACTCCTCGGTTACCGTCGTGTGGACGCGGGAAACCGCAGACAAGGCGTTCGTGGCGCTGGATGCGGCGGTGACCGGAACCGGCACGCTCAACGTCTACTGCGACGGCAGTTTGGTCGGTACGCGCGATGCGTCTGGAAGCGGCGAGATGAGCTTCGGCGTCACCGGAAGCAGCAACGTGTTCGTGTTCGAATACGTCGCGGGAGAGAGTGACACGGGATATGCCGAACTCCGCGATTTTTCACCGGCCGACAAAGGGTTTATAATGCTTTTCCGCTAATGAACACACTATCCGGTTTATTGTTCGCGGCGTTCGCCGCGCTGAATCCGTCTGACCAGGCGCTGTACGACGCTGTTTATGCGCCGAAGGTGACGGGTCTTCCGCCTCAGACGGTTCTGCGGGATATGTGCGTCATGGACGACGGGGAGATCCGGCACTACGGTGCCGAGAAAATCGGTGGAAGCGTGCGCAGGGTTTACGCCTCGTCTCTCGACCGGGGTCTCACATGGAAGACGTTGATCGCATCCGAGGATGATCCGGGGGCGATGGTGAAAAGTCCCTGGAGCGGAGAGTGGATCACCATCTCGCATAAACCGAAGATGCGGCTCATCCGCTCGAAAACCGGCCCGGGCGGTCACGACGCTGTCTGTCAGGATCTTCCCTTCACGTTCGGTTATCCGAGGCAGCCGATCGCGCTCAAACACCGCAAGCGCTGGATATGTCCGGTCAGCGAGGTGACCAATTCCCTGGATTCAGCGTTCGCGTCCTACCGGGCGGTGACGCTACTTTCGGATGACGACGGACGCACCTGGAGGCGTACCGAGCCGTCGAAGGGCCTTTTCATTCCGCCGGGAGCGGTTCCGCCGGACCGCTCGGCGCGGTGGGCGAACGGTCCCTGCGAACCGTCCGTCGCGGAACTCCGGGACGGAACGCTTTGGATGGTGACGCGCACGTCGGTCGGGAACCACTACAAGTACGTCTCCAAGGACGGGGGCGAAACTTGGGAAGGCCCCGAGAAAATGGCGGTGTTCCATTCCGTGAACACGATGCCGCTGCTCATGGCGCTTTCGGACGGACGCCTCCTCATGATCTGGAACAACACGCAGCCCTTGCCGCAGCCGTATCTTTCGGAGTATCCCGAGTCACGCGGTAAGGTCGGCATGGGCGCGAAATTCGTCACCAACCGTGATGCCTTGCACGCGGCGGTATCGGAGGACAACGGCAGGACCTGGAAGGGGTTCCGCGAGATCCTGCTCAACCCGATCCGCAACGACGCCGACTTCCGCGAGACCGGACGTGAGGAACCGCTCGAAAACGACAAGAGCGTCCATCAGCCGCAGGCCGTGGAGCTTCCGGGCGGGAAAATCCTTGTCGCGGTAGGACAAAACCGCCGCGCGCAGCGTTTTCTGGTTTTCGATCTCCGGTGGCTTTACGAGAGGGAGCGCTTCGACGATTTCCGCTACGGGCTCGGCGGGCTTTCCAACCATCTTTATGTGAAGGGACTCATGGGTAACTATCGGGGATGGTCCGGACACTGCGCCTTCAACCGCATCCCCGGCGCGGTGCTGACGCGCGAGCCGGACTCTTCCGAAAATACCGCCCGCGAAGCGTTGCAGATCTGCCGCGTCCGCGACCGCCGCCTCTACTCCGACAAGCAGGGCGTCACGTGGAATTTTCCCGCGCTCCGCAAGGGGCGCCTCGAAGTCGAGTGCCGCATCGAGGGCGAAGGCTTCCGGCTGACGCTCGCCGACCGCTGGTTCAACCCCTGCGACGAACTCGCGGGCGCGTACAGTCCGTTTACCGTCGCGGTGACGCCGAGAAACTTCGGCCGCGGCGAATGGAAGAAACTTGTCGTCACCTGGGACTTCGACGCGAAGGAGCATCACGAGATCATCGCGTCCGTCGATGGCGTCGAGATCGCCCACGAGTGGCTCGACAAATATCTCATGCCGCTCATTCCCGAAGCGGGCGTGTCGTATCTTCACATCATCACTCTCGCTGAAGACAATGATCAGAAGGGCGCGTATTTCCGCAGCTTCTCAGTGAAAGGAACCTGATTTGATCGCGACGTTGCTGGTAGCCGGAATCGCGGTTTCGTCCGCGGAATTTCCAACGTATCCGTTTTCCGACCCCGATCCGGTTCCGCGCACGGAGTCGATGATTTATCCGTATTTCCGCTTCGACGGATCGTCCGAGACCTCCGTGAAAACGTCGTGGCAGACGGTGGTTCTGGACAACGGCTTGATCCGCGTCACGGCGCTTCCGGAAATCGGAGGCAAGATCTGGGGCGCGGAGGATCTCAAAAGCGCTCAGACGTTTGTTTATTTCAACCATACCGTCAAATTCCGCAACATCGCGGCGAGGGGGCCGTGGTGCTCGGGCGGCATCGAATTCAACTTCGGGGTGATCGGGCACAGTCCCGTCACCGCGACGCCGGTGGATTGGTGCGTCCGGACGAATGCTGACGAAAGCGTCAGCTATTTCGTTTCGGCAACGGAATTCATCTGCCGTTCCTTCTGGCAGGTGGAGGTGAAGCTGCGTGCGGGCGATAGGTTCTTCACCACCGAAACGACGTGGTTCAACGCATCGGGACTCGTCTCGCCGTATTACCAGTGGATGAACGCGGCGTTTCCGCTTGGGAACGATCCGGACTTCCTTTTTCCCGGCGGCAATTACATCGGACACGAAGGTGACGCCTACGCCTGGCCGGTCGATCATTCCGGACGCCGTCTTGCGAAATATTCCGGGAACGCTTTCGGCCACAACAAGTCGTATCACGTTCTCAACGGCGACAACCGGTTTTTCGGCATCTGGTGGCCGGAGCGCAAAATCGGCGCATACCATCTTTCTCCGGACGGCGACAAGTACGGACGTAAGATCTGGCTCTGGGCGCTTTCGCGGGAAGGCGGCATCTGGGAGGACCTGCTCACCGATGCCGACGGACAATACGCCGAACTCCAGTCCGGACGGGGCTTCAACCAGCCCCGGAAGAAAAACGTTTTCACGCCGTTCAAGCATCCGGCGTTCGGGCCCGGACGCACGGACGCGTTCGTCGAACGCTGGGGCGTGCTCGAAAAACCGGAAGCGCCGGGGGAGGTCGTTGGCGATCCGGTCGTTGCCGCGCGTCCGGTCACGTCTCCCGCAAACTTCGACTGGAATGCCGTTTACGGGCTTTACCTGCGCGGACGCCAGGCGCTGCTGACGAGGGAGGACAGGGCCGGGGAAAAGGCACTGGACGAATGTCTTGCGAAAGCCCCGCATTTTATTCCCGCGCTTGCCGAGAAGGCGAATCTCGCGATCCGCCGAGGCGAATACGGCAAGGCGCGTTCGCTCTGCGCCACGGCTCTCGCGGTCGATGGCTACGACGCCGCGGCGAATTACCTGGACGGGTTCGCCGCGTTCGCCCAAGGCGACACCGTGGCCGCGCGCGAACGTCTCCCGCTCGCCGCGTTCTCGTCCGAATACCGCGCCGCGGCTGAGACGCTGCTCGCGCGCGCGTTCCTGAGGGAGGGGAAGTGGGCTGCGGCGCAACGCGCCGCGGGCCGTGCGCTCGCGGCCAATGCGGATTCACCGGAAGCGGCGCTCGTCAACGTGATCGCCACGCGCAAGCTCGGCGACGCCGGAAACGCGGCGAAGCGTGCGGAGGCGATTCTGGCGAAGCTGCCGCTTTATCATGCCGCGCGTTTCGAGCTCGATCTGCTTCGGGGAGAAAGATGGACGCACCTCGTCCGCAACGAATTTCCCGAGCAGACCTTTATGGAGTTCGGGTCGTGGTACGAGGAGTCGGGGCTGAAGGACGAGGCCCGCCGGCTATTCCTGCTTGCGGGCGATAATCCGATCGCGAAGATCCGTCTCGGAGATCCCGCATCGGCGGTAAAACGGCCCGTCGCATTCGCGATGCCGTTCCGCCGCGAGGAGCGTGCGCCGCTCGAACGTGCGGTGAAGGCGGATCCGTCCTGGAAGTTCAAGTTTCACCTCGCGGTGCTGCTGGCCTCGTTCAAGGATGATGCCGCCGCGGATGCACAATTGAAGGCGTGCGGCGACGGGCCGGATGATCCGGTCTTCTACCTGTTTCTCGCAACCCGCCGTAACGGAGCGGCTCGGCTCGATGCGCTGAAACGGGCGAAGTCATGCGGTGATTCGCTTCGTGTCGGCGTCGCGTTGGCGGCGCATTTCGACGCGGAGAAAGATCCGGCGTCCGTGCTCGCGGTGTGCGATGACTATCTCGCGCGTTACCCGAAGGCGGATCGGCTCGAAATCGCGAAGGCGAAGGCGCTCCTCGATCTCCGGCGCTATCGCGAATGCTTGGATTTTCTGGAAGGCGTTTCAATTCTTCCATCGGAGTTCGGTGACAACGCCGGCGAAATTTGGCGCGAAGCGGCGCTTCAACTCGGGGACAAGGCGAAGGCGGAGCTTTACCCGGAGCGTCTTGGACTCGGAAGACCTTATCAGGAGGAGCGCAAATGACAGCAAGAACGGTGTTTTGCCTGGCTGCCGCGGCGGTTGCGGCGAACGCGCTGGCGAAGGATGTTGACGGCCGTCCGATCGAGTCCGTCTGGGCCAACCGGACGATCAATCCGATTCCCGCGCTGATCGACTTCGAAACCGACGCCGTCACGTGGATCTGCGAGGCTGACGGGGCGGAAGCGGAGTGTTACCGCACGACGGAGAAGCGGATGTTCGGCGACTGGTCGCTGGCGCTAAAAGGGCACGGGCTCAAGACAGAGAACGTCATGCGGCTTCGTCCGTCGAAGCCGATTCCGGTTACAAACGCATTCGATCAATTCTGTGTGTGGATCCGCGGCGAGCGCTGCTGTCACGGTGCGGCGAGCGATTGGAACACGACGCAGTGCCCGATTTCACTCGTTCTCAATCTCAAAGACGGCTCGGTCACCAACGTGCCGATGGGCGTGATCGCCTGGGAAAACTGGTTTTTCAAGAATAAGACGATTCGCCGCGGGCACGTCGATGCGTTGCAGGGAGCGGCGTTCGATGGGTTCGTCATTTCCAACGTCACCACCAAAGCCACGCGGACGTTGCATTTTGACGATATCGCGTTCTACAAGGAGGAATGGAAACCGAAAGCGTATCCGGACGTGATGACGAACCTTTCGTTCAGGATCCGCGAGGACACGATCCTGCCGTCCGGCAAGGCGGACAAGCGGCTCAAATACCGGTATGCCGCGGGTGCGAAGGGGCCGGAATTCTTCGCCTCATGGGACGGTTCGGCGGAGTTCGCGGTTTTCGATGGCGGCGGTGTGGTCGGACTCGACTCTGGCGATCTCAGGAATCCGGCTCCGGTGCTGAAGGCCGAGGAACGGTCGAAGTCGGAAACGGACGGCGTCACCCGCGCCGTATGGCGTTACTCCGGGACGAACGTTTCTGCTGTCGTCACGTATACATTCCGCGTTAAGGGCAAGTCGCTTGTCGTCGATGTTGTTTCCGACGATGTCACCGCGACGCGCTATTCGAGCGGTATCGTGTCCGGTGCCGCGAAGGTGACGCCGTTCTCCGTGCCGTATCTCACGGTCGGCTGGTGGAAGTCGTGGGTGCGTCCGCGCATGATCACCGCGGCGAAACCCGGCGGCGAGGCGCGTCTGTTCGAGTCGTCGATCTTCGACTGGTATTCGAGCGGGGCGAGCGCGATCGACGAGTCGCCGCGTTGGGAACTGGGCGAGCAGTACGTCCGGCATTATCCGAAGACGGACGGCAAGTACAACCCGCTCAAGGAGCGGCTCTTCATCACAGTGAGCCCGGAGTTCGCTGAAATCCTGCCCGCGATTCCTAACCCGAAGAGCGAGTGGAAACACGTCACCGGCAAGCGGATGTGGCGCGCGCATGCGCTTCACGACATCGAAACGGACAAGCGCATGTGGAAGGCGGTGCATGACGCCGGGATGACCGAGGTCGCGATCTGTGACCACGAGCCGATGTGGTACGACAACGGAGAGAGCTTCACGTTCCGGACGAACACGATACCGTCGAAAGGCGGCGACGCCGCGGTCGCGGAGTATTCTCGTTATCTCCGCGAGGAACTCGGTTTTGTCTATGGGGTCTATGTCAATGTCACGGACTATGCGCCCATCAATGCCGCTTGGGACAAGGACAATGTGGCGCGTTGGTCGGAAGGGGATATGAACGGTGCCTGGGTGCGGTGCTACGCGCCCAAGCCGGCGCTCGCGCCGACCGCGTCTGACATCTATCCTCCGGTGCTGAAGGAGAAGTTCGGTTTCAACGCTTCCTATTGCGATGTGATCACCACGACGTGTCCGTGGTGGCGCACCGATTACGATCACCGCGTTCCCGGCGCCGGCAAGTACGCGCCCGTCTACCATGCCTACTGCGAGACGCTCGTTCGCCACAAGCGCGCGTTCAACGGCCCCGTCTGGAGCGAGGGGCGCCAGCACATGATGTACGCCGGGTTCGTTGACGGCAGTTACGCCCAATGCGGCAATTTGCGGGAAGACCCGTGGATCGTGGATTTCGATCTCATGAAAATCCATCCGCTTTGCTGCGATTTCGGCATGGGATGCCTTTCGATGTATCAGCCGCCGCGGACGCGCGAAGAAGCGGCGTTCTACATCCCGCACGCGCCGACGCCGAAGGATCGGGAAATCCTGCTCGACCGGTTCATCGGCGCGACGCTCGCGTACGGGCATGCCGGGTATCTCGTCCTCGATTATCTGTTCGATCCGCCCAAGACGTTCGGACTCGCATTTTGCGGCCCGGGAAAGTGGACGGGATCGGAAGAGGGGTGGCGGCTCGCCAAGCGCAGTTACTTCATGGTGCAGCAGATCGCCGCCCGCTACACGCAGTCCGATGTGAAGGCGATCCGCTATCCCGATGCGGACGGGAAACTTCATGCAACTTCCGAAGCCATGTTCCTTAAGCTTCCCGCGCGCCAACAGGTGGCGGTTGAGTACGAAAACGGCACCTTCGTCGTGGTGAACGGCAACGGCCGCCATCGCCTCAAGACCTCCTTTGGCGGGCGCGATGTCGATCTGTGTCCGTACGGTTACGTGGCCTGGACTTCCGACGGAAAAGTCTACGTCGAATCCAACGACACGGGCTTGGGCCGCTTCGACATTTCCCGCTCGCCGGCCTACAATTTTCGCGATGAGCGTCGGTGATTCCAAAACGCCCCTTCAACAGAATTTGAGGGTGACCTCCGGCTCTGGCAAGTCACCCATCGTATGAAACAGTGCGATGTTCAGCACGTCATCGCTTTCTTTCCTTCTGTCCGCCCGAAGACGCAACCAGCGTGAACAAACAAACTTGTGCCGGCAACAACGATTCAGTATGGTTTCTATGCGCACTGGGGCACGCCTTTTGGGTGTTCATAACTATACGAGGAGCACAATGACCCGGCGCCTTTCAATACTGTTATTGCTCACACACTCTAAGGAGGCCCATTCCGATTATGCAAACAAAGATACTTGCCCTGATCGCGGCATTGAACTTCGGAACGCCTGGCGTCCAACCGCTGCCGCACAAGATTGATGCCTCCCGAACCAGTGCGGTCGTGCTCGATGCGACGACGAAAGTTGAGGCGAATAACTTTGCGGACATTCTCCGTGATGAGTTCGCTCTCTGGTTCGGTATCACCCCTGTCGTCGAAGCCGCGACGCCACAGGGCGAACAGCCGGGTGCAGCGGGACAGCCGAACGCCACGATGCCTCCGTTGCCGCAAAAAGAGGAAAGCTATGCTCTTTCCGCGAAGAACGGCAAACTGCGCATCGTTGCGGCGGATGCGGCGGGTGCGCGTTACGCCGTTCGCACGCTTTTCCAGCTTTCGGTGCCGAAGCGCGGCGTTCTCAAGACCGCAGGCTTCCTCATCCCCGAATGCGACGTCGAGGATTGTCCTACGCTCGCGTGGCGTGGCGTGCATCTCTGCTGGTTTCCGGAGCGGGGCGAGTTCGAGATGACGCGCGCCGTCTATCTTGCGGCACTTTTCAAGTTCAATCACGTCATCCTCGAAAACTGGGGGGTCTTCCGCTCTGAGCGGCATCCTTGGTACGGTTGGCCCAACGGCACGATGACGCCGGATGCGGTTCGCCGGATCGCAGCGGTCGCGAAGCGGCTCGGGCTCACGCTCGTTCCGCAGCTCAACGTCTACGGACACGCCACGTTGTGTCGCCGCGATTCCGGAAAACATGCGGCGCTTGACCTTCATCCCGAATACGCGCCTTTGTTCGAGCCGGACAGCGGATGGAACTGGTGTCTCACGAACCCGGAAACCTTCCGCGTGCAGGCGGAACTCGCGGATGAGCTCTGGAAACTTTGCGGCAAGCCGCCATATTTCCACATTGGCTGCGACGAGGCGGAGAGGGCGAAGTGTCCCGAATGCCGCGCTGTCGGCGATGCGGCGCTCTTCAACAAGGTCGTCCGCTTCCATGCGGACCGCTTCGCCGCGCGCGGCGTGAAGATGATGATGTGGCACGACATGCTCATCAAAAAAGGTGACGAGCGCTGGAAGGGGTTCCCTGCGAACGGATCGGACGGCACCGTGAAGTTTGCGGAGCGACTGCCGAAGAACGTCATCGTCTGCGACTGGTATTACGACAAGGCGCAGGAGCGGTATCCGACGATTGAACATTTTCAGTCCCTCGGACTCGATGTCATAACCTGCGCGTGGAAGGATTCGGCGGGCACGCTCGCGCAAGGCAAGTACGCGCGCGAGCACAAGCTTTTCGGATTCCTCGGCACCACCTGGGCGTCCCCGATGCGCGACATCGGCGTCGCCGCGGCCGCGGCGTGGGGATCATCGGTTTCGGCAAGCGCTTCGCTTCAAGACAACTGGCGCAAGTGCGGACAGCTCGCCGGGATGAAGGACTATAACGAAGCCGGATTCATGGGAAAGCAGGTTGAAGAATGAAAAGCAGATGGATGGCCTTTCTGGGCGTGTGTTCGCTTCCGCTTTTTGCGGAAGAAATCAAAAAAACGCATAGATCTTGCCAAAAAAACGCAACGGCCTTTTTTGCGTGTTGAATCGTGATATTATCACGATAACAAAAGGAAGGATTCAAAAGGGAACACGATGGAACGGGAGAACGGGAAAAGATGGAAAAAATCGTCACAGCGATCATCGCCATCACAACAGGTGCCGTTTCATTTGCACAAGAGCATGCTTTGATTCTCGATGGAAAAGCGCGTTGCGCGGTGGTCGTGAAGGCGGATGCCGAACCGCCGCTCAAATTCGGCGCCGCGGAACTCACGAACTATCTCGCGAAGGTTACCGGCGCCGCGCCGAAGATCGTGAATGCGGCAAGCGCGGGGAGATACAACATTTTCGTCGGCATGGTCTCGGACACGGAATTCCTTGAGGCGGCTGGCGTCACCGCGGCGGAACTGAAGCGTTTCGACGATCCGCTGTTCGCCGACGGGTTCGTCATCGAGGCGAGTTCGAAGGGCATTTCGATCACCGGCGGTTCGCCGCGCGGTGCCCTTTTCGGGTGCTATTGGTTCTTGCGGAAGTACGCGGGAATGCGCTGGCTCGTTCCGGGAGAGGACGGCGAGTATTGCGTCCATACGGGCAGGACCATTACGGTTCCGGTCGGGACGGTGGTTCAGAATCCGTATCAGCCGATCCGCAGGTTCGGCGGTCTCCCGTCAGACGAGCTCCATCTCTGGTGCGCCCGCAACGGCATGCAGTCCTCGACGCGCCAGGCGGATTTCGCCGGCAAGGACGAGCGGGGGCTGAAACGCAAGGCGCGGCTTGAGGACCTCGCCGTTTGCGGCGTCGGCCGCGGCGGACATGCCCTCACGGAATACATGCTCGGCTGGGGGGGAAAGGGCGAGACCGCAAAGCAGGTCGCGGAAAGACTGTATGCGGTTCATCCGGAATATTTTCCGATGATCGGCGGGAAACGCAAGCTCACCTGGGGGCCGTACGATCCGAATCCGTGTATTTCCAATCCGGAGCTTCTGGACCGCATGGCGGCACAACTTCTGGACAGCGCCGGAGCCGAACACGGAAGCGACGAAAACCTGATTATCGGAAACAACGACACGTCGATCTGGTGCGAATGCGAAAAGTGTCGCGCGCTTGACAATCCGGCGGTGGCCGGAACGCGCGGCGCGCGCAGCGACCGCTTCTGGCACATGGTGAACGAACTCGCGAAGCGTGTCTGGCGGACACGCCCTGACGTGAAGCTCGGTGCGTGGGCGTATCAGGACTTCTGGTATCCGCCGACTTTAGTCAAGATCGATCCGCGCCTCCGCGTCCTCATCAGCTTCAACAACCAGTGCTGGCGCCACGCCGTCGATGATCCGAATTGTGCGGTGAACGGCGAATACCGGAAAATATTTGGACTCTGGAAGGCGACAGGACTTCAGGTTTACAACCGCGACGAGATCGCGGACGAGGGCTCGCCCGGGCGCTACGTCCCCGCAGAATATGTCCTGTACCGGAACATGCTCGCGAATCCTTCCCTCGGCTGTTCGGGCGACAGTTTTTTCCTCTATTCGCCGTTCCCTGAATATCTCAAGTGGGCGGCGAAGTGGCCTCCCTATTACGGCAAGAACTACTGGTGGCGCGCGATGTGGCAGACGGCGTGGATCACGTCGCAGATCATGTGGGACGAGAAACAGGATTTCGCCGCGCTCTACGAAGAGTGCAATGCGCTCTATTACGGCGCGGCATGGAAAGGCGGCATGCGGGATTTCCGGCGGTACCTGACCGAATGCTTTACCAATACGGTCGGTTGCATCGGCTACGGATCCGGCGCACCGATCGGGAAGTGCCTCGACTTCCCCGGCTCCGAGGAGAAACTGAAGATGCTTCTCGACAAGGCGATCGTGTCCGCGAAAGCCGCGGGAGATGAACGCGCCCTGAGGCATCTTGAGACAGACAAGGAGATTTTCAACCTCACCTGGATCAAAGACCGCAAGCAGTATCTTGAGAACTACAAGGCATGCGACGTTTTCAGGCGGAAGGGCGAAATGACCATCGACGGCGTCCTCGACGAGGCGGACTGGAAGGGCGCGCAAAAGATCGGCGACTTCAAGCACAAGTACGAGACCTTGCCGCCGGAACCGGCGAAAGAGCCGACGGAAGCGAAAGTCACGTACGATCTCGACCATCTTTACATCGGCGTCACCGTGTTCGAACCGGAGATGGCGAACCGAATCGCCGGCAAACCGTCGGAAGTCGATCGCGACAGCGGCTGGAACAAGATCGGCGACCATATCGAGCTCTTCTACCAGTTCCCGGACATGTGCGAGAAGGCGTTCCACCTTGCGATCAATTCCGAAGGCGCGATCATCGACGGCATCCAGAAGTCCGCCTCCGACCGGGACATCACCTTCCAGACCAAGGCGAAATACGCGATCAGGAAAGGGGCCGACCGCTGGACGCTGGAGATCGCCATCCCTTGCGACGAGATGGGCTCGAAATGCATGGAGGGAATGAACTGGCGGCTCAATGTCGCGCGCGTGCGGGTCGTTTCCACGCAGAAAAGGAAGGGCTGGACCACTTCCGCCTGCAACGGCCACTTCCACGGCGTTTCGAATTTTATCCACCTGAAACTGAAATAAACACATCGAACACCGAAGTCATAGGTAAGGAGGGTGCAATGCGGAGAATCGCATTATACGCCATCTTCACACTGGCGTTCCATGCGGCGAAAGCCGCTGATGACCTGGTAATCGTTGACGGAGTGCCATCCGTTTACGGTTCCGGGACACTGGATGTCGGCAAAATCCAGTTTCCGATTCCGAACGACACTTCCACCTCGATGGGTACGCTCGTTCTGGACGGGGCGACGATGACCGCGACGGCGCTCAGCGCGAGCGACAATGACGGCAGGAAGTATTTCAGCTACCTGGAGCTGACAAACAACGCTTCTTTGACCGTCAACGGAAGCACGTATTTTGCGGCCGCAAGCTACGGCAATTGCACCGGCGCGGTGTCGGTTACCGACTCCGCCCTGACGCTGAACGGAACCGCCGTGTTTGGCAGCGGCGCGTACAATGTGAGCAAAGCCCATGTCGCCATCAGCGCGTTGCGGTCTACGGTTACGGCGGCCTCGTTTAACTTGTTAGGATCGGACGAGCTGAGCCTTACCGATTCGACGTTTTATTCAGCGGGAGATGTCAAGCTGGGCGAATTGGGAGCCGCGCACAGTTTTGTCGACGGGGTGACCAGTACGGTTTCGTTCGTGAATTCGACCGTCGGTATCAAAACTACTCTTCAACTCGGATTGCATCTTCCCGCCGTAGCCATGCTTTCCGGGGGCGGCCTGACGGTCGGCGCGAATTTCTCGATTGCAGGCTGGGGGACGGCGACTTCGCCGTACGTGACTGGACACTCCTGTGATATGACGGTTTCCGGCGGCGCATATCTGATTGTCACCCAAAAACTTAGTGTGGCGGCGCAGTCCGGTACCACCGCCTCGCTTTCGCTCGGATCCGGAACGATCGCTTCGGCGGCGACCATGTATGTCGGCGAGTACGGTGATGGCGAGCTGACGATCAACAGCGCCGGGGGGACGGCGACGACCGAATTCAAAATCGCGGTCCAGTCCGGCTCTGCCGGCTCGGTCGTTCTCAACGGCGGCACGCTTTCGGCCAAATCCGTGATCGGTGGTTTGGGAACGAGTTGCTTCTCCGCAGACGGCGGCACGCTCAAGATTCTCGCCGCAGGCAAAATTTTCGATAACGTCGGCACCGTCACGATCGGCTCGGGCGGGCTTATGATCGATACGTCCGGCTATGCCGTGACACTGAATCAAAGTCTTAGCGGGGGCGAGGTGATCTTCGCTGGCGGCGGCACTGTGACAGTCGGTTCCGGCGTGACCGTTCCGGACGTGGATGTCGTGGGCGGAACCAAGATCGTGTGGACCGATATCGGCACGACAAATGTGATCGAGCAGTCTTCAGGCGCCGGAACACGAAGCGCCGATACGCTGGTAAACGGCAACGACACGATTGTCTTCGACATCGCCTCGGGCGCATCGCTTACGGTGGGCGGAAAGGTCGGCATCGGCGCCCTTGTCAAGCAGGGCAACGGACTTCTTACGCTCGACAACGAACTGGACAAATTCGTCGGCGGCATCACCCTTGCCGCCGGCACGTTGGCGTTCGGCGCGAATGCGCCGTCTGCCTTCGACACGGCGTTCGCGCTCGGGAACGCGGCGAACACGCTCGCGGTGATCAAGAACGATGAGGCCCTCATGATGAACTTTCCGTACGCGAATTTCAGCGGTGCGTTCCTGAAGCGCGGCGTCGGTGAGCTCGTCTTGGAGCGCGGCGGAGGCTGGTTGACTTATACTCCGACCGCTCCGGTCACGGCAAACAACGGATTCGATCCGGCGGCCCCCCTCGTATTCGGAGATCTGACGGCGCTTCCGACCGCGAATTACGCCTGTTTCAACGTGGCTGAAGGGCGTTGTGTGATCCGCGGAAAGGATCCTTCGACGCGCAACAGCTTCCGCTTACAAAAATCGTTCGCGGTGGGGCTTCCGGTCACCGTCTGCGCGGCCCAGCCGGAATTCGTCCTCGACAATCTCACTGCAGACTTCGCCGGTCAGACTTTCTTCCTTGGGCCGGCCGCGGTGGCAGGAGCCTCCGCAGTCGTGAGTCCGAAACTGACCGTTACCAATACGGCGTTCACATGCTCCAACCTCAACGTCGCCAACGAAAGCACCAATCCAAACCTGCGTCCGAAAGTGCGGGCGGATGCTTCGACGGTGACATGCGGTACGGCGCTCTTTGCGAACGGAGGCTACAACAACGGGTCGAAAGATGTGTTCTCGACGTTCGAGTTCGCGAACGGGTCGGCACTTTATCCGAACCAGTTGACGCTGACGTGGCCTTCGAGGTTCGACTTCGACCATTCGGTTCTCGCCTCAAATGCGACGCTCAATGCGACGCTTCTCTATTATTACAACAGCGCGTCCACCAACGCCTTCGCGTTCGCGAACGAATCGAAGTTCTATTTCGATGGTGTCAACTTCAACCTTTCAAATTGCGGTAACCAAGTGACGGGCGAACAGACTTTCCTTTTCGACGATTCCGAATGGATCGTTTCGACGACGGCCGCCGACCGGACTTACGCCATCGACAGCAGGGTGAACGCGAAAGTCTTGATGCGAGGGAAGGGGCTTGTCCTTAAGCCCGCGTCTGGCTACACCTACACGATGCAGGAGGAGCTGACGGGCGAGGGCGGATTCGTTTGCCGCGGCGCGGGCACGGTCTTGCTGACATCCGATTACCTCAAGTACACCGGCGTCACGCGCGCGGAGGCGGGTGCGATCAACTTCGGGGCGACTACGATTGCGAACGCGAAGCTCGGCGGTTCGGGGACGTTCAAAAACGGCACGCTCGCGACTCCGACCCTTGCGCTTGAAATCGAGGATAACGCCGTCGCCGACGCGCCGACGCTGGATCTTGCGAACGGGCTCTCGCTCTCGGGCAGGGTCAGCGTCAGTCTCGGGCTGACCGAGGAGGGCGTGATCGCGAAGGTGGGCGCAAAATATCCGACGCTGACCGTCGCGCACTATACCGGCTCGACCGCGCCGGACGTCTCCGGATGGAAGCTTGTCGATGCGCCGAAGCTCGGCGGCGTTTTCTCTGCTGCCGACGGTGTCGTCACCCTTTCGCTGCATGGCACCGCCGGGTTCATGATCCTCTTCCACTGAGAAATTATTATGACTCGAGTTTTCGCGATGGTGTTTGCCGCAATGGTTTTCTGCGGGTGCGTACCTGAAAAAGAAGTGTTCCTCGTCCGGGATGGAGCGCCGCAAGCGCACGTGGTCATCGATGCCGGTGCGGGTGAGTCGGTCACGAACGCGGCGAACGCGCTCGTCGAATGGACGAAGACAAAGACCGGTGTGGAATTGACTGGCGGAACGCCGATCCGCTTCCGTTTGGCCGATGACGTGAAACACGACGGTTTCAGAATCGACGCATCGAAAAAGGAGATCGTCGTTTCCGCGAAGGAACCTCGGGCGTTTGAGTATGCGGTATACTACCTCCTGAATCGGTACGCGGAGATCGACTGGTTCCATCCGGAGTCTGGGGCGGACTTCGAGAAAGCCGATTCATTCTCCATTCCGGCGGGGACGATCGCGCGGACGCCTCCGCCGTGGCGGCAGGGGCACGTCGCGGGCAATCCCGCGGTCAATCCGAAGGAGAGCCGCAAACTGATCAGCGACTGGAACGTGCGTAACGGGTTCTACGACCGCAAGAACCGCATGGGCGGACACATCATCGGCGAGTGGCTCCTCTGGACTCCCGTTGATGAAGGCGAGCTCAAGAAGGAGATCGCCGCGATCAACGCGGACTTCGCCGGCGTTTTCAAGCAGAAACCGGCCACCGACGCCGCGGAAATGTACGCGCGCTGGAAGATTCTCGCCAAGCAGCATCCGGACTGGTTCGCGTTCGTGGACGGGAAACGCGTTCCCTGCAGCCAGCAGTTGATCGGGAACGGGCACTACAACTACTTGCACCGCACCGCGATGCCGTGCCTTTCCAATCCAGAAGTGCGCGAACAGATGCTGAAGAACTACCTGCGGCGCCGGCACAGCCTCTGGTATGCAGAGATGCCGGACGTCAATTTCTCCATCATCTGTGATGACCAGCCGTGCTGGTGCGAATGCGACCAATGCATGAAGCTCCTGAAATTCAAGGGGATGAATGGTGGCGAGGACAAGGCGAGCGACTACTACTGGGATTTCGTCAACTGGATCGCCCCGCGGATGCTTGCGGCGGATCCGACGCTCACGGTCAATGCCTACGCCTACCAGAGTCATCGCGCGTTTCCGAACAAGGTGAAACCGGTTCCGCTGGGGGACCGCATGAATGTCGTTGTCTGCACGCACGGGCGCTGCTTTGTCCACACGCTTACGAACGAGACCTGCGCGGCGAACGTGCCGGTGAGGAAGATGGTCGAGGAGTGGAGCGCCGCGGGCTTCCCGGTCCTCACCTTCGAATACATGTGCCAGACGCCGGGGATGTGCGATTACTTCTTCTGGGAGAAGACCTGGATCGAGGACATGAAGTGGTATCACACGAAGAACGTGTCGCACGGGGCCGGCGGATTGATCGGCCCGTGGTTCGGTTTCTACAAGACGCCGTATTTCGACCAGAACGGCGCGAAAGCGCGGTGGTTCTTGGCATATCTGACGGGGCACTTCGACTGGGACATCGACGACGACTTCGATACCGTCCGGGATCGAATGCTCTCCAAATACTACCGCTCTGCCGGGAGGGAGATGACCGCGTACCACAAGTACCTTGAATCGAAACTTTACGATGTGGGACTTTGCATGCCGTACTCCGACACCGAACATGGGGCGCACGATCTCTTCTCGCAGTCGGTCGCGGGCCGTCCCGGCGTCCTCGAACCGGCGCAAAAGCTTCTCGCCGCGGCGAAAATCGCGGCGAAAGATGACCCTGTCGCCTTGGAGCGCATCGCGATGGATGAAAAATACTTCCAGGTCGAGTGGGAGGCGGCCGCGCCGCTCGTCACCGCGGAAAATCTCTTCAAAAACATGCGCAAGCTCGACGACCAGAAACACGGGGAAAACTACATCTATATCGGAGGGGTAAAGCCCTACGCCCCCATCGTGAAAAAGCTCAAGGTGCAGTTCAAGGCGAAGGGCAAGGCGGCGTGCCGCTTCGTATTCAAGCACGGACGGAATGAGGTTCCGCCGGTTCTCCTCGATGTCGACGCGACCGATTTCAAGGCGTATTCGTTCGAGATCCGCCCGAATATCGTCGTCCCGACCTTTCTTCTTTTCGTAACCGACTGGCTTGAACTTAAGGACATCGACATCCGTGCGGAATTGTAGCCGTTTCCGGCCAGTCGGCATCGCGGGTGCCTTTTGTGGTAGAATGACCGTATGAAAAAAACAGTAGCGATTCTTGTCGGTGCGGGTATCGGGCTGAGCCTGCGTGCTGGGCCAGAGATCGGGGTTATGCCGGCCGAGGTGGCATTCGCCGCAGACGGGATTCCGTCCGATGCGGACCGGCTTTTCGACGGCACGAACGTCGACAAATGGCGGAACAAGTTCGGCGGTCCGGCCACGTGGAAGCTTCAGGCGGACGGAACGCTGCTTGTGGACAAGACCGGCAACACGCCCGGGGCGGTGAACGCCAGCATCTACACGCGGGACGTCTACACCAACTTCCAGATGCACGTCGAGTACCGCATCCCCGAAAACATCGACTACACCTACCTGTGGCGCGGCAATTCCGGCGTGAAAATCTTCGGCTGCTACGAGGTGCAGATCATCGACAGCTATAAAAATCCGATGAAGCCAGTGCAGTCCTGCGGGGCGATCTATTCCAATTGCCCGCCGCTTGTCAACGCCTCGAAGAAGCCGGGCGCGTGGCAGAGTTTTGATATCCTCTTCCACGCGCCGACGGTGGTGAACGGCGAAGTGCAGGCGCGGGCAAAAATCACGGTGCTCCACAACGGCGTTCTCGTGCAGGACGGCTCGATGCCGCCGCCGTATCCCGATAAGCCTGAAAACCGCGTGAAGAACTGCGGCGATGTCGAGCTCCAAAGCCACAACGACCACTCCGCGTGCATTTCGTTCCGCAACGTCTGGATTCGAAGGTTGTTTTGAGAGCAACCGGCGGAAGTAAACGACTTGTGCAGGCAACAACGATTCATATTGCGGAAGACCCATGATCAACATGAAAAACGGAACCATTTGCGCCATGTTGGCTATTGCCGCCGTGGCATGTGCCGAACGTCCCTACGCTTTCCGGGAAGAGCTCGAGACCGTACACGAAAAGGGCGTGCGCGACAAATCAGTCGGCTGTAGCGCAGATGCGTTCGCATTCACCGACGGAGCGGCGATCTCTGTGCCGCAAGACAGCGCGTTTCTCCTGCGCGTCGCCGAAGATTTCACCGATTATCTGTTTGTTTCGCAGAACGTCCGGGCATGTGTGACTACGGATGATGCCGCCCCTGCGCTCGCGGTATCGCTCGATCCTGCTCTCGGTGAGCGGACGTATGAGGTGCGTGTCGGCGCGAAAAACATTTCGGTGTTTGCCGCGGATGAACGCGCCGCCGCGCAGGCGCTCTATCATCTTGAGGATCTGATGAACTTGAGCCGAACCCCGTTTCTGAGGGCCGGTTCGGAAAGACGCACGTCGAAGTATTCGCCGCGGATGATCCATTCCGGCTGGGGCATCGACACGTTTCCGGAGAACTATCTCAGGCGTGCTGCGCACCATGGCTTTGATGCGATCCTCATTTTCGTGAAGGAGGCGGGACGCACCGCTCGCGGGTGGGACGATATCAATGCGATCATCCGCACGGCGAAAAAGTGGGGAATTGACTCATATCTCTACAGCTATGTGCATGCGCCGGTCCATCCAGATGATCCCGCGGCCCCGCAGGTGTTCCGGAATTCCTTCGGCGCGATTGCGCGTGCGTATCCCGGGGCGAAGGGGTACATCTTTGTCGGCGAGAGCTGCCACTTTCCATCCAAGGATCCGCGCACCAATGGCAAGGCCTGGCCGGACAAGCCGGAGGAAGGGGATACGCGGCCCTATCCGGGGAGTTATCCGTGCAGTGATTATCCCGATTGGCTCAAGGGTGTGAAGGCGGCGATCGACCGCGAGAATCCGGACGCGGACATTGTTTTCTGGACGTACAATTTCGGCAACAAACCTGAGGATGTAAGGCTCGAGCTTCTACGGAAGATGCCGAAGGATGTGTCGCTGCTGATCACTTTCGAGATGTTTGAGGACTCGGTGAAGTCCAATGGCATGCGTTCGCGGGTGTGGGACTATTCCATTTCTGATCCTGGCCCCGGTGGCTATTACCTCTCCGAGGCGGTCGCGTGCGGAAAACTCGGGCTCAAGCATTACACCATGGCCAATACCGCGGGACTGACCTGGGATCTCGGAACCGTGCCGTACCTGCCCTGTCCGTACCAGTGGAAGAAGCGTTGGGACAAGCTTGAGGTTTCACACCGTGAGCACGGCCTTCGCGGGCTGATGGAGTCTCATCACTACGGCTGGTATCCGAGCGTGATCAGCGAACTTGCCAAGGAGGCCTTCACCGAGGGCGGACTCCCGTTCGAAGAACACATCCGAAGAATCGCGGCGCGCGATTTTGGCGAACAGCACGTTGATGCCGCGCTTGCCGCGTGGCGGGGGCTCTCGGAGGCGATCGCGGATTCATTCCCGTGTCCCCAGAATTTAGCGGGTCCCTATCGGATCGGCCCCGCTTTTCCATTCAACTTCGGCGGCAAGCGCATCGAGTACGAGGATGTGCCGTTCCCCCAAGCGTCCGCGTACGTCAAGAGTTACTGCTGGACCTATTTCAACTACATGGAGGATTTTGCCAAAAGCCGTTTCCCTCCCGTCATCAAAACGGATTGGGAGCCGGATCAGATGAAACTCGAGATCGACCTCTTGACAGGTATGGTGCAGAAGTCCGTCGCCGCTGCTGACGCGTTTGAGGCGATGATCCCGGCGCTGGACGCGCGTCGGGCCAAAAAGGCCCGCAAGGCGTCGGATCTCGCGCGGTATATGGCGCACAACTGGACGACCGTATTGCATCTAAAAAAAGGGGCGCTCGCGACCATGGCGAAGAACAATGCCGCGATTCGGGAAATCGCGAAGGAGGAATACGCCAACAAACGGGCGACGCTGAGACTCGTTGATCGCGATTCCCGGCTTGGCTGGGAGCCGTCAATGGATTACATGGGGGGCCGCAAGGTTATTGAATGGTCGATGCGGATGATGGAGAAGCTTTACGGTTCTCTCGGCACCACCTCGGCGTCCCCGATGCGCGACATCGGCGCCGCCACGCCCGTGGCGTTGGAATCAACGGTTTCGGCCACCGCTTCGCTTCAGGGCAACTGGCGCAAGTGACGAGATTGGCTAGAAATGCATGGAGGGGATGAACGGGCGGCTCACCATTTGGGTGCCGTGTGGTATCATAAAAAACTTCGTTGATGTTGATATTTTCGTTTCGTTTACATTATGTTCGCCGCTTGGGGTTAAGACGAAAGTTTGCTAAAGGCTTTCCCAATATGACCGAAAAACAACGATTGTGGTCCATTGATGCCTTACGTGGTGCGGACATGTTCTTCATCATGGGCGGTACGCTCATGATCTTACGTCTGTGCGTGGCCTTGGCGGGCGGGGATGCGGGTTGGCATTGGCCGCTCGCCGAGCAACTCTACCACTGCGAATGGGACGGGCTTCGCTTCTATGATTGCTTGTTCCCCCTGTTCCTCTTTTTGGCGGGCGCATCCTGGCCATTTTCGCTTGCCTCACAGCGCAAAGGCGGCGTTTCGGAGGGAAGAATCGCGCTCCGGTGCATCCGGCGAGGGCTGACGCTCCTGTTGTTCGGACTAATCTTGAACGGACTTTTCAAGTTCACGTGGAACCAACTCTTTTTCGGGTCGGTGCTCGGGCGCATCGGCTGTGCGTGGATGTTTGCGGCCTTGGCGTCGCTCGTGCTCAAGGTGCGCGGGCGCATCGTGCTGACGGCGGCGATTCTCGTTGGCTACTGGATGCTCGTCGCGTTTGTGCCGGCACCGGACGCGCCCATCGGGGCGCGTCCGTTTTCGAACGCGGGCAACATCGTCGGCTGGGTCGACCGTTTCCTCTGGCCGAACCACATCGGCAAATGCGTGACGGTGGCGGAAGGCTTCCTCAACACAGTGCCCGCAGTCGGCACGGCGCTCCTTGGAATATTTGCCGGCGAGATTGTCCGCCGTGACGACATCGCTGGGAATCACCGCGTGCTTTGGCTAATCGCCAGTGCCATCGGCCTGACCTCGCTGACGTGGCTGATCTCACGTGCATTCGGCACCTATTCGATGCCGATAAACAAGTGCCTTTGGTCGAGTTCATACGTTTGTGCGACGGGAGCGTTCTCGTTTGCGATGCTGGCGCTCTTTTACTGGATGATCGACGTGCGCGGCTGGCGCCGCTGGACATTTTTCTTCCGAGTCATCGGGATGAATGCGATCACCATCTATATGCTGCGTCCGATCGTGGACATCAACAAGACGGTGACATTCTTCCTCGGCGGCATCATGTCCTGCTGTCCTGAAATCTGGGCGGACTTCATCCTATCGTGCGGCTATGTCAC
>JAQVSS010000522.1 GCA_028700415.1 Kiritimatiellia bacterium
AAAGCTGCTGCGCGTTCATGGAGGAGACGACGGTCTGGCCCTCGTCCACGTTGCGCGCGATCACCACGCCGTTGACGGGCGAGCGGATCGTGCAGTAGTCGAGATTGGTTTTCGAGAGTTTGACGGACGCCTTCGACTGTTCGACGGCGGCGGCCGCTATTTTCGCTTGGGCAATGAGCGAGTCGCGCTCCGCGCGCACGGTGTCGAGGTCGGCCTTTGACAGCATGTTGCGGTTCGCGAGTTCGGTTTTGCGGGACAGGTCTTTTTCGGCGAGCGCGAGTTTGACGGCGATGTGCTCGACATTGGCCTGGTTGGACGTGAGCTGCGCGCAGTCTTTGGCGTGATTGGCCTCGTAGACGGCGGGATCAATGAGCGCCACGATCTGGCCGGTGGTGACGGCCGAGTTGAAATCGACATAGAGATTCAGGATGCGGCCGTTGACCTGCGTGCCGACCTCGACCTCCTTGATGGGCTGAACCGTACCGGTGGCGCGGATCTCCTGGATGATGGTGTCGCGCTTGACCGTGGCGGTGCGATACGCCACGTCCACCTTTTTAGGGTGCAGCTTCTGATAGGTGTACCACCCGCCACCGGCAAGGGCAGCGGCAAGAGCAAGAATGATGATGAATTTCATAGGACGTTTTGTGAGCGGCGGTTGGCGAATAGAGTCGTGAATGGCATGAAGATCAGTCCGTTTGTTCCGGTTCTCGCGTTCCCTCTCCGGTCAGGCGGGCGATGCGGGCACAGGCGACTTGGCCGTCATAGCGCGCGCGGACAACATCGGCCTGGGCCTGTGTGAGGGCCACCTGGGCGTCGGTGCGCTCGATCGATGACGAGACGCCGACGCGGTATTGTTCGTTGACGATGGCCAGGTTTTCTTCTGTCTGACGCCGCACGAGTTGGGAGGTCTCCAACCGTTTGTTCGCGCTCTCGAGTTCGGCCACAGCGTTGACCAGATTCTGATAGAGCGTTTGTTCGGCGTCCGCCACGCGTGACCGGGCGGTGCGGAGCTGGGTGACGGCCTCGTCAATACGGGCGGTCTTGCGGTGCCCGTCGAAGAGGTTTTGCGTCAGGCGGAGCGCCCAGGAAAAATTCCAAAGCAAGGGGAAGCCCCGGCCTGAAAGGTCGCCGTTCGCGCCGAGTGAAAGGTCGGGGTAAAGGTCGGCGATGGTCTGATCAACATACGCGGATGCGGCGCGTTCGCGGGCACGCAAAACCGCGAGCGCGGGGGCGTTGTCGCGGGCGGTGGTCATCAAGGTGTCGGCGGACCCGGGGTGCGGCGGCAGAAAACCGTCGCCGACATCGAATGCGGTTTGTTCGGCGAGGCCGAGGGAGCGGTTCAATTCGGCGCGGGCATTGATGAGCGCGTTGCTGGTCGTGATGAGGGTGAGCCGCGCGTTTCCTAAATCCACTTCGGCTTTGGTCACATCATACCGGCGGCGGGTGCCGACTTCCACCATGACGCGTGCCTCTTCCAGGTGTTGCGCGTACTGCCGTTCGCTTTCTACGGCGACGCGGACGAGTTCGTCGCTGCGGTGGTACTCGAAGAAGGCGGCACGGACGTTATAGGCGACGTCCAACCCGGTTTCCCGGAGTTGTTCTTCGGCCGCGATCAGGCTTTCGAGCGCTTGGCGTTCCCCGGCATCCAGTTTGCCGAAATCGTAGAGCAGCAGGTCGAGACCGAGCGAGCCGCCCCATGAGCCGCGCATTCCCGTGGAAGTGTCACGCCTCGCGTTTTGAGTGCTGCGGTTATAAGTGCCGCTTGCGGTGATTTGTGGCAGGCGCGATGAATGGGTCATGCGGTATTGCAAACGGGCGGACTCCACGTTCTGGCGGGCTTGGAACAGGGAGGGGTGATGGGTGCGCGCAACCGCCTCGAAATTGGTTAGCGCGTATCTCCCGCCCGGGGGAAACCCGATCTGGGCGGCGGAGGCAATCGTTTCGCCGGGGGATCGGTTTGTCCCGGTCTGTGCTTGCCTGGCTTTTTTGACGGTGCTACAGCCGACGATGAATAAAACGGAGAAAAAGGGGACTGCGTAACGGTAAATGCTCATGGGGACGGTCACAGCGGGTCGTTGCCGTTTTGCACGGTAGCTTCGTAAAGGAAAGGTTCGGGATCTGTTTCGTAGCGGTCAAACCCGGCATACGAGGACCAGATCGTTTCCGGGTCGAGCGATTCGGAATAAGATGTGTAGTCGAGGCTCAGGTCGAACGCGTTTGCGTCATAGGCGTATTCCGAGCCGCACGGGTAGTCGCAGGTGCAGGGACGCTGGCCGTTACAATGGCAGGAACAGAAACAGGCGGATGTGATTGTTTCGACACGGTCGACCGCCGGGGCCGACTCCCACGCGCCGGTTTCCGCTGCGGGCGCGGACGGATAGGCGACCGTTGTTGCGGGGGCGGGCGCTGCTTCAACATACGTGGTTGTGGCCGGCTGGGTCACATAAACGGTTTCGACGCGGGTCACGACGGGTTCAGGCTCGTAAAGGTAATACGTGCGGTAAACGGGCCACGGGTTATAGATGTATGAAAAACCGCCGTACCAGCCGTGCCGACAGCCTCCGTAGTAAAGGCTGGAATAGCCCCGCCCGCCGCTGTACCAACTGTCGTAGTAGGGTGTGTAGGTATAGGCCGGCCAATATGAACCGACC
>JAQVSS010000523.1 GCA_028700415.1 Kiritimatiellia bacterium
TTCACAGAACACCCCCGGCCTGATCTGGGACCGCGCAAGCTTTGACGCATATCCCTGGCCCGATCCGGACCGGTCCGACTACAGCCGCCTGGACATTCTGGCCCGGGAGCTGCCCGAGGGCATGCGGCTGGTCGTGAACGGGCCCGGGGGCGTGCTTGAAAACGCGACCACCCTGCTGGGTTACGAGACGATGTGCATCATGAGCGCGGAGGAGCCGGACCTGCTCGGCGATATCTGTGACGCGATCGGATCGCGCATTCTGCGCTATTACGAGATTTGCCTGGACAATCCTGCCGTGGGGGCGATCATCGTCAACGACGACTGGGGCTTTGCCCAGCAGACCTTGCTGGCGCCGCGCGACATGCGACGCTATATTTTCCCCTGGCAAAAACGGATGGTCGCAGCTGTTCACCACGCCGGCCGCCCGGCGATCCTGCATTCCTGCGGCAACCTGGCCGAGGTTTGGGAGGACATCATCGAGGACATGCGTTTCGACGGCAAGCATTCCTTTGAAGACAAGATCCAGCCGGTCGAAGCAGCCTACGAGCAGTACGGCCGCCGGATCGCGATCATGGGCGGCTTCGATCTCGACTTTATCTGCCGCGCCTCGCCAAAGGACATACAGGCGCGTGTTCGCGCCATGCTGGAAAGAACCCGCGGCCGGGGCGGTTTTGCCATCGGGACGGGCAACAGCGTCCCCGACTACGTGCCGCTGGACCATTACCTTGCCATGATCGAGAGCATCTACGGCTGACCGACAGGGCGGATCATCACACCCGAGGATCTGGTCTTGCACCAGCCAAACCATTCGGATGTCACAGGCGTTATGACACTGTGACATCTGAATTTTTTCGTGTCTCGAAATCTGTCAGTTGCTTAAAATTGGGTTATAATAGGCATAGCCATGTTGATTCCAGACATTTCCGGCGCCGTCTGGCATCATGACCCTTGCTGCGTTTCGTGCAGGCTTGATCCGGCGATCTGAACAATATTGAACCGCCGGCATTTTCATGCGAGCTGTCAATCGAAGGGCGGTCCTCAAACCGGATAAACCAGGCATACCATGCCGAACAGCTGTTCAGGAGGATGCGTACATGAAGCTTTTCACCGGCACAAAGCTGCTACTCCGGTGCCTGTTCCTGTTTATGGTCATCTGCTTGCTTGTCACCATGCTGCCGCCGATGGGAACCGGACCGGTTCAAGCCGCGGCGACCAGCGTCGCCTATGCGCCGCGTAAACTGGAGCATGGTGTCCTGAACAAGGCCTTAAGCGAAAGCAAGCCGTTTTACAGCTCGTTCGTCAAGGCGGCTTCCGACTTCAACATCGCTCCCGTTTTCGGGATCGACTACAACACCAGCTATCTTCGCCCCAGCATGAACAAAACATGGTACGTAGGCTACGACTACAATACCGGCCTTGCGGCCGTACCTGTCCTGAACGATGTACGCAAAACCGGCGGCCTATTTGTCAATTACCGCGCGACGCTCTACAACCACTTGCACGCCAGCTTCAAGCATGAGGGACCGGCCAAGAAACTCGGTTACCAGCACACACGCCTGGTCCAGGCCTACGAGGAACTGGTCGGATTCAACAGCTGGGATCAGCCGGTGACCGGCTTCTATGACTATGGCGACGGGATGGGCTCCGGTGATTTCTCCCATGCGGTCAGCCCGGCATACGATGCCACATACTTCAAACTGGGCCTTTTCACCTCCGGCTGCACCATTTGCGGCGATGCCGCCACCAGCCATGTCAGTGTCGCGCTGGCGGATAAGAAGGGCCCGAAGGTTCTTTCGGTCACCGTCACAGCCGGAACCATGAACGCCGCCGGCCTGCCTGTCGACACCGGCGTTGCCGATACGACCTTCAAAGCCGGCGACCTGGTCTATATCCATGTCAACTTCAACGAGTATATCCGCTTTGCGGACAACCGCAACACACACGCCGATGTCCGTCTCAAGCTCAAATTGTCCGACCTGGCCAACAACCAGGAAGTCGAGGGTCTTGAGGGTTGGGCGGACCTGGTGGCCCTCAAGGACAAGCAGCTGGATTTTCTCCTGACGGTCCCTGCTTCCTTCAAAACCAGCGGCGGAAGCGAAACAAAAACGACCAACCACAAGATAACGGGTATCTCCGGAATCTATACCACCCTGGCCGGCGGAACGCTGACCAGCATCCTGACAGGCGGCAGCTGGCCGCTCAGGATCCTTGGTGCCAACGGGCAGGAGCTGGGGGAAAGTGCGTTTAGCACATTCACAGCCGAGGAACGGCAGAAACTTCTCACCAGCAAGTCCCTGGTCACCGACCTGGCGGGCAATGCCTGCGATGTGGCCGAATCTGCCTTCCCCGGCATCCAAAATCCGGCCATTTTGGACACCACACCCCCCCAGGTGCGCGATATCCATCTCCAGGCGGACGGATCTGTCAACGGACGGGTCGGACCCGGCAGCAAGCTGACCTTCTCGGCCTGGTTCTCGGAAAAGCTGGACCTTGCGTCCCTCGACGGCATCACGGCAACGATCAACATCCAGGATTTAACGGTGCCCGTCACCATCCAGGCAGACAGCCGGATTGACGAAGCATACGGTGTCAACGGCGTCGTGGCGACACGCATCACGTTCAAGCCACTCA
>JAQVSS010000524.1 GCA_028700415.1 Kiritimatiellia bacterium
CTCCTCAAGCTCGCGGATCGTCAGCATGTCCTCCAGCACATCGACCGCCTGCGCCGCCGTGATGTTCCCGGCAGCAATTTCGTCTTTGAGCGTGCCTTTGTACTGGTAGGCCGGAATTTTGCCGAGGTCGTATTTCTGGGTTTTGAAACTGGGCTTCAGTGTACTGATGTAGTTGTTGGTTGCCATGGTGTTTTGTCCTGTTTGCTTGTCACACGAGAATCGTTTCGACTCCGGCGCGTTGGAAGGCCTTCCGCTGCGCGGGAGGCATCTGTTTGTCTGAGATTGTTGCGGAAAGATCTGAGAGTGAACCGAAACGGACGAAACTCGTCTTCCCGAATTTCGAGCTGTCCGCCAAAAGAACGACGCGTGACGCCCTTGCCATGGCCTGCTCCTTGGTGAAAGCCTCGGCCGGGTCGGTCGTGGTCATGCCCGCCTCCGCGGAGACGCCGATCGTCCCCATGAAGGCGATGTCGAGATGCATCTGGTCCAGCACGGGGCGCGTGAGGGGGCCCACGAACGTCTGGCTGAGCAGCCGGCACTCGCCGCCGGTGAGGATCATGCGCGGGCCGCCGCTGCTGAACACCTGCGCCACGCGCAGCGAGTTGGTCACGACGGTGAGCTGGGCATGCGTTGTCAGCAGCCGCGCCAGCGCCAGCACGGTGCTGCCCCCGTCGAGATAGACGATGTCGCGCGGGCGGATCAGCTTGAGGGCCGCCTCGGCGATGCGCCCCTTCTCGGGCGCGGCCATTGAGGCCTTGTCATCGAAAAGCGGCTCCTCGTCGCGCCCTTCCGCCGCCACCGCCCCGCCGTGGATGCGGCGCAGTTCGCCCGCCTCATCCAGCGCGGCCAGATCGCGCCGCACCGTCGCAGCCGACACGCCGAGTTCAGAGGCCAGCTCCTCCACGCGCAGGATACCCCGCTCGCGGAGCAGCCCCCGCAGTTTGCGCCACCTGGCCTCTGCCAGCTCTCTGGAAATCCCGTCGCTCATTCGTGATCACTTTTGCTCGTAAATGCGCATAGTTAATCAGAATTGAGCACGCTATGCAAGCCGGAAACGCAGGCCCTTTACGCGAGATCGAAAGGGACAGCCACGCACCGTTCGCCGACGCGGAAAACGTCTTTGCAGCCCGCGATGATGAGACCCGGCTGCACGACATCGCCCATTTTCTCTCGGAACACGTCGATCGACCGGCAGTCCGAAGGGCGCACGTTCGATGCCGCCTTGATTTCAATGGGAAAAAGCTTCCCGTCTTTCTCAATGACAAGATCGATTTCTGCGCCGCTATGCTGGCGGTAATGGTAAAGCGCGGGAAAAAGGCTTCTGCATTGCAGTTGTTTGTGGCATTCCGTCACGGCCAAGGTCTCGAAAAGCGCGCCGAACGCGGGATGTCCCTGTACCGCTTCGTGAGAGGACAGACGCATCAGATAACACGCCAGTCCGGTATCGGCGGCATAACCCTTCGGTCTGGCGCTCAGGCGCTTGATGTGATTCGCCGTGAACGCGGGCACTTGCAGCCACTGGTACGTGCCCCGCAGAAGCCCGATCCAGCGCTTGGCGGAAGGCGAAGACACCCCGATATCCCGTCCGAGCTGCTCGAAATTGCACTCCTGCGCCGTCAGGCTGGCGCACAGGGCAAGAAACGATGCGAACTGCATCTCGTCGCGCACGTCCAACAATGTGCGCACGTCCCTTTGAAGATACGTGCTCACATAGCCCTGCATCCACCCGGAGACAACCGCTTCGTCGAGCGACTGGATTTCGGGAAACCCTCCCCGCCAGATACGCTGCGTGAGTGACTGGCCGAGCGAACGGTATTCCGACAACGCGGCGAGGCCGCGTTCTATGCCTGCGGGGACGGTGTCCAACCATTGGTTGAGCCAGCAGGGCCGGTGACAGCGCTCCTCGGTTTCCTGCAAGCAGAAAGCCGGCAATTCCAGAATGGCCACCCGTCCGGCCAGCGATTCCGCGAGGTTTCTCATGATCTGCCACTGCTGGGAACCGGTGATGATGTACATCCCGGGCCTTCGGTTTTCGTCCACGAAGCGTTTCAGGGCAGGCACAAGTTCCGGGACGTATTGAATCTCGTCCAAGATCAGCGGGGGGGGATTGTTGCGCAAAAAGAGGTCCGGATCCTTTCGCGCCCCGTATAAATCCTGGACCGGATCGAAAACAAACGTGCGGAAAACATCTCCGAAGAGCTGCCGGATCAGCGTGCTCTTGCCGACTTGGCGCGCCCCAGTCACAAGGGTACACGCGAAAGCCCCGACATAGGCTCGCAATTTCTCCTCAACCAACCTTCGCCTATAGTTCATGTCGATAATTTAACATAGCATGTTAGATTATCAACAATAAAAGCGCATCCGTCTCTCACCGTCCGCCACGCGCTGCGAATTTTCGTTCGACCAGATGACCCCGATGCCAGTTTAGGCGGCGTCAATAAATAATATGGACACTTTTCGATAACTTGAGAGTTGAGAGTTGAGAGTTGAGCGTTTGTTTGAACGCTCAACGCTCAACGTTCAACTCTCAATTAAGGAAGTTACCTCATTCGTTTGTTCCCGTTCAGCGGGCGGCGGGCTTACCCGCTTTCGTGGATGGCCGAATCGTGTAGTTCCACTCGCCGTGAA
>JAQVSS010000525.1 GCA_028700415.1 Kiritimatiellia bacterium
TTGACGCTGCCCGCGGCATGGGCGACCAGCTTCAGGCCTGGCGCACAGTCAAGGATATCCGCCGTCAGGGATCCGTTCCCCCAGGAAGTCACGGCGATGTCGGCGTCCCGGATCACCGCCTTGACGATATCCGGCTCAGCCCCCATCGTTTCGTTGAGGCTGACCTCGCCAAGCGAACGCAGCTTGGCCAGGGTCGCTTCGGTAAAGGTGTCTTGACGCGTTTTCTGATTCATGAGCAATGCGATTTTCATGGTCATATCCTCTTCTCGTGCTGTTGGTGCCATCTGGCAAACAAGACAGGTGCAGTTTCTATTCGCTATTATATCAGCAATTCCAGTAATATCTTCATGCGTAAGCCCCTTTTATTTACCATAAATACACAAATTTTTGCACATTATTTCTATTATTTCAAATAAATATTTAATATTGTTATATTGTCATGTAATATTTTTTCAGATTATCTTCTGCGCACGTTATTTTATCCCACAAGCAATATCACCCATTTACCTTAACTAACGTTATATTATTGGTTATACAGTCGCATTTTCGCCCTTTATTGCCATCATTTTTGTCATAATCACTCGTTTTTATGATTGTTTTGGGATTACCTTCGCTGCAGCCCGTCTTTCATTTGCATCCTGCTCTAGGTATGTAACTAGTTATTTACATGCTTAATAATTTGATTATTAGTTTTATTTTCGTCATACGGTCTTGCTTGACGCTTCGAACCACTTGTGCTATAAGGGAAAAAGGGTCTGATTATCTTGTTGATTTGAACCAAACAGGGCTGGAATATTCCCGCTTGTCAAATGCATTTAGAACAGATAAAATGCGTCAAGTGAGAATGTTTCGCACAAAATTTTTGGCATAATATTGAGGGACCTTGCATGAACAGAAATAATACAAGTCCTGCCAGGGCACTGAACAGCCGACAACAGAGAATCCTGCGCCAGCTTAAGCTGGACTACCAATATTATCTGCTTCTGCTGCCTGCGGTCGCCTGGTATCTGATTTTTGCCTATGGACCATTATACGGTCTGCAGATCGCTTTCAAAAACTTTACGGGCGCCCGTTCGATTTTGGACAGCCCCTGGGTCGGCCTGAGGCATTTCAAGCTGTTTATCGGCTCCTATTACTTTCCCGTCCTGATCAAGAACACCCTGGCGATATCCTTATACGCGTTATTCGCCGGCATGCCGATTCCGGTCATCGTCGCCCTGATGCTCAACGAAGTCAAGCAAATCCGCTACAAGAAAATCATCCAGACCGTGACGTACGCGCCGCACTTCATCTCGACCGTTGTCCTGGTCGGCATGATCACCATCATCCTTTCGCCATCCACCGGAATCGTTAACTTCGTATTGAAATCACTTGGTGCGGAAAGCCGGTACTTCATGGTCGAGCCGCAGTCTTTCCGGCATATCTACATCTGGTCCGGCATCTGGCAGAATACCGGCTGGAGCTCGATCATCTACCTGGCGGCCTTGTCGGCTGTCAATCCGGAGCTGCACGAATCGGCCGTCATCGACGGCGCCACCCGATTGCAGCGCATCCGCTACATCAACATTCCGGTCATCACGCCGACCTTCATCATCCTGCTCATCTTAAGCGCCGGCCAGCTGATGAGCGTCGGCTACGAAAAGGTCCTGCTGATGCAAAACGACCTCAACAAAACGACTTCTAACATCATATCGACCTATGTGTACGAACGCGGTCTTCTGAAGGCTGAATATTCTTTTGCGTCCGCTGTCGGCCTGTTCAACAACGTGATCAACTTCATCCTGCTGATTTTCGTCAACGGCATCGCGCGCAAATTCAGCGATACCAGCCTGTTCTAATAAAGGAGGAGCGCATCAAATGGCTGTAATCAAGGAAAGGTCCTCCGACAAGCTGTTCAACATCATCAACCTGGTCTTGATGACCATCCTGATGCTGGTGATCCTGTATCCGCTGGTTTACATTGTTTCGGCTTCGCTCAGCAATCCCGACATGGTCAACACGGGCAAGATGTGGCTGTTCCCGGTCGATATCACCCTCGAAGGCTATTACCGGGTTTTCCAGGATTCCGAGATTATCAAAGGCTACGGCAACACCATCTTTTATACTGTCGGCGGCACTTTGATCAATCTGCTTTTCACGCTGCCGGCCGCGTATTCCCTCTCGAAGCGGCATTTGCTCGGCCGGCGTTTCCTGATGCTGTTCGTGACCTTCACCATGTATTTTTCCGGCGGCATGGTACCGACCTACCTGCTGGTTCGCAGCCTGGGCCTGATGAACAGCTACTTCGTCCTTCTGATCAACGGGGCGATCAGCACCACGAACCTGATCATCTCGCGCACGTTCTTCGCCAACGGCGTGCCCCGGGATGTCGAAGAGGCCGCGTTCATCGACGGCTGCTCGCCGATCAAGACCTTTCTGGTTGTTGTCCTGCCGCTGTCCAAAGCCATCATGGGCGTCATGGCCCTTTATTACGGCGTCGGCCACTGGAACTCGTGGTTCAGTGCCATGATTTACCTGACAGACCGGGCCAAGATCCCGCTGCAGCTGGTTTTACGCGAAATCCTGATCGAAAACCAGATGAAAGCCGAGATGATGGCGGCCGGCGAATACGTGGACGAACTGCTGCTC
>JAQVSS010000526.1 GCA_028700415.1 Kiritimatiellia bacterium
CCGAACCAGCGGGTGCAACACCCCGTTCACCCGCGCCCGCGCCGCAGCGTCTTCAAAAACCAACTCTCCCAACACGTTCCGGTCGACGCCGCCATCCGCGCCGATGACCCGGCTGCCGAAAAGGGAAACCAGCGCCGGAACCGCCTCACCGCCCGGAGCCTCCAGGCTGTGAACGACATCGTCCGCATCAAGGATTTCCACTCCCAACCGGCCGAGATGGCGGGAAAAGAGACTCTTGCCGCAGGCAATCCCGCCCGTTATGGCTGCGCGTTTGATCATGCCGGAGAACGCTTCGGTCATACCTGAACCAAGGTTTTTTTGACCTTGAAAACAGCAGTTGACTCACCACAGAGACACAGAGTAACACGCAAGGGAATCGTCAGTTTTGTGTTAAGTGTGTTTCGCGGTTCTTCTCGGTTGCTGTGCCGCATTAGCAGTGCAGTGTGCTAGAGCGGTTTCGGAAAATGTGTAGCCGTTCCGGGCAGGGACGCCTCCCCGAGGCGTCCGCCCTTCGGCCTGCTCAGGGTAGACGGACGGTTCGGGGAACCGTCCCCACCGACAATCGAACCTCGGCCACAGAATACCTCAAACCTCTCTAACCCCTGGGACCCGTTCTGTTGCGATAACGGAAACGGGCCGCAACCCGGGTTTACTACTGGGCCGCCGCCGCAGGCTCGGCAGGCGCCGCCGCTTCCGGCGCCGCAGGCGCCTGCTGCTGCAGGGGAGCCCCGCCGCCAGACATCAAGGCCGACTCGCCCCCGCTCGTGCGCACCGAACGTCCCGCAGGATCCACCAGACGCGCCGTCACGAACACCAGAAGGTTGCGCTTGTCGGACTCTTCCGAACGGCTCCTGAAAAACCGCCCGATGTAAGGCAGGTCGCCCAGATAGGGGATCTTGTCTTCCATGGTCTTACGGGCTTCCGTGATCAGGCCGCCCATCACCACCGTCGCGCCGTTGTAGACCGAGAGTTGTGTCTGCACCGACCGCACATGGAAGAACGGCTGCTCCATCGGCAACTCGATGTAAGAGGTTTCCGCAATCTGTGACGCGAAAAGGTTGTTGGCGAGCATGTCCAACCGCTCGGCTACCGTCGGCGCGCGGTAGGTGGTCTTCGGCACGCGGGTGCCGTAGTTTTTCCAAATGGGCTCGGAAACCACCTGGGGGTTGAGCATCAGGTTGATCATCTGGCCTTCGGAGGAGACTTCCGGAACCACCTGCAGGATCATGCCCACCTCGCGCATCTCGAAGTTCTGCGGCTCCACGATGGCGAGCGGGTCCGAAGAACCGCCGGAGGTGATGCTGGAAGACGAACTCTGCTGGGAGATCTGCACCTCATACTCGGTGGGGTAGATGTACTCCGTCACCACCTTCATGATGGCCTCCTGCCCGGACTTGGTCACGACCTTCGGGGCGTAGAGCAAATCGGTGTCGGAACGCTGGCTCAGCATGTGCAGGATCATCGAAAGATCCGCGTTGCCCAGGAAGGCGTTGACCCGCATGAACTGGTCGTTCACGCTGCCGCCCTCGCCGGAGATGGGATTGCCCACCGTGCTCAGATAGCGCTGGCCCGTAGTATAGTCAGTGCCTTTGCCCATCGCGTTCACGCTGGCGTTGTGGTTCGGCGCGTTGACGAGGCCGTACTGGCCCGCTAAGGGCAAAGAATTTGCGGACACAACTTGACCATTGTTCAGCAAATAGCTGGTGGCCACCCCATTATCATCCCAGGCTATTGGCTTCGGAATACCGAGTGGCCCGTTCTGCTGATACGGCTGATAGACATCTGTGCCCGCAATAGGATTCCCAGCGGTGTCCAATGCGGTAATCTTGTTATTGCTGTGCTCTTTCAGGTTCAACGCCTTGTCCAGGAACCCGCCCGCGTCGAAGCTGAAGTCGCTGTTGAGCAGCCATTCGAACCCGAGCGAGTTCAGGTCTTTCTGCGAAACCTCGACGAACCGCGCCTCGATCTCGATCAGGCGGGGGGTCACGTTCAGATCCTCCAGCACCTGCTCGAACACCGCGAGCTGCTCGGCCGTGTTGGTCACGCGCAATTTGCCGATCGTGGCCATGTAGGAGATGGAGGAACCCTCGGGCCATTTGACGCCCATCTGCTGGAAGAAGGCTTTCCAGTCCTGCTTGTTTTCCATGTTGGCGGTTTGCATGAACGTGTTGTCGCCGCCCGCGCCCTGATTCTGGCTCAGCTCGCTCTGGGCCGCGCCGACGCGCTCCTGCAGGGTCGCCAGCACATTGTACGAGCGGGTCACCAGCTCGTCGTCCGGGTCATTCGCGGGAACGATCATGACGATATTTCCGCGGATGCGGAACTTCATGCCCGTCACGTCACACACCAGTTTAAGCGCGTCGTAGAGATTGATGAAACGCGCGCTCAACGCCTGGATCTGCGGCACCCCGCCCGGCGCGGTCGTAGGCGCCGCGGCGGCGAACGGATCCGCGGCGGCGGGTTCGGCCGAGGGGGCGGCGGAAGAAGAGCCCGCCGCCAGCTTCAGGACCAGGTTCACGCCGCGCTGCTCGACCGGAATATCCGGCTTGTCGTAGTCGCGGCTGGCCTGCTTGAAGAAATCGACCGCGTCGATGATGGTTGCGGGCGGGCGGAAGGTGA
>JAQVSS010000136.1 GCA_028700415.1 Kiritimatiellia bacterium
TCCAAGATTTCTTTTCGCAAGTGTTCTTTTGACGTCATTTTCAAGTGGGGTTTAAAAGGTTCCATAAGCGGCGATATCGTTCTCACATGCGGCGCGGGCATCGCTGCCTTCGCACAGCACTCGCCGATACCACTGTGCGGTTCGCCTCACCATTTCGTCACAGGACCAGCGTGGGCGCCAGTTCAGCGCCCAGCCGGCTTTCTCGATGCTGAGACGCAGGATTGAGGCCTCGTGCGGCTGGGAGGGGTCACTGCGGTCTTCCCAGTGGCCGCTGCCCCAGGCGGCGACAAAGGCGTCTACGAGCCGTCCGACCGGCAGCTCGGTGCCCGAGACGGGGCCGAAATTCCAGCTTTCGCTCCACTTCGGGTCCGGTTGCTCCAGCATGGCCGCGGCGAGGGTGAGATAGCCGGAAAGCGGCTCCAGCACATGCTGCCAAGGGCGGATGGCGAGCGGGTTGCGGACCGGAACGGGGCGTCCGGCGGCGAGGGCGGCGACCATGTCGGTCACGATGCGGTCCTTGGCCCAGTCGCCGCCGCCGACGACGTTACCCGCGCGGGCGGAGGCGAGCTGCACGCCGTGCCGCGCGAGGTCGGCAGGATGAAAAAAGGAACGGCGGTACGAGGCGATGAGGATTTCGGCGGCGCCTTTGCTGGCGCTGTAGGGGTCGTGGCCGCCCATGGGATCACACTCGCGGTAGCCCCAGACCTGCTCACGGTTCTCGTAGCACTTGTCGGTGGTGATGCAGACCACGGCGCAGGGGTGGCCTGCGGCTCGGACGGCGTCGAGCACTGAGGCTGTTCCCATGACGTTCACCTCAAAGGTCTCATAGGGCATGGCGTAGCTGTCGCGCACGAGCGGTTGGGCGGCAAGGTGAAAAAGCGCGTCGGGCTTGAACGCGGCGACTGCGGCGGCCATACGGTCGCGGTCGCGGATATCGGCGATGGTCTCCCCGGTCAGCGCGTCACCGACGCGTGCGAGCGCGTAGTTTGAAGGAGACGTGGGCGGCGGAAGCGAATAGCCATACACCTCCGCGCCGAGGCGGCGGAGCCAGAGGGCCAGCCAGGAACCCTTGAAGCCGGTGTGCCCGGTCAGGAAAACCCGTTTGTTTTTTAATACAGTGAATTTCATTTTTACCACAGAGACACGGAGACACAGAGTTCTTTTATAGGACAAGCCTTTTGATTCCGGATTTCAGAACAGGGACGTTGAAATTGACGAGGAGACCAGTGGAAATACCGGAGAGTTTCAGATACGTGAGCAGTTGGGCTTCATGGACGGGAAGTAGCGATGTTACGCTTTTCAGCTCAAGAATAAGTGCCTCTTCTATCACCAGATCGAGACGATAGCCACAGTCTAACCGGACTTCCTTATAAACCACAGGTAAAGGATGCTGTCGTTTAAACGCCAAACCTGCGCGAGACAGTTCATACGCCAGACATTCTTCGTAGGCGGATTCCAATAAACCAGGCCCCAACACACGATGAATCTCGATGGCAAAACCAATCACACAACCAGTTAGTTCATTTAAAACCATGTTCTCTTCTCTGTGTCTCAGTGTCTCCGTGGTGAAATCAATTCCAGCGCGATGCCCACGGCGCATGACCGCTCTTCCACAAGTCGTTGAGTAGCTGGTATTCGCGGGGCGTGTCCATGCACTGCCAGAAGCCTTCGTGCGCGTAGGCGGCCATTTCGCCATCCTCCATGGCCCGGTGCATCGGTGCTTGCTCGAAAAAAAGATCCTTGTCCGGCGAAAGGTAACGCGTGATGAACTCTTTTTGCAGGACCATGAATCCGCCGCTGATGTAGGCGTTGAGGCGGGCGGGTTTCTCTTCGAAGCCGGCGACCATGCCTTTTTCAAGTCGCATCTCGCCGAAACGTCCCTCGGGGTGGACAGCAGAGACGGTGATCAGTTTGGCACTCTTATGGTGGAAGGCCAGGAGCGCGCCGATGTCGATGTCCGACACGCCGTCGCCATAGGTCAGGAAAAAGGTCGCGTCATCCTCCCTCAGGTATTTTGCCGCGCGCGCGACGCGGCCGCCGGTCATCGTGTCGATGCCGGTGTTGGCCAAGGTCACCTCCCAGTCGGACTCGACGGTATGGTCGTGATAGGTGATGGCGCCGTGTTTCCCGAGCTGCACGGTGATGTCGGCAGCGTAGGCGTGAAAGTTCAGGAAATAATCGACGAAACAATCCTTCTTATAGCCGAGGCAGAGGATGAAGCGCCTGACGCCGAAGGCCGCGTAGCTGCGCATGATGTGCCACACGATCGGCTGCTCACCCACCGGGACCATCGGTTTTGGAAGCAGTTCGGTCACGTCGCGCAGACGCGTACCTTTGCCGCCGCACAGGATCATGAGCGGGGGCATATCAGGGACAGGCTTGGAGAGACTCATTGCATGCATACCTGAAAGGATATCAAAAAAAGCGAATGGGAAGAATACCCATTTACCGCACATTTGAAAAAAAGGGTTCTTCAAAAAAAAAATCACTTTGCACCCCGGGGGGAATGGTGAACAATGGAAAACATGACCAACCAGTTGGCTGAGTTCAAAATAGTATCGGAGTATCAGCCTGCGGGCGATCAGGCGCGGGCGATCGCCACGCTGGCGGAGGGGCTCCGCAGGGGCATGCGGCGGCTGACGCTCGAAGGCGTCACGGGGTCTGGCAAGACGTTCACCATGGCCAACCTCATCCGCGCATGGGGACGGCCGACGCTCATCATTTCGCACAACAAAACCCTGGCCGCGCAGCTCTTCGCCGAACTCAAGGGCTTCTTTCCCGAGAACGCCGTGGAGTATTTCGTGAGTTATTACGACTACTACCAGCCCGAGGCCTACATTCCGCAAACAGACACCTACATTGAGAAAGATTCCTCGGTCAATGAGGAGATCGAACGCTACCGGTTGGGCGCCACCAATGCGCTGTTGGGGCGGAGGGATGTGGTCATCGTGGCATCCGTTTCCTGTATCTACGGTTTGGGCTCACCCGAAGACTACAAGGAGATGCTGGTGGATATCGCGCCGGGTTCGGCGGTGGCGCGGGACGGTATGCTGGAACGGCTTGTCGATATCCAGTACACGCGCAACGATTACGAGCCCCAGCCCGGCACCTTCCGCGTGCGCGGCGATACGGTGGACATTTTCCCCTCATATGAGACAACGGGTGTGCGCGTGACGTTCTTCGGCGATGAGGTGGAGGACATCCGCATGCTTGATCCGGTGACGGGCAAGACCGGGGTGCGGTTGTTGCGTACCGTGATCTCCCCGGCCAAGCATTTCGTGATGCCCAAAGCGAAGATTGAAGCCTCGGTGGGGCGCATCAGCCAAGAGCTGGACGAACGGCTCGCCGAATTTGAGCGGCAGGGCAAGCTGTTGGAGGCGCAGCGGTTGCGGCAGCGTACGGAGTTTGATTTGGAGATGTTGCGCGAACTGGGCTACTGTAACGGTATCGAGAACTATTCGCGCCATCTCGCCGGACGCGCGGCCGGCGAGGCTCCCGCCTGCCTGCTCGACTATTTTGACACAGAGTTTCTCACGATCATTGACGAATCGCATGTGACCTTGCCGCAGCTCCGTGCCATGTACAATGGCGATCAGGCGCGTAAACAGACGCTTGTGGAACATGGGTTCCGGTTGCCCTCGGCCAAAGACAACCGCCCCCTTTATTTCGAGGAATTCCTGAACAAGGTCGGCCCGATTGTTTTTGCCTCGGCCACGCCCGGCGTGTATGAACGCCAGGTGAGTGAGGTGACGGCCGAGCAAGTGATCCGCCCGACAGGTTTGCTCGATCCTCCGGTGGAGGTGCGTCCCCTGAGCAATCAGATCGACGACCTGATGGAAGAGGTGCGGCGGACGGCGGAGGCCGGCGACCGTGTGCTGGTGACGACGCTGACGAAGCGTTCGGCGGAAGATCTCGCCGCCTACCTTCGCGAAGCCGGCGTTCGCGTCGAATACTTGCACAGCGACATTGACGCGATCGAACGCGTGGACATTCTGGGGCGGCTGAGGAAGGGCGCGTTCGACTGCCTGATCGGGATCAACCTCTTGCGGGAAGGGCTGGACCTTCCGGAAGTGGCGCTCGTGGCGGTCTTGGACGCCGACAAGGAGGGGTTCTTGCGTTCAGGAACCTCGTTGATCCAGACGGCGGGACGCACGGCACGGCATCTGAACGGGCGGGTGATCCTCTATGCGGACAAGGTGACGGACGCCATGCGGCAGATGATCGAGGTGACAAAGGCCCGCCGCGCCAAGCAGGAGGCGTACAACACGGAGCACGGGATCATGCCGCAAAGCGTGAAGCGGGCGATCAATGAATCGCTGGTGCTCTATTCGGAGGCGCGGCGGGTGGAAGAGCGGATGGTGGCGGCGGAGTCGCACGAGGTTTATGATGTGCACCGTGTGATCGCGGACAGCGAGGCCGAGATGCTGGCGGCGGCGGATGCGTTGGAGTTCGAGCGGGCGGCTTTGCTGCGGGACGAGATCCGTGAACTCAAGCGGCTGTTGACGGGGACGACGGGCGGAGAGCGGTCTCCCGCAAAAACGCGCGTCACCGGTCAAAAGAAACGGAGGAGGGCGGAGGGGGAGTTGCGGTAAAACCGTTCCACAGCCTGTCACAGGCTTTTGATAAACGCGGACAGGCGATCCATGGCCTCTTTAAGCTGGTCCATGCCCGTGGCATAGGCGCACCGCAAAAAGCCTGCCCCGCAGGTTCCGAACGCGGTGCCAGGCACGCAGGCCACGTTGCACTCGTTGAGCAGGCGCAGGGCGAACTCCTGAGAAGTGAGGCCCGTGGATTGGATCGACGGGAAAACGTAAAAGGCTCCGCGCGGCATGAAACAGTCGAGGCCCATCCCGTTGAGCGAGCTCACGATGAAATTCCGGCGCAGGTTATAGGATTCACGCATCTCCGCGATGTCCGCCTCGCCGTTCTGGAGAGCCTCAAGCCCTGCGATCTGGCTGGTTGAAGAGGCGCACATCATGCAGTATTGGTGGATCTTCATCATGGCGTCTGTGAGCGGGGCGGGCGCGCATACGTACCCCAGACGGAAGCCGGTCATCGACCAGGCTTTCGAGAACCCGTTCAGGAAGATCAGCCTGTCGCGCAGTCGCGGAATGGAGGCCATGGAGTGGCGCCCGCCTTCGTAGGTGAGTTCCGAGTAGACCTCGTCGGAAATGAGGATCAAATCATGGCGGATCACGAAATCGGCCAATGATTCAGTGTCTTTTTTGTCGAGTGTGGCCCCGGTCGGATTGTTGGGGAAGTTGATCATCAAAACGCGCGTTTTGGGCGTGACTTTCTTTTCCAGTTCCTCGACCGTCAGGCGGAACTCATCCTTGCGGAAAGTCTCGACAGCCACAGGCACGCCATGCGCCATGCGGATCAGCGGGGCATAGGCTACAAAACAGGGCTCGTGGTAGAGGACTTCGTCGCCAGGCGAGAGGATGGCCCGGATGGCGATGTCGAAGGCTTCGCTGACGCCGACGGTCACCAGAATTTCCGACTTCCAATCGTATTCCGCATGAAACGACTGGCGCATATAGGCGGCAAGCGCTTGGCGCAGCTCGGGGGTGCCGAGGTTCGAGGTATACCGGGTGGCACCCCGCTCGAGAGACGCGATGGCTTTTTCCCGGATATGCCATGGGGTTTTGAAATCGGGCTCGCCAATGCCGAGGGAAAGCACATCCTTGCGTCCGGCGACGATGTCAAAAAAATCGCGGATACCGGATTTCGGGAGGCCGCGCACATGCGGAGCGATGAAGTCACGGGCAGACTTGGAGACGGTCGTCATGGGGTTCGCTTTCCATCAGGACACCTTGGTCCTTGTACGTTTTGAGCATGAAATGGGTGGCCGTCGAAAGCACGCCGTCAAGCGGGGCGAGCCGGCCGCTGACGAAATTGGCGAGTTCCTGTAAACTGCCGCCTTTAACGAAAAGCAACAGGTCATAGGCTCCGGACATCAGGAACATGGATTCCACTTGCGGAAATTTGCTGATCCGGCTGGCGACCCGGTCAAATCCGCCTTCGCGCTCGGGGCGGATGCGCAGTTCAATAACCGCACGCACGTCGGTGGTGTCGAGACGGTCTTCGTTCAATATGGCCTGAAAGGCGCGGATCACCCCTTCCTGCTCATAGGTTGCGATACGTGCCCGGATGTCTTCCGTCGTCGTGTTCAGCTCTTTCGCGAGTGTGGCGTCAGATTCCCGCGCGTTTTTTTTCAACAACTTGAGCAAAGCGTCCATAGCGTCCAACCTTCCTGTTCGATAGAAACGTTATCTTAACGCAAAAGGGGCGCGGGCGGCAACGGTTTACAGGATTTCGACTTGGCTGGTTTCGGCGGTGACTGAAACGGCCTGTCCGATCATGTCGACGTTCAGAACAACTTTTAGCGTGCCAGCCAGCCGGGTGATGCGGCCTTCGACGCCCATGAAGGGGCCGCCGATAATACGCACCAGCCGGCCTTTTGCCAGCGGTTTGGAGGGTTTGAGTTCGGGATCGGCCCTAAGCGCGCGGCGCACCATAATGAGGTCACGCAACATGCGGCGGGGATCGAGGGGTGTGAGAATGCGGACGAGCAGGTTAGTTTGGAGCAGGCATAGCCGTTGCGAGTCCGGGAACTCGGCAAAAACATACCCGGGGAAAACTGGCAGCTGGAAGACGACTTTCCGGCGTTGGACAGTGCGCTTCTTTTCGCGGAGCGGCAGATAAAACGGAATCCCGTAAAGGGCACAGTATTCCGTGACCTTTTTCTCCGTACGCGGCTTGACGAAAAGCACTTTCCAGTTTCTCATAGGCCAGCAGACCCCGTCACCCGCTCATCCGATCACGTCGTCGTCATCGGGGTCGGCGATACTGACGGAGACAAGCGTGGCACCTTCGTCGAGGCGCACAAGGCGTACGCCTTGCGCGGCACGCCCGCAGGTCCGCACGTCGCTTGCGGGCGAACGCACCATCATGCCAGTCGAGGTGATCATGATGGCCGACTGCTCTTCCTTGACAGAATGGGCGGCGACGACCTTCCCGTTGCGCCCCGAGTCGTCCTTGATGGCGATCATACCTTTGCCGCCGCGGTGATGGGGCGTGAACTCTTGGAATTCGGTACGTTTGCCATAACCGTTTTCTGTGGCGATCAGCAGTGTCTCGCTGTCGTTCACGACATCGAAGCTGCGCACCTTGTCGCCGTCTGCCAGCCGGATGCCGCGCACACCGGTGGCGGCGCGCCCCATGCGGCGCACGTGGCTTTCATTGAAACGCATCGCCTGGCCATCGGCCGTGATCATGAGCACGTCGTCGCCGGTATGGGTCAGGCGCACCTGGATCAGGCGGTCGTCAGCCTCAATGTTCAGCGCGCGGATGCCGTTGCGGTTGATGTTGCGGTAATCCGCGAGGGCGGTCTTTTTAACCGTCCCGAGCTCGGTGGCGAACATCACGTCCACATCCTCGGCAAAGGCGCGGATCGGCAGCAGTGCGGCGACCTGCTCGCCCTCTTGGAACTGAAGCAGATTGACAATCGGCTTGCCGAACGAGGTGCGGGGCGCTTCGGGAATCTCGAAGGCACGCTCCGCGAAGACGCGTCCCAGATTCGTGAAGAAGAGCAGCGTGTCGTGGGTTTCCGCCACGAACACCGTTGTGATGAAATCCTCTTCCTTGATGGCCGCGCCCGTGATGCCCTTGCCGCCGCGCTTCTGCTCCTTGTAAACGGTGAGGGGCACGCGCTTGACGTAACCGCGCTGGCTCAAGGTGATCACACAAGGCTCATCGGCGATCAGGTCTTCGATATTGACTTCGCCCTCCATCGGCACGATTTCGGAACGGCGCGTGTCGCCGCGCTTGGAGGAGGTCACGTACTTGACTTTGAGGTCGGCCAGGTCTTGTTTGATGAGGCCGTAGATTTTCACGGGGTCTTCGAGCAGGCTCTTGAAATAGGCGATACGCTCGCAAAGCTCCTTAAATTCCGCTTCGACCTTTTCGCGCTCAAGGCCGGTGAGCTGATAGAGACGCATCTCAAGGATCGCGTCCACCTGCTTGTCCGAGAAGGCGAAGCGCTCGACGAGGCGTTTTTTCGCCTCGTCGCGGTTTTTGGAAGCGCGGATGAGGGCGACCACTTCGTCGAGGTGGTCAAGGGCGATGAGCAGGCCCTCCAAGATGTGCTGGCGGGCTTCGGCTTTGGCCAGTTCAAACTTCGTGCGCCGGGTGATGACTTCAAAGCGGTGGTCCACGTAACAGCGGAACAGCTCTTTCAGGTTCATCACTTTGGGCCGGCCCTGATCGATCGCCAACATATTGGCGCCGAACGTGGTTTGGAGCTGCGTATGCTTGTAGAGGTTATTCAACACCACTTGACCCATCGCGCCACGCTTGAGTTCGATCACAACACGGATGCCGTCACTCGAACTCTCGTCGCGGATGTCGGAGATCCCTTCAACAGTCTTTTCGTTCACCAGTTCGGCCATCTTTTCGATCATGCTGGCCTTGTTCACCGCGTAAGGGATTTCGGTGATGATGATCGCCTCTTTGTTTTTATATTCGACGATCTCGGCCTTGCCGCGGATCATGATTGAACCGTGCCCGAGTTTGTACATGGCCTCAATGCCGCGTGTGCCGCAGATGGTCGCGCCGGTCGGGAAGTCGGGCCCTTTCACGAAGCGCATCAGGTCGTCGATCGAGCACTCGGGGTTTTCCACATAGTGCGTGATCCCGTCCACCAGTTCGCCCAGGTTGTGCGGCGGGATGTTGGTGGCCATGCCGACCGCGATGCCGACCGAGCCGTTTAGCAGCAAGTTGGGCATGCGCGCGGGCAGGACGGAAGGCTCGAGGAACTCTTCGTTGTAGTTGGGCTTGAAATCGACGGTATCCTTCTCCAGATCGTCAAGGATCTCTTCGGCTATGCGGTCCATGCGCACTTCGGTGTAACGCATGGCGGCGGGCGGGTCCCCGTCGATGGAGCCGAAGTTGCCTTGGCCGTCCACGAGCGGGTAGCGCATCGAAAAATCCTGAGCCAGGCGCACGATCGTGTCGTAGACCGCCGTATCGCCGTGCGGATGGTATTTGCCGATCACATCGCCGACCACGCGGGCGGATTTCTTGTAGGGCTTGTTCCACGTGTTGCTCAGTTCGTTCATCGCAAAGAGCACGCGACGGTGAACAGGCTTGAGTCCGTCACGCGCATCGGGCAAGGCGCGCCCGATGATCACGCTCATCGAATAGTCGATGTAAGACGAACTCATCTCGTCTTCGATATTGATGTTCTGCAAGCCTTTGTCGGCGCTTTCGTCCGGCTGAACCCCGTCGCTCATGATAACTCCGCTGTTGAACAATGAATGAAGCACCAGCATATCAGTTCTTCCGGAAAAAAACCATCTTTTACCTGCGGGAAGAAAGTGGTATGGTGACGTGGAAAGTAATAAAGGACGCTGTTGAACGAGAGGAGGAAAACGGATGGATAATCGCACACCTTGCCCGATCTGCCGCACTCAAAATATTGTCCGTGCGGGCACCAGTACCAACACATGTGAGATACACTGCCCGCGTTGCGGACGGTTCCAGATTCAGACGCTCGCGGAAACACAACTCATGAACAGCCCGCCCGCTTTTCCGCCCCAGCACCTGCTTTCAGGGCTCTGCCGGAACACGTGGGATATCTTGGGTGAGAAGCTGCTGATCACGGTTGACCTTTTCAAGTCATGGGCGGAACTCGACAAAGCCGCCAAAATCGTTGTCCCACGCGACACGGATCTTGTCACTAAGGGCGATTATCTGCTCAAGTACCTGCGCCGCCGCTCCAAGTCGCTGGCGGACACGGTCGTTTTCTCCCCCGCGGAACTCGCGGTCGGGTTCTGCGCCAACAAAAACGAATTGCTCTTTTGTCTCCGGTATCTGGCAGGCAAAGGACTTGTCGAAGAGGATGCCGGTGGTCAACATAAAAGCCCAGGCGGTGGCGGAGGGTTCGGTTACCGCCTGACGCCCGCAGGGTGGGCCGCGCTCACGGGCCCCGCCCCGTCGGCGCAACCTCTGGCGGTGATCTCTTTCTCGCTCGATAAAGAGGCCGACGCGGTTTGGACACAGGGCTTTTCTGCCGGGGTACAGGCCGCGGGGTACATGTCGGTGCGCGCCGAGAACAAAGAGCACGCCAACAAAATCACCGACGAACTGATCGTCGATCTCCGCCGCGCCACGCTCGTGGTTGCCGATCTCACGGGCCAGAATCCGCTCACCTATTTTGCGGCGGGGCTGGCCACCGGTCTCGGCAAGCCGGTTTTCTGGACGTGCGAGGAGGGTGAAGCGCGTGACAAGAAACTTTGGCTTGAAACGCGGCAATACGTGGTTACCACATGGACGCGGGAAAAGCTCGACGAGTTTTCCCGCCGTCTCGCGCAGCGTATCGAGGCAACGCTTGGCCGGCCGTAAGGCGGCGTCAATAAATAAACTGGACAATACGGCGTTTGTGTGGCACGCTTCCTCACCATGCAAACCGAAACTCTATTGACGTCGAAACTTGCGGCGTTACTGCCGCACTTGGATGAGCGAGCGC
>JAQVSS010000527.1 GCA_028700415.1 Kiritimatiellia bacterium
TGTCCACCAGACAGCTGAGCCCCGTGCCTTCGCGGCGGAACGTCAGGGGGAAGCGGTAGGCGCGCGCGCCGGGAAAACGCTCCCAGTCGGCAACGTGTTTCTTCGAGAGCTCTTTCTGGTAGAGCTTGAGGTTTGGGCGCACATACCGGCGCAGATCCCCCTCCTTCAGGCCGGCAAACGTAATCCCGGCGTCCGGCAGGATTTTCGACACGGTCGTCACCTCCTCGTTTTCCTCATTGAGGGGGAGTAGCAGACTGAAAGGGTTAAGCGAGAGCGTCGTGCGTTTCGCGTCCCGGCGGAACAGGGTGACCGAGAGGCCTTGGGCCCCGGGCCAGACCCAAACGGTGGCCGCACACGCGTTTTCAGGAAACGCGGCGGCCTTGAGCAACGGCACCGGCGCGGCCACGGGATCAGCGATCTTGGCCGACACATTGTCGATGCGGACTTCGCCTTCCCAGGTCCAGAGCGCGAGCCGGGTGATCCGTTCCCCGGGTTTGACAATGAAGGCACCCCGGTAGCGGCGCGGTTGTTCGGTCAGCTTGTTCACGCTGAAACAATCGCGCCTGTTCACCCGGATCAGGCACGAGGCGTTTTTCCCCGAGACATCGAGGCTGATTTCCAACACGCGCTCTTCCGCCGAGGGGGCGACTTTGAGCTCTTGAAACAGCGCCCCTCGCTTCAGCCGCAAAACCCGGTTGGGCGAACCGGGTGCGGCCGGCACCAGCTCGGCCTCGGCGTTGCCGTAGGTGTATTCGGGTGACCATCCGGCGGGAAGCGCTTTGCCGGGGAACGCCCATTTCTCAACCGTCTTCCCGAAAGGAACCGCCTCCTCGAACCCCCCGTTTTTGAGGGTTTCCCGCAGGGTTGCCGCGGAACCCGTTTCCGCCGCATGAACAGTGGCGAGCCCCACCCCAACCATGGCCAGACACACATGCAGCCCAGTTTTCATAATGTCGTCCTTGTGGCATTGATACAGTCGATCAGGGCCTGTCCGCTGACACCCACATAGAGATACCCCGTCTCATAGGGTGCCAGTTCAAGCTTGAACGACTGCGGTTCCGGTTTTTCCGTGAGTTCCCAAGATCCAAGCTCATGCCGGATTTCATGCCCGAAGCCGCGCTTGTCGTCGGGCTTCCTGACGCAGGAACTGACCCAGGCTTTGAGCCGGCCGTTGCCGGAAACAATCAGCGTACCGCTGATCAGGTTGCCTTTTTCGGAGGACGGCACCTGCATGTACGCATAGATGAGTCCGTCCTGCATGTGCACCTGATTCTTGTTGTGAGGCCCCGCGATCAGCTTCACCCGGTTACCGCCCCAGCCTTTGGGAAATTTCGCGCTGGAAATGCCACGGGACTCTTTTGGGGTATCGATCAGTTCAGAGAAGTTACCGTTGTAAAGGAGGTTTTTACCGACCACGGCGTTGCGGAAAAGGATTTGGTTATGCGGTGCCGTGCCGTCCAACGAACTGTTCTCAGAGGTGTTGGGCGGCTGAAGATTCGTGCAGGTCCGGTGGAAGTGCATCTTCCAGACTTGCCCGTCGGTGATCCTCGCGCCCATGGGTTCCGCCGGAATGCGGACTTCGATCACATACCGGTCTTTCAGGACTTTGGTTTTGATCTCCGCCCCCGAGTCGAAGGCGGCCTCGCGCAGCTTGGCGTCGTAAAAGGTTCCGGCGCTGTTGATGCCCCAGTGGTAATAGTCGGCTTGGGGCGGAGCCAGGAAAATTTCCACGCTATCGTCTCTCCAGACATCGCCGTCGCGCACTTTGGCCGCGCTCTTGAGCGCGGACCAGGCATGTTCCGTCATCGCCTCGATGCCGATATACCAGTGGTCCCGGTCATAAAGGACCCTGACCCTGGTCTCTTCGGCGGGCTCGGAACCGCCGGCGGTCAGAAAACCGGTCACCCATGGGGCTTTGCGCCAGTCTTCCTCGTCCAAGATACCGTCGACGGCCACCTTGCCCTCAAGCCCGCGGACCGGCACGTCGTTCTGTGCCGACATCACTTTTTTGAGCGTGTCCGCCCCCGCGACCCAGAACTGCTTGAGGAATGTGCGGTCTGCGGCAATGCGCCGCTTCAGGACGGCGTCGCCGCCGGCCAGTTTGTCGGCCTCGTCCAGATAGCCGGTAAGGCGTTTTTCCGCGCCGGGCACGGTCAGGCAATAGTTGATCCGGTCTGGGCCGCCATAACCGACGTGCCCCGGCGCGCCCTCCCAGAGCTCGCGCCGGTAGGCTTGATAGTGCTTCATGGGCTCTGCGGCGGCGCCATAATATTTTCCGTAGGTTTCGAGCATCAGTGCGTCCACATCGAGAGAGGCGTCCCACAGCATTTTGGCGGCCACGTAATAGAACGGCCAGTTGCTAGACAGCATGGGAAGATCCTTGTTGGTACAGTCCTCAATCCAGTGGTCCAAGCCTATCTCCCGGTAGAACTTCATGTCCTCCGCAAGAATATATTCCATGGGGGCATAGGGCGAATGCGCCGTGGAGTAGTAATCAAAAATGCCGATCTTCGACACCCGCGTGCGCCATTCGGTCATCTGTTTGAAGAATTTCGTATTACATTCGCTTTTCGGGTCATTGAGGCGATGGACATAACAGCGCTGGTGCGGACAGTA
>JAQVSS010000528.1 GCA_028700415.1 Kiritimatiellia bacterium
CTTCCCCTCCGCGTCGCGCGCGTCTTTGCGCGGGCGCTCTTCCCCGGCGGGCGGAGACGGCGGAGGCGGCTTTCCGGAGGCCTCGGCGAGCGCCCGAAGCATCGCGGCCGCCTTCGCGTCGTACTCGTCGAGCCGTTCGTCGATGAACAGCAGCGTCCGGTAGGCCTGCCCGAGGTTGAACAGGTGCTCCTCCCGCCAGACGCCGGCCAGACGCGCGGCGATCTCGGCCTCGCTTTTCTCACACCGCCGGTCCCGCAGCCCCGCCAGCCGCGCCGGGTCGCGTTCGCCGTTGACGATGGCCCCGATGATGGCCATGCCCGTCTTGCCGTCGATGTCCGAGACGGCGTGGTGGACGCGCACGTTCATCTGGTCGAGGCTCTTCTGCATCTGCTGGAGGCACTGCACGCGCATGCCCGTCAGGCTTTCGCGCTCCCTCAGCACCGTCCGGACGGCCGCAACGTTCTCCGGCGGTCGGAACCCGCCGCGAAGAAGCCCGCAGCTGTGCAGCCTCTGCAGCCACTGGCAGTCCTTCACGTCGCTCTTGCGTCCGGGCACCATCCGCACCTCCCGCGTGTCGACGAGCACGACCTCGACGCCGTTCGCCTCCAGCAGATCCGCGACGGGTATCCAGTACACGCTGGTGCTTTCCATCGCGGCGGACTCCACGCCCCGCTCCCTGAGCCAGGCGAGCAGCTTGTGCAGCTCGGCGGTCGTCGTCCCGAAACGCGCGACGTCGTGTCCGCCGTCGTCGCGGCGCGGGCCGCAGACGTAGTGGTCGGCGTGTCCGGCGATGTCGATACCCGCGACGTTCCGGCGGGTCTCGTCGAACGCGGGCGCTGGCTTGTACGGCATGAGCACGTCCTCCTGTGTTGCGTGCGCGTACGGCCCGGCGGACATTTTGCGGAAGTCTTGCCTGGGGGAGTGCGTTTCCGCCTCACCAATGTTTCCTTGTCGGTCCGGGGCCAGTCTTAATCCGGGGCACTGCGGCTCCATATTGAAGCGGGCCATGGCTGCCGTACGCGGACCGGAACTGTAGCAGACTTCAGCACAAGTTACCTCAGCGTTTTCTCGCGGCTCTGCCGCGCGGCTGGCTTAATTATGATAATCATCCCCAGAGCCGCAAAAAAGGAGTATTTTGGGCCGCGAAGGGGCGAGGTGCCCCCGACACGGAAGGAGGCTTGGCCATGGGAGAGACGACGGTCTTGTACGGCGGGCTGGATCTGCACGGCGACAACGTGTTCTGCACGCTGATGGACGCGGCCCGCAACGTGAGGTTCGAGCGGCGATTCCCGAACGACCTGTTCACGATAACCGAGGGACTGAAGCCGTTCTGGAAGTGGATCAAGGCGCTGGCGGTAGAGTCCACCTACAACTGGTACTGGCTTGTGGACGGCCTGCGGAAGCTGAAGTTCGACGTGCGGCTGGCGAACCCGGCGCGGATGCAGGAGAACATCGGGCTCAAGGCCGCGAACGACAAGACGGACGCCCGCTTCATCGCCCGCCAGCTCGTCAACGGCATCCTGCCCGAGGGCTACATCTACCCGGAGGAGACGCGGGGCGTGCGGGACATGCTGCGGCGGCGCATGCGCCTCGTGCACGAACGCACCTCCGAATGGCTGAGCCTGATGTGTCTGGTCGCCCGCCACACGGGGCAGGACATGAACATCGCCGACTTGGAAAGCTGCGATCTGGAGGAGGTTTTGAAAGGCCAGTCCCACGCGCTGGTCATGGCGCGGGCCAGCGTGCGGCACATCGGTTTCTTGGGCGACGAGATCAAGGCGCTTGAAAAAGAGGTGCTGCGCGAACTGCCGGACAAGGAGACTTACAAAAGGCTGATGACCGTCCCCGGCATCGGGCCGGTGCTGGCGCGCACCATCCTGCTGGAGACCGGTCCGGTGTCCCGGTTCAAAGAGGCCGGCAACTACGCCTCCTACTGCCGCGCCGTCAGCACGGTCCACACCACCAACGGCAAGAAAAAGGGGGAGGGCAACGGCAAGTGCGGCAACCGGTATCTCGCCTGGGCGTTCGTGGAGGCCGCGAACTGCGCCGCCAGGTACTCCCCGGAAATGCACGCCTGGTTCCAGCGCAAGCAGGCCCGCAGCGGCAAGCGCGTGATCGCCGTCAAGGCGCTGGCCAACAAGCACGCCAAGGCCTGCTACTTCATGATGCGCGACGGCACGGACTTCGATGTGAAAAAGCTTACGGGAATTTAAGACATGGGAGATGCCGGGGAACCGGTTTAGGGGTTGGAGAAAACCACCAAATACGATTGGGAGCCGGCACCTCCCGCCACACTTTAAGAGGAGGGTTCTGAAGACAGGCTTTACTGTTCCGACCGGGGCGCGAGCCGCGACGGGGTTGGACGCCGAGACGCCGCAGGGCGTGTGCGGACGAGCCACAGATATGAACGTCACCCCTTATGGACGCGCCACGGCACACCGGCGGTTTTCTGGCTCCGTCTTTACGGATTCGCGGAGCGGGGTTTCGGGCTCAAGGCCCAAAGTCTAGATCCAGATGAGCGACTGGACGGCACGGCTTTCTCGGCCGGCCGAAAACCGGCAGACGAAACAACGGCGGATTCGGAACATGCGTTTGTCCCAGACCCGACTTTTAACG
>JAQVSS010000529.1 GCA_028700415.1 Kiritimatiellia bacterium
ATGACACGAAAAGTCGGGCCTTCTTTGCTGTGGCTGTACGTCGCGGTGTCTCTGGCCGGAGGAACGGCCCGCTCGCAAACCAACGCGCATGCCGGAAATCAAGAGGCGTTCCCGTTGTCGGAACGTTCCTCCAAGTTGGATCAGGCCGCGATCGACAAGGCGATCGCCGTGGCCCGCGCTTCCGATGTGGACACCACCGTTCCCGCCGCCTTGCTCTACCATGGACTGATGCTGTCCCAGGAGGAGAAACATGCGGAGTGCATTCCGTTTCTCGAGGAGGCGCTGCGGTTGGACCCGTCCCTGCAGGCGGGGTGGGAAGGGCTGGGCTGGGCCTACATCCATACGGGCGACAAGGAGAAGGCGTTCCGGCTGTGGGAATATTTCCGGCAATTGATGCCCGATGTGTGGATGCCGTACAACCTTCTGGCCCAGGCTGCGATCATGAGGCAGGACTTTGAAACGGCGGACCGGCATTTCAAAAAAGCGCTGCAGATCAAGCCGGACCTGTTCGATTTGCGTTTCTGGTACGCGCAGAACCTGCTGCGCATCGGCCGTCCGGCCGAGGCCGAGGTCATCTTCCGGCAACTCATCAAAGAGGAGCCCGACCGGCTGGACATTCAAATCAATCTTTCGAATCTGCTGACGCACCGCCTCGAGTACGATGAGTCGGTGGAAATCCTGCGGCATGTGAACAAGGAGCTTCCCGGCAAAACGGGGTTCATGATGGATCAGGCGGTTCTCGAGTTGCGGGTGGGTGAACTGCAGGCGGCGGATCAGTTGTGTCTCGACGTGATGGCGATCGACACGAATAACATGCGGGCCATGACGCTGCGGGCCAACATTGCGGAAATAAGTGACGTGACGGAACTGAGCGTCGACCGCTTGCAGAAGGTGATCGATGCGACCGAAGACCCCCGGCTGCGGGGGCAGTTGCGCGTGCGTCTGGCGAACCGGTGCCACATGCTGAACGAGCGCAAGCCGGGGCTTTTTTCGACCGGGTATATCCTGGAGCAGATCCGTAAGGGGATTGACGAGAACCCTGCGGATGTGCCCACGCGGGCGCTCTATGCGGAACGGTTGCTTCAGGCCAAACGGTTTGAGGAGTGCAAGCGCTGGGCCGTGCAGGTGCTCGAGGAGTTTAACCGTCATAATGTCCGCGCCAAAAACCTTCTGTTCGAGCTTGCTTTGGCTGAAAGGCGTTACGAGGATGCCGAGCAGGTTTTGCACGACCGGTTTTCGAATTATGATCCGACCGACCCGATGCGCTACTATTACGAGGCGCGGCTCCTTACGGCCAAGGGCGCATACAATGAGGCGCTGAAAGCCTTGGACCGGATGGAGGCGGCTGCCGGTCAGGGGACGGTGTTGACCCTGCTGTACCATGACCTGACGGAGAGCGACTGGATGCCGGTGACTTCCGTCCGGAGGCTGCACGAGCACTTGTACGCGCTCAAGCAGGAGGGGTTCACGCTCATCTCGCCGACGGACATCCCGTCCGTGGTCGGGTTGCGTCCGGGCATGCGGAGGGAAGATCCTGAACCGCAGGAATCTGGGGTGCCGTGGACCGCGCTTTTCATCGATCATGTGCGGTATGGGCTCACGGGCGAGCGCAAATTCAAATCGGGGAAGAAGACCCAGGAGCCGGCACGTCCGATGAAAGTCGTGGCGGTCACCTTTGACGATGCCCTGCGTTCCGCGTTTTCGCTGGGTGCCCCGGTGGCGGAGGAGTTCGGCGTTCCGTTCGGAATGTTCGCGATCACCAAACCCCCCGAGCAATATACGCCGTCGGTCGCCGGCTGGGAGGAGATGCGCGAATATGCGGCCAGCGGTGCTTGGGTGATCGGAAGCCACCTGCATGACGCGCATACGGAAACGCAGGTGGACAAGGAGGGCAAAGATTTGCGCTGGCCACTGCCGAACCGGGTTTGGCTGCCGGCGAAAAACCGTGTGGAGTCGATGAACGAGTGGGACAAGCGCATGCGCAGCGAGTTCCGTTTGAGCCGGAAGATCCTGCGCGAGAAAATGGGCGAAGAGGATAGCCCCGTGGCGCTGGTCGCCTATCCTTATGGCGACATCGGACAGGAGGATTCCTGTAACCTTTCGCTTTTGCGGAACCCGACGCAGAGCATCCTGTCAGAGGCGGGCCGCAATTATCAGGTCGGTTTCGTCCAGGGGATGAGCGGGTATACGACGGCGGGCGACAACCCGATGCTGACGCGGCGGTACGAGCCGGATTGGACGGATGAAGGCGCGGATGTCGTCCGGCACGCCTACGAGTATCACCCAATGTTCATGGCCCGGCGCACGCGTGTGGAAATCGCGTTCCTGATGAACAAGCCGCATCTGGCCGAAGAGATGCTGGATCTTTTGAAGCGTGACGGGTATCCCGAGGATTTGTGCCGCAAGATCACCATCGAGGTGAGGTCGCATTTCCGCAACCGCCCCCTGAGGGACGTGCAGCCGCTGGTGGCTTCCACGCTGGTGGCGGTGGAGAGCACGGCGGGCGGCGGGCAGAGCGCGCCGACCCATGGGGCGCAGACCATGCAGGCACAGCGCGACCCTGCGGCACCCATCGACCCGACCGCCCGCAGGGCGGTGCAGGGCGAAACGTCGGA
>JAQVSS010000530.1 GCA_028700415.1 Kiritimatiellia bacterium
GCAGGGCGGGTTCGCCACGCTGGTGCGCTTCTCGCATCTGGCCGAGACCTACGCGCTGAAGGCCGGGGTCTATGTGGATCGCGAAGCGCTGATCCGGCGCGAGAAGGCGCTGGTTGCGGTCCGCCCGGTGCTGACCGTGAACAACCGGTTTGTCAGCCTCAAGCTGCTGGAAGAGCCGCGGCTGGTGATCCGCTCCACCGACCTGAAAGGCATCGTGACAGAGAAAGAGTTCGCTGGCCTTGTGCTGCGTGAGGACGCCGAGACGGTACAGGAGATCCAGGTGCCCGAGGGCGCGGTTGAACTTGCGGTGACCCTGAAGGCGCGTATCCAGAATCTGAGCCAGGGCAAGAAGCAGGACCTGCAAGACGGCGGGCGGTTTGCGCTCAACGGGATCGAGCGCACGGCGGACGTGCAGGCGCTGCACGCGGGGCAGAGTGTTGCCGGGTACTACGTGGATGCACGCGGCAAGAACGGGGAGCCGCTGCCGGGAGAACCTTTGGAGTGTTTCTTCAAGCACCGGTGTTTCCGCAGCGAGGTGCAGGCGTTGCTCAAGACCGATGCGCAGGGCCGTGCCGCGTTGGGCGCCCTCGCCGGCATCGAGAGGTTCAGAATCAAGGCGGCGGAGGGGCGGGAGTTGTCGTGGTCCCCTTCATGTGGGGCATGCGCGTATCCCGAGGCGCTGCACGGGAAGACGGGTGAGACGCTGCGTCTGCCCCTCGTTGGGGAGGCGGCTGACCCGTTGTCCGGGGTCTCCCTGCTGGAGGTGCGCCACGGCCAGTTCGTGAAGGACTGGCATGCGGCGCTGGCGGTAAAGGACGGCTTTCTGGAAGTGTCGGGACTGTCTGCGGGCGACTATTCGCTCGCGCTCAAGGCCGAGGGACGCGAACTTGCGGTGCGGGTGACGCAGGGCGATGTGCGCGACGGGTTTGTCGTGTCGCCGCGGCGGGCACTGGAGCGTCCGCGCCTTGCGCCGCTGAATGTGGTCTCAATCACGCCCGGCAAGGAGAGCGTGGAGATCCGCCTGGCGAACGTGTCGCCTTTTACCCGCGTGCACGTGTATGCGGCGCGCTATCTGCCCGCCTACGACCTGTTCGGCCAGCTGGGTCATTCCGGTGCGCCGGGGCTGTTGGCGCAGCAGTGGCAGCCGGCGCGCACGTTCTACGAATCCGGGCGCGACATCGGCGATGAATACCGTTACATCCTCGACCGCCAGCAGGCGGCCAAATATCCGGGCAACATGCTGGAGCGGCCGGGGTTGCTGCTCAACCCGTGGGCCGTGCGCCCGGCGGAGGCCGAGTCCGAGCGACTGGCGGAAGGAAACGCGTATGCGGGTCGGCGTGCGGGTGTGGCGCAGGCTGCCGGGGTTGAGAAAGCCGCCGAACGGCAAAAGGACGCCGGCAACGAGGGCTACATCGGGCTCGACTTCCTGGAGCAGCCCTCCGTGAGTCTGCTGAACGTGGTACCGGACAAAGAGGGCAAGGTGGTGATTCCGCGTGAGGCGCTGAAGGGGCTGCCGTTCCTGCGCGTGCTGGCGGTTGATCCGACGGCCGCAGTGCTGAAATGCGCGGCGCTGGAGAACACGCCGGTCGGGACGCGCGAACTGCGGTTGGCGGACGGGCTTGACCCCAAGAAAGGCTATGCGGAGCAGAAGCGGATCACGACCGTGGCGGTGAACGCCGCAGTGACGGTCGGCGACGTGACCACCGCCCGCTTCGAAGCGTACGACACCGTGGCCAAGGCCTACCGCCTGCTGGCCACGCTCAGCGCGGACGCGACCTTGGGCGAGTTTTCCTTTGTGGCGGACTGGCCCGGGCTGGACGCCAAGGAACAGCGGCGGCTCTATGCGAAATACGCCTGCCACGAGCTGAGCTTTTTCCTGTACCACAAAGATCCCGCGTTTTTCGCGAAGGTGATCGCGCCTTATCTGAAGAACAAAAAGGATAAAACCTTTATGGACCGCTGGCTTCTCGGCGATGACCTCTCCGGGTATCTGGAGCCCTGGCGCTTCGGGCGGCTGAATGCGGCCGAGCGCGTGTTGCTCGGCAAGCGCCTGCGCGGCCAAGAAGCCTCCCTCGCGCGCGATACGCGCGAACGCGCCGCCCTCATCCCTCCGGACATGGAGGCCTTCAACCGCCGCTTCGACACGGCGGTGCAGTCCGGGGCGCTGGAGGCTGACGCGGACGGCGCGTCCGGGGGGAACGAGGAATACCGGAAGTTAGTTGGTGTTCAAAGGGCCGTGAAGTTGATGGCTGCGCAAACGGGAGCGAAATCACAAGACCTGCTCGCCCCTGCGTCGGCCTTGGAACGTGCGCCGGCTGCGGCACCGATGGCGGCGAAACCGATGCTAGCAAGGGCTCTCAGATTTGACAAAGACAAGGCTGATCAGCCGGGCGATGAGAAGAAAGCGCGGGCTTTGAAAATGCCGCGCCAGCGGGCCGTGCGCGGCAACGCCATGGATAAAGAGGAAGAGGCGGCCGATGCCCCGTCGGCTGCCGGTGCGGTTTTCTTTGACGCCCGCAACAAGGACCGCGAGACGTTGCGCCGTTTCTTCCAGAAGCTCGACCAGACGCAGGAGTGGGCGGAGAACAACTATTGGCACTTGCCCATTGAGC
>JAQVSS010000137.1 GCA_028700415.1 Kiritimatiellia bacterium
GTTCTTCGCGCTCTTTCCTGTCTGAAAGCTACCGAGCGAAGCGAGGTTACCCTTGAAGAAACAAGGGCTGTTCTTCGCGCTCTTTCCTGTCTGAAAGCTACCGAGCGAAGCGAGGTTACCCTTGGAAGAAACAAGGGCTGTTCTTCGCGCTCTTTCCTGTCTGAAAGCTACCGAGCGAAGCGAGGTTACCCTTGGCAACAGGTGTGTTTCCGGATTAGCCTATGGGATGTTGGTGCAATAAAATGAAAGTGAGGCTCTCATGATCGGATCCAAGTTCCGTGCCGCTCTTGCCGCGATGGCCGTTCTCGAATTCTGCCCTCTTTTGGCGGATGCTTCCACCACCGCCGTCTGGACGAACGATTACCAGTCCACGGCGCTGTGGACGAATGTTCTGAACTGGACCGACGGCGACGGCAACGCCCTCTCGGAAGCGCCCACCAACGGCGCCTGGGACGTGGTGATCGGCGGCAATGACATCTCCGACATGCAGACCATCCGGTGGAATACCCCGGCCGGCCTGAAGGGGGGAGAGACTTACGCCGCGTCCGTGAAATCGCTGGCAGAGCAATCCCTCGCCGGACACCGCATCATCAACCTCTACAACGATTACGTGTCGCTCAAGGACATCGGCTTCGCCCTCACGTTCACGGACCTCACGTCCTTCGAGGGCTATTTCAGCTCCCGCCTCGGCAAGGCCTCGCTCATCTTCCCCGCCACGGCTGAAAAGCCGTTTTCGGTCGGCCACGCGTCGCCCGCGAAACGACTCGAGGTGAACGTGCCGAACGCGGGCGGCACCGTCACCCTCCAGACGCTTTACGAAGCGGGCACGCTCGAGAAGACCGGTTCCGGCACGCTCGCCCTCGGCGGCACGCGCGGATCCGACAACGTGGTGCACGTGACAGGCGGAACCCTGGAACTCGCGGGACGCGATTTCAAGCCCGAGGCGGACGACGATCTGCCCGTGCCCGGCGCGTGGCTGCACCTCGACGCCAACCAGACAAACACCTTCAAGACCTGCGAGATCGAAGGCCGCACGTGCGTCACCAACTGGGCGGACGTGCGCGGCGGCGACCGCCCTTACGCCTATTTCGACGATAAATGGTCGCGCGGATCGGTCGATCACTTGATTGAGACCACCCACGCGCCGTTCCCGGACGACACGCTCGTTTCAGGACGCACCGTAATGAATTTTGGGCGCTCCTTATCTTCCGAGGACGAGGCGCTCGGGCCCATCGGCTGCTGCCTGAACCTTTCCAGCCGCACCACCAAGCTCCGCACCGTGTTCTTCGTGGGCCAGTATCTCCCCGCAACCACGACCACTACGATCCTGGGTGATTACGTGGAAGGCAACTATCCGTTCCACCGGGGGGGCAATACTCTGCTCGCAGGCAATTACACACCCAGCCACCCCGTCCGCTACGGCGACAACATCGTCGACGGCGTGCCCTGCGCCAATGCGTACAGCGGATACACGCTGCCGCACGTGGTGGCCAGCACGCCCACCAACGCCATCACAGTGGGCGCACTGGGCACGGACCGCAATTATAACGCCCGCGTGGGCGGCTGCCGGATCGCGGAAGTGATCCTTTTCACCAACAAACTCACGCACGCGCAGATGCAGCTCGTGAGCGACCACCTTCTGCGCAAGTGGAAGGGCGTCGGCAGCGCGGACTGCGAGCTGGGCGCCGTGGTGATGGGCACGGGAGCCGCGTCCGTTTCCGTTCCCGCCGGCCGCGCGGCCCGCGTGGAATCGGCCACGGCCGTTTCCGGCACGCTCGTGAAGACGGGCGAGGGCAGGCTGTCGCTGGGCGGCCTCGCGCGGCCGCTCACCACCGGCGCGACAGCCGTGGACGTGCGCGCGGGCACGGTGGTGTTCGAGAAGCCCGCGGCGCCTGCCGCCGCGGAGCCGGCCGGTTCGCCGTATTTCTGGCTGGACGCGGCGGACGTCGACTCGTTCGTGATCTCCAACCGCGCGGGCAGCGCGGAGGACTACGTGGCACGCTGGAACGACCGCCGTCCGGAACAGACGGCCGTGTACGCGAAAACCCCGACGACCCAGGCGGACTACATCAACAGCATGAACAACAACAACGGTGTGGGCATGCTGCCCACCCGCATGGCCAGCGTGGTGGGCGACAAGGCCGTGGTCGACTTCGGCCCGCCTGGTGTGACCACATCAAAGGCCGCGTTCATGGACCTCAGCACAAGCACTGGCGCGAACTGCCTCGAGGCGTTCATCGTGATGCGCTTCACCACGTCCTCACGACGCCTGAACATCTTCGGGGCCTCGAACATCCAGCTTTACCGCGCTTCCGACGTCAAATGCCTTAACGGCGCCTACGGATATTACAGCGGCATGAACGCGTTCTGGACGGTCGACGGCGCGCCCGTGGACCCGATCGCGGCCAACCAGTGCGATCTCCCGAAGGGCCAGTTCCACGTGGTCTCCGTTTCCTCCGCCTCGTCTTCTGTGAAGCTCTACGTGGACTTCCTCGGTTCCAAGGACCGTTTGGGGCAGGGCACGAATTGGGGCGGCGTGCAGGTGGCCGAGCAGATTCTCTACGACCGCACGCTCACGCCTGCGGAGCGCCGCCAGACGATCGCCTACCTGATGAACCGATGGCTGGAGCGCAATCCGCCTGATGTCGGCGCGACGCGGCTTTCGAAGATGACGTTCCCGGCGAACGCGGCCATGGTGGTCGAAACCGGGGATGCGCTTTCCGTTGACGATTTCGAGGGCGGCGACGGCACCTTCGTGAAGAAAGGCGCGGGCGCGCTCTCGATGCCGCTCCTCTCCGTCCAAGGCCTCACTTCTTTCGACGTGCAGGAGGGCTCGGTGACGGCGGCAATAGACAATTTTGCCCAGTCCGCCTACCATTTCGACGCCTCTGACGCGGGCAGCGTCACCGACTACTACGTCACGGAAGACGGCGCGCGGACGAACGTGACGACAATCGCCGACGTGCGAGCGAACGGCCTCACCGCGAGCGCCTGGATGAACCCGGACGCCAAGGATCCGAAAGACGGCTTCAGCTGCGGCATCAGCTACACGAACCCGGTGTGGACCGTGAAACAAATGCCCGACGGCGTCATGCGCCCGGCCTTCGACTTCGGCCGCAAGAGTGGGTACTACGGCAGCAAGTTTTCTTCCTCCTCCGGCTTCAAGATGAGCAGCCGGTTCACGAACGTCCGCGAGGTGTTCGCGGTCTTTTCCGACAACGCCGAAAACGATATGGCCACGGTTTTCACGGATTCCGATCGCTATCACTTCATGCGCGGCTGCTCCATCCTGTTCAGCAAAACCTACGCTTCGCCCATCGTCACCAACGGCACGATCGCCGTGAACGGCGTGCAGGCGGAGCCGTTCAGCGCTTGGCCGGGGTCGGGATTCCACCTCTTTTCCGTCCTGACGACCAACAACGCCAGCATCGGCACGTTAGGTCTCGAGCGCAACATCGAAGGCGGCGGCAGCTTCATTTCCGAATATATCGGTTTCACGAACGTCCTCTCCACTGGACAGCGGAAGTTCCTACAGGATTCGCTGATGCACAAGTGGTTCGGGGCCGCGAAGCCGGTGTGGCCGGAGACGATCGGCTCGATCAGCGTGGCCGCAGGCGCCGCGCTGAACGTGACGGGCGGCGGCGTGGTGATCAACGTGGCGAAGGTCACGGGCTCGGGCGCGATCACGGGCGCGGACCTCGCGGGCGTCGCCGAAATCGAAGTGCCCTGCGCGGGCGGCGCCACGGTGCCGGCGACGGTTTCGGGGAACGTGACGTTCGCGGCGAACGCCACCGTCACGCTGACGGGCGACGTGGCCGGGCTGGCGGAAGGCACGCATACGCTCCTTACGGCGGGTGCGTTCTCCGTCGCGGGCGTGAACTGGACCGTGGACGGCTACAACACCCGCAGTTATATGGCGACGGTGCTGGCGGACGGCAACGTCCTCAAGCTGCGCCTGGCCCAGAAGGGCACGGCGGTTCTGCTCCGGTAACCGGCTGCGGAGGATAATGTCATGAAAGGGAAAAACGATTTGAAGACAACGACAATGGGATTGGCTGCGGCGCTCGCGCTTTGCGGGTGCGCGACGAAGGCTCCGGCGCCGGTGGACGTGGAGGTTTCGCCCACGGGCGCGGTGACCACGCCCCGGGCGGCACTCGCCAAGGTGAAGGAACTGCGCGCGGCGGGGAAGATCCCCGCGGGGAGCGCGGCGGTGGTGCGCTTCGCCGCAGGCGTCTACGAACTCGCGGAGGAATTCGACGTTTCCGGCGCGGACGCGCCGATACGCTTCGAGGGAGACCCGGGCGGCCAAACTGTTTTCTCAGGCGCGCGCAAGCTGGGGCCGTTCACGGCAGGCGCGGACGGCGTTTGGCGCTGCCCCGTGCCGGCGGGGCTCGTTTTCGAACAGGTGTGGGTGAACGGCGCGCGCGCGCAGATCGCGAAGAGCCCGAACACGTTCAACCACTACGTGCTGTCGCCCGAAGGCGAGGGGACGGATCCGGTGACGGGCAAGGCGGCCGATTTGAGCCGACGCGCGTTCCGCACGGATCCAAAGGCGCTGGCGTGCCTCGCCGCGCTGCCGCCGGGCGAGCTGCGCGACGTGGCGATCCACGTGTGGTGGGCTTGGGACACCGAATGGCAGAAGGCCGCGCGGGTGGATGAGAAGGAAGGCGCGCTTTGGCTGCAGGGTAACGTGGGCCGCGATTTCTTCATGTGGCCGAAGTGGTGCCCGCGCTTCACGATCGAGAATTGCCGCACCGCGCTGGACGCGCCGGGCGAATGGTTCCTGGACAGGAAAAAAAGCGAGCTTCTCTACGTGCCGCGCGCGGGCGAAAAGCCCGAAAACACGTTCGCGGCGGCGCCTGCGCTGAAACGCATCGCGTTCGTGCATGACGCGAAAGACGTCACCTTCGATGGCATCACGTTCGCGCACAACTCCTGGACGCTGCCGAGCCCCGGCTTCTACGCGCACCAGTCGGCTTTCGGCGCGGACGCGGCGCTCGAGGTTTCCAACGCCACGCAAGTGGCGTTCCTGAACTGCCGCGTAGAGCACACCGCGGATTACGGAATCTGGTTCAACGCAGGCTCGCGCGATTCCTGCGTGCGCCACACATGGTTCGAGGATCTCGGCGCGGGCGGCGTGCGCCTCGGCGCGCGCACGTGGAGCACGAACGACGCTCCGGAAACGCTCGTTTCGGGCGTGACGGTGGACGACAACGTGATCACCTCGGGCGGCCACGTGTTCCCCGCCGGGACGGGCGTGTTCGTCACCTACGCCAAGAATTGCCGCGTGACGCACAACGAAATCTGCGACCTCTACTACTCGGGCATCTGCTGCGGCTGGCGCTGGGGCTACGCGCCCGCTCCGAACCGGGACAACGAACTTTCCTGGAACCACATCCACCACCTCGGCAAGGGCGTGCTGAGCGACATGGGCTTCATCTACACGCTCGGCGACAGCCGCGGCACGGTTATCGCCGGCAACCACGGCCACGACATGTTCTCCTACGGCTACACGGGTTCGGGCGGCACGGGCCTCTATCCTGACGAAGGCAGCCGCGGCATCCTCTGGACTTCGAACCTCGTCCACCACACGAAGACGTCCGCCCTGAGCCAGCACTACGGACGCGAGAATTTCTTCCACAACAACATCTTCGCGTTCTCGACGAAGCCCGAATCGTCCGTGGCGGGCCGTTGGCGCGTGCAGGACCATTGCTCGCTCATCTGTTCGAACAACGTGTTCGCGTGGGCGGGCACGGAAGGGCGCTCGGCCTGGCGCGGCCCCGGCAAAGGGCGCCCCGCGCCGGTGCACGACCTCGTCTTCGGCTCGAACCTCTGGTGGAGTCCCGACCCCGTGGCGACGAACGCGTTCAACGGCGGCACGTGGGAGAAGTGGCGCGCCGAGGTGGACAACGGCTCCGTCCTCGCCGACCCGCTTTTCCGCGACTGGCAGAAGGGCGACTGGCGCCTGAAGCCGGAATCGCCCGCGTTCACGATTGGTTTCAAGGAATGGGACTACACGCTCGCGGGCGTCCGGAAGCATGATGCCGCCTGGCGCGCGCGGGCGGCGGCGATCCTTCCCGCGGCCTACGAAGTGGCGCCTGAGCCGCCCCTGAACCCCGGCAAGCGTTCATTCAAAACCGGTTTCGAGACGCGCCGTCCGGGTTCGTTCCCGAGCGGAGCGTTCGGCGGTGCTTCCGGCCGCGAGCGCGGCTACGTGATGGAGTCCACGCGCGCGTACCGCACGGGCAAGCAGGCACTCGAAATCCGCGACTTCAAGGATCTTGAAACGCGCTACTGGCCCCATTTCTTCCAGTATTTCAAGATCACCTCCGAGACGTTCGTCCTCACGTTCTCGTTCAAGTGCGACAAGCTCGCGAACCTGACGTGCGAATGGCGCGAATGGAATCCTGCCGCGAAAAACGGACAGTACGCGATCGGACCGTACTTCTTCGTGCAGGACGGCGAATTTTATGTCCGCGCGCGGGAAATGCGGCCCGACGGCAAGGCGCACGGGTTCGACGCGGAAATTTCCGCCTATGCGCCGGACACGTGGTGCGATCTCGAAGTCACGCTGCACACGCCGAAGACCGGCACGCCCACATGGGACTTCGCGTTCACGGGCGCGGGCGGCGTCCGCCACGAGAAGAAGGGGCTCCTCTACTACCATGCGGACTGCGCCGTGCCGAACTGGATCGGCTTCCTTTCCAACGCGGACTGCGAAACCGTCTCTTTCATCGACGATTATTCCTACGAGAACCGGTAGATGTTCGGTCTCCTGCCTGTTGATTGTTGTCCGTTTTTTGAGTGTCACGGTCACAAAGGGACAACGGCTTTTTCCTTTAGGAGGCAAGGTAGGCATAAAATGGGCTCGTCAGGATTCGCAGGCGCAGATCGCTGTACTATTCCAGCCCACGCCGCCAATGTCGTCCCCTCCCCCGACGACGCCCCCGACACCCTCATCCACTGCATCACCCTCGCCGCCGAAATGACCCACCGGCAGGAGAGGCGCGCGCGATGAACAAATGCTCAAGAATTCATCTTCAGGTTTTCGGGCGGGTGCAGGGAGTGGGCTACCGCTTCAACTGCTACCGGCAGGCGTGCTCACTGGGCTTGACCGGCTGGGTGCGCAACCTTCCGGACGACAGCGTGGAGATCGTCGCAGAGGGTTCCGCCGCCGCGCTGAAAGCCTTCAGCGCCTGGTGCCGCAAAGGCCCGCTCTTTGCAGATGTCGAACACGTCACCGAGGCGCCGGAACCGGCAAGTGGCGAATTCCCTGTATTTGAAATTAAGGACGAGTACGACTGACCATGCCGAAAGAAGCCCACCCCCATCAGAAAAGCAAGACCTGCACCGGAAAGAAGACCGGCAAGCCGCTCTCAGAGTACGGCACCGAGAGCGAAGCCCGAGAGGCTGCGCTTTACGCCAACGCCGAATACAAGCGCCGCCTCACGCCTTATTTCTGCCAGACCTGCAAAAAATGGCATTTATCCCCATCCAACCGCCAGACTCCTTCCAAGAAATGCGCCTTCTGCACCGGGAGCGACGGACAACCGAAAGACGCCTACGCAACCGAGCAGGACGCCAAGCGTCGCGCCTCCATCATCCGCAAAGAAAACGGAGTCTCGCTCCGCGCCTACGCCTGCCAATACGGCAATGGCTGGCATCTGACGAAAGCATAACGCCACCTCTAACAACGCCAACCGCCATTCATCCGCTGTTATCCGGCTTCGCGAAAATAACAAAAGAGCCACTAACATCCCATAGGCAGCACTACTCACCCTTACCCATGCGAAATTGCTTGGGGTTTTGAGGTCTTTTTTAAGGTTTCGGGTTGGCGGTTTTCCCGGCGGGGCCGGCCGATTCGCGATTTCCTTGGGAATTACGGCCCTGCTGTCCCATAGTCGAACCGCCAGAAGTCGAAAAACGCCTGTAAAGGCGGGGGTTTCGTGACGGTCTCGCCCTGTTTGGGCCGGTGTGCTGTCCCATAGGTTTTGAGGATCGCGGTCAGGCAGCGCTTGACCCACACCGCCGCGCGCACGACGCCCGCGAGCCGCGAGAAGCTCAGTTCCCAGCCCGCGGCGAAGCGGTGAAGATGCTTTTAACGCCGGGCGAAAGGGTGTATCCGTTCAAGTATTCCGACCCCACTCTCAACTGGAGCGAAGAGGCAGAGCAGCGTCATTTCAACTCCGAGTGGGTGTCGCGGCAGAACGGCTACACAGCGGCGTCGCGGAATTTCCTGACGAAGTCGTACCTCGACTACATCATCTACTATTACGCGAAGGAGATCGAAAAGGGGCTGGCCGGAATCTATTTCGACGACATGTTCCCGATGACGGCGCGGAATCCCGACATATGCTGTAAAACCGACGCCGAAGGCCGGAGCCACGGGAATTTCGGTATTCTCGAGATGCGCGACCTCGTGAAACGCACGGCCGTTGTCCAGCATCTCGCCGGCGCTCGTCCGCGGCTGCTGCAGGTTCACATGACGAACTGTCTCCTTGTGCCGTGCTTCGCGTTCGCGACGAGCCAGCTCTCCTGGGAGGATCATTTCGGCGACACCGAATTCCAGAAGCGGTTTTCCGACGGCTACGTGCGCGCCGAGTCGCTGGGCGGACAGATTGGCGCCGAGGCGGTGGCGCTCGACGGCATCAAGCCGAAGGCGATGCGTTGGAAAGACCCGGCCTGGGAGGCGCGTTTCCGTTTCCTGACGCGCACGCAGCAGGCGATGCTGTTGCCGGCCGGGGTCAAGCTCTGGCTTCGTCCGCCATGGCCTCCGGTGTCGGGTGTGCACAAGGAGGAGCTTTTCGACCTGATGGCGGTGCCCGGGCGCTTCGGCGCATGGGAAAACGATTGCGAGTTCACCCCCTATTACGAATACGACGGTTCGCTTGGAGATGTCCCCGAAGCGGTTCATGTCGGGATCTGGCGCCGCGAAGGCAAGTTGCTGGCCGTCCTCGGCAACCAGTCCGGCACGGATGTAGCCGTCACCTTCGACGGCCGACGGCTGACCGTCCCGGCGTATGACCTTAAGTTTTATGAAAAGCAGCAATGAGCAATTCCGTCTCAAGAGCATGGCTGTCGGAAATGAAACCGTGACACTAGCATCCCCTAAGCGGCGCATTTAGCCCTTACCCTTACCCATGCGGATGTCAAGCTTGTGCTCGTCGGCGAGCCGCTGGATCATCCCGGTAGGAATCCATTGGACGATCTACCGCGGCACAGAGTACACTGTCTTTGTCGGTTTCTGGATTGAAATTTCCCCAACAGGAGGCGTATATGAAACTTGCATTTGCTCTTGCCTGCATGACGGTGGCGGCGAACCTGTTCGCAGACACGTATTATTGGCTGCCCGAAAAGGGCACAATGGCCGATGCCACTAACTTCAACAACTGGGCGATCCAGTTCGACTCGGTGGAGAAAAAGCCGGTCGAGACCGCGCATCCGACGCGCTTGCCCACGGCTGATGATTACTTGTGCGCGACTCGGGAACTCTCCTTCAACCTCAACGGCGCTTCGCTCGCCTTCAAAAACCTGACGGCTGCCGATGTAAGTCCGTACACCGGCGGGACCTACTGGGGAGCAGTGGGTGACACATGGTTTTTCGAGAATGGGACGCTGACGGTAAGTATATGCCATACGCGTCACAGGACCGGCGATTACATGAGCCTCACGAACGGGGCGCACCTCGTCATCACCAACTCTTTTACGCCCGGCTCCGGCATGGGGTCTGACGGCATTGCGGATATCAACATCGCTTCGGGCTGCTCGATCAGCAACAAGATCACGTATTTCGCCAACGGCCACATCAATATCGCCGCAGGCGGAGAATACACGACCGAACTGATTCAAAACTCCGGCATACAGTCGACGCCGCGCCTCTACAACAACGGCACGACGAGGATCGGGTCGGTCGTGTACAGCGCAGCCGGTAGCGGATATGCGCTGGTCGTCTACCAGCAGGCCGGCACGATGGCTCTCGGCGGTGCTTTTGATCGCAAAGGGGCGGGAAGTCTGTCGTTCGCGGTCTCGGGCGGCACGCTGCGCGCGACCGGGTATGTGAGTTTCCCCGATATCACATCCGCCTCGTTCGCAGCCGGTTCATCCATGACGCTGCAAGTGGACGAGGGATGTCTCTTGGACCTCACGCCATTCACCTATGGCGACAACGTGACCTTCACCCTGACCGGCCCCGGCGACCTCATTCTCGGCGACAATCTCCCCGCCTCGCTCGCGGTAGCCGCGGGCGGTGTGTTCTCGCCTGCGGGGGCCCGTTGTAACGCATTCGACATCACGGTCGCCTCCGGCGGAACTATCCGGTTCAAGAGTCCCGGCGCGGCGTGTCGGTTGATCACATTCGCGCAGGGTGCGTCCGTCACGATGGACATGAATGCGTTCGTGTCTGGCGACGTGGTGCTCGTGTCCGAGTCCGACGCGACGCTGACGGCGGCGGCGGCTCTGCTCAATGCTTGGTTCATCGCGCAACAATTGGGGTTTGAGGTT
>JAQVSS010000531.1 GCA_028700415.1 Kiritimatiellia bacterium
AGGCGGTGAGCGAGAGGATTGTGCTGGCCTCCAAGGAGGGCAGAAAGACCTTTTACGCGCTTCGGGGTGACGCGGTTTAATGAGGTTTAAACCATGTTTAATAACCCAGATCCGCGATATGGTTTATGGTTTAGTCTGTCTTATAGACTAAACCATACCAGATCAAGCAGGCGTTCGAGATCGAAGAGGCATGGCATGAGGCTAAAAACGGCAGCCGGAAAATGCGGGGCAAACAGCGGGCTGGCTGCCGCAGATGCCGCCGGGCGTCACACACACACGAAAAAAGGCAACGGGGATCGCCCTGCAAATATCAGGCGGAATCAGGAATTCTTGGAATGAAACGGCTGGCGCTGTTTGACGGTGCGGCCGATGGCGGGAAGGCGGATGCGTCCGGCCTGTGACGGGACGCGGGGAAAAGGAGTGCGAGATGGCAATCAAGATGATGATGTTTGAGAACGGGAGCACCGGGCCGGTCGCGGTGTGCGACGTATGCGGCCGTCCGATCCGTGACGCGGCGGGCGCGACGGTGCTCTGGCTGCGCGAGCAGGACTTCGGCGAGAAGCCGGGGCACCTGTACGATGCGCGGCTGGTCTGCGACAGCGACGCTTGCTGGGTTAAGGCCAAGGCGGGCGGCGGCAACAGGATCAGCACCATGGATCTTTCCACCGCGCTGGTCTACCTGCTGGTCAACGTCCGGCTTGCGCCGGACAGCAAGAATTTCGAGCAGGCGGTCGACATGGCCGCGATGCTCGACGGGCTGGTGTAAAGAAGGGAAGGAGTGATCGGATATGAGCGATATCGAGAGAACGGAGACGGGGCACTTCCAGCCGGGCACTTCCGGCAATCCTGCGGGCAAGCCGAAAGGCCTGGTGTCGGGAAGGTCCAAGGCGCTGGGCGCGTTGGACCGCATCGTGGGCAGGGATGAGAACATCGAGATTCTGGAGGCCGCGCTTGAAGGGGCGTTGCGCAAGCGTCCGCTGTGGTTCTTCGTGAACATCGTCATGCCTCTGCTTCCGAAGGAAAGTAAAGGTGTGCTGGACAACGGCGACCGCGTGATCGAGTGGCGAGGCCTGTTGTCGGTGTGCGGCGCAACGGACGGGCAGAGAACGGAGGTAGGCGGCGGGTGACCGTCGCGTAGCCGGCTGGACGTTGTAAACGCCTTTCGGATGTTCGTTGTTCGGGACCTGCGGCAGATGGGTAAGCTGTCGCGGGATAATAAAGGCCGCGCTCCCGTGGGCGCGGCGGATTTTTTGGCATGAAAAAGGGCGGCCTGTGAGGGCCGCCCCTGCGGTGATTAACCGAGTATCTCCCCTATCGTCACGGGGTTGAAATACAGATCCAAGTCGGCGCCGTTCTCCAGCAGTTCGGGGATTGAGATATAGCCGAGTTCGGCGCCCATGCCGAGGTCTGCGATTCCGAAGGCCTGGACCTGGCCCGCGTGGTCGGGGTCGCTGTCCTTCTCCACGATCCACCAGTCGCAACCGCCGATGAAGTAGTGAAGATGGGCGAGGGCGGCGCGGCCTTTCGCGGTGCTCTCGTAGGTTTTGGGCATGGCCTGCCATGTGGCGTGTATGCGGTCGATGATCTCAATGAAGTGGTCGCCCTCCTCGCCCAGCATGGCGTCGGTGATGACCTCGAATTGCTCGGGCGTGGTCAACAGTTTGAGCGTGTCGAGTTCGTGGGGCTTCTCGGGGGGTGTGTAGCGTGTGCGTTTCATGGTGGCCTTTCTGCCCGCGTACGATGCCCGCGGGCGGGCGCGAGTTTTACTCCTGAACGGCCTTGTCGAGCTGGTCGCCGACTTTTCCAAGCAGGTGCTTGGCGATGCTGATGGCCTCTAGGGTCTCGGTGCGGTTGGGGTGGCGCATGTGGGCGATTGAAAGCAGGGTCTCAAGCTGGCGCATGAGGGCCTGCCATGTCTGGTGGAATTCGGCTTGCGTGCCGAGCGTGGTTAGCATGGTGTTCATGGTGGCCTTTCTGCCCGCGCACGATGCCCACGGGCGGGCGCGGTGTTCATTCGTAGGCGTGAAAAGAGGCGTCGCCGAAAACAAGGCCGGTGCCGAATCCCAGCGCGTTGAAACAGGCGCGGATGGTGTTGCCGCCGACAAGGACGTTGTCCACGATGAAGGTGCGGCGGCAAGGGATGGGCTTGGCGTCGCGGCGGGTGATGTTGTGCTCCTCCACGCTGACGGCGGGGCCTTTGGAGCGGTGGCGGTCGCATGACGAGGGCGCGGGCGCGGTGCGGGTCAGGATGTCGTGGACCTCGGCCCCGCCTTTGACGTGGGCGGCGATGGCCTTCGCGAGGCGGCGGTTGGCGGTGGTGTCGCCGGTGTGGTCGGGCGCGGGTATGAGGTGGCAAGGCCCCCACACCAGCGCGGCCATTTCGGCGGCGGCGATCTGCAAAGCGGCCTCGGGACAATCGGCCTCTTTGAGCATGTAGGAGAGGGCGCGGGTCTCGCGCTCGTACTCGTTCAAGGGGCGGGTACGGGGAGAAACGTAACGCCGTGCGGCGCGTGTGGAGCTGTACGGGCTGAATGTGCTATTCATGGCGGCGGTACCTTTCTTCACACCCAACGAGGTGTGACAAAACGTCTGCTCTGACTGAGCCG
>JAQVSS010000138.1 GCA_028700415.1 Kiritimatiellia bacterium
CTGGACACGGTCGACCCGCTCGCGCGCCCGATCAAATACCGCCGGGCGATCGGATATCTTTCTGAGCAGTGTCCGCTTTACAACGACATGACGGTGGAGGCGTATCTCACCTTCCGGGTGCGGCTCAAGGGAGTACGCAGCATGCGCGTGCGGCGGCGGGTGGGCGAGGTGTTGGAGATGTGCGGGCTGGAGGGGGAAGCCAAAACCCAGGTGCGGTTTTTATCGCTCGGTTACCGGAAGCGCCTGGGTTTGGCTGACGCGTTGGCGCTGCATCCGAAGCTGTTGCTGTTGGACGACCCGCTGGCCGGGCTGGACGTGCGGCAGCGCGCGAAAACCGCGGCGGTCCTGACTGCGGCCTCTTCGCGGTCAGCCGTGCTGGTGGCGGGGCATGAGATTCAGGAAATGCTCGGCTGGTGCACGCGGTTCGTGGTGCTGAACCGCGGGCGTGTCGCGGCGCTGTACCGCGTTTGCGACCACACCCGCGGGGAGTTGGCGCAGATGCTGGAGCGGCAGATTACGGCCGACTTGGCTGGGGAGGGGGCAACATGACGGCCATTCAGGTGATCTGGTTGCGTGAGGTGCGCGCGTTCCGCGGGGCGTTCTCGTGCGGGGTTCCCGTTGCGGCGTTCCTGGCGGCCAGCGGATGGACGTTCGTCATGATGCTGCGGCGGAATGAGGGGAGCGTGTTGCAGGTGCAGAGCATCTGGGGGCTATCCATTGCGCCCTGGCTGCCGATCTTGAGCGCGGTGCTGACGATGCGGCTTTTCGCGGAAGAGCGCGCGACGGGGATGATCGACCTGCTGATGGCGGCACCGCTCCGCGAGCGCGATCTGGTGATCGGGAAGTTCTTGTCGGCGATCACGGTCATGGGCTGCGCGCTGGCCGTTTCGGCCGTCGTGCCGATGCTGGTCTTGCCGGCGCTTTCGGTGCCGGTTCAGGGGACGGTGCGCGTGCCGGCGTTTGCGGCGACGTTTCTCATTCTCGTTCTGCAGGCGTCGGCGTGGTGTGCGGCGGGGACGATGATCTCCGTGCTGTTCCGCAATCAGGCCGCCGCGGCGGTGAGTTCGCTGGTTTTGTGCAGCGGAATGCCGATCGTGGTCTATGCGGCCATTCTGGCGTGGATCCCGTCGGTGCGTGCGGAAGTGGCGTGGATGCCGCTGCTGGCGCATGTGTATGATTTCTCGACGGGGCTCTTTTCGACGGCGGTGATCGTGTTGTATGTGGCGGTGAGCCTGTTTTTCCTGTTCGGATGTTCCAAGCTGCTGGCGTGTTTGCGCCTGCGGGGCTAACGCCACGGAAACGGGATGGTGATGTGAGGAAGGCGAAAAATAAAGAGGTGACGGTTCGGGCAGCGGGGCGGCGCGTGCTGAAGGCCTCGTCGCTGTTGGCCATAGGTCTGGGCGCGGTGCTGACCTTTTTCGTGGTGGCGCTGGCCTACCGGCTGAACCTCGTGTGGGAAGTGCCGGTGGGCAAGGTGCGCGTGGTGTCCGAGCGGACGCGCGACGTGTTGGCCGATACCCAAGGAACGATCCGGATCGCCTGTTTCATGGACCGCCGCCATGCGATGTTCCGTCCGGTCTCGCGCCTGCTGCAGGGGCTCCGCCGCACGTCGCACAGCGTGGCCGGGGCGGAGATTGTGGTCGAGTATGTCGATCCGCGGTGGGATTTGACGCGGGCCGGTCAGCTTGCGGCGTGGGGCGTGCCCGAGAACGCGCTGCTGTTTGAGCGGCAGCGGCGGCGCATCGTGGTGTCGTTGGAGGAGATGGTGACGCCGGGTTCGCCGCTGCAGACGCGGGAGGTTCAGGACTCGCGTGTGAGGGGGACGGGGCTGGGCGTGTTCCGCGGCGAGCGCATGTGCGCGGCGGCGATCGCGCGGTTGACGCTGCCGTACGAGCGGTTGGTGGTGGACTGGGTGCAGGGGCACGGCGAGGTGCGGTTCGACGATTATGATGAGCTGCGCGGTTTTTCCGATATCGCGCGCGAGATGAAGCGGGACGGGTTCGAACTGCGCGGGTTGTCGCTCCCGGGACTCGCCCAGATGCCGGAGGACAACCGCATGCTGGTGATCGCGGGGGCGCGGCAGGCTTTGGCGGTTGAAGAGCTCCGTCTGGTTGAGGCGTATCTGCAGCGGGGGGGGCGGCTGCTCTACCTGGTTTCCCCCGGCGTGAAGACGGGGTTGGAGCCGGTGCTCGAGAAGTGGGGCATCCGCCTGACGCCGTTCATCGCGGCGAGCCCCCAGACGCTTTCCGGCGCGGAAGTGGTCGTGACGGAGTTTGCGGATCATGCGGTCACGCGCAATCTGGGCAACGCCTCGGTGGTGTTCGGGCTGGCGAGCTGTTTGGAGGCGGTTACGGATCCGGCGGTGATGGCGGGCGCGGACCGTCCGCAGGTGACCCTGTTGGCGCGGACGGGAAAGGACGGGTGGGGCGAGTCGCATCCCGAGGTGTTTCCCCGGCAGTTTGACGCGCAAAGCGAGTTGCGCGGGCCTGTGGCGGTGGCGGCGGTTTCCGAGCGGGGGGGGAATGTGGCCAAGGATGTGGCTTTCAAGCCCACGCGTTTGTGCGTGATCGGTGAGGCCGACTTCGTGATGAACGGGACATTGTCTGCGCGGGCGAACGCCAACCGCGACCTGTTCATGAACGCGGTCTCGTGGCTGGCTGGGATTGACGTGGGGACGGCGCCGTCATTGGGCGGGGACGCCACGCTGGTGACGGGTTTCGCGCGGCGGCAGTGGTTGGCGTTTATGTTCTGGGCCGCGGTTGCCGTGCCAACCTGCGTGTTTCTGGTGTTCATCGTGATGTCGTTGCGCATGCGGCGGTGAGAGACGGATATGGGTAATCGGCGGGTCATTTATTTTCTGTTGTTCGGGATTGCGGTTTGTGCCCTTCTCTTGTGGGGGGTGCAGCGGCGGGTGCGTTTCTTCCCGGCGGCCGACAAGGCCAAGGCCGTGCTGGTTGAACATGTGCTGGAGGGGGTTGACCGGCTGACGGTGGAGCGCGGCGACGCGCGGATCGGGTTGTTCAAGCGGGAGGGGTGCTGGGAGATGGAGGCACCTTTCCCGGCGCGGGTGGATCAGGGTGCGGTGGCGCGTTTGCTGGACGCGTTCGAGTCAGCCCGCGTGACCGACGCGCTCAGTTTCCAGGAATTGCGCCGGCGCGAGTTGTCGCTCAAGGATTTCGGGTTGGCGGTGGCGAACACGCATGTCGTGCTGAGCGGCGCGCAGCAGCGCGACGAGTTCCTCTTCGGCGGGTTGGCACCGCTTGGCTCCGAGGTCTACGTGCGGATGAACGGGCTCGAACAGGTTCTGGCCGTGCCTTCCGGACTGTACCGGCTGTTGCCGCGTACCGCGGACGACCTCCGTTCCCGCAGGCTGGCGCACGGGAATCGCGCGCAGGTGCGGTCGCTGGAACTGCGCGTGCCGGGAAAGCCGTTCATCAAGCTGTCGAGGGAAACCGGGACGTGGCGGCTGGTTCAGCCCGTGTCAGCGCCGGCCTCGGACGCCAAGGTGGAGGTTCTGCTCGACGCGCTGTACGGCGCCTGCGTCACACAGTTTGTTTGGCCGACGGTCTCGAATGTGATGGATGTCGCGGAGTCTGAATCGGCGCTCCGGACGCGGATGGAGCTGTACGGGTTCGGGGCGGACACCGGGGTGCAGATTCAGTTTCAGGAAACGGGAAGTGTCCCTCCCGCGAAGATCGTGTTCGGACGGCCGCTGGACGGGAGTGCGGACCAGAGCTACATTTTGCTCCAGGGGGGCGACGCGATCGGGGCGGTTTCGAACAGCGTGGCGGACGTTTTCCGCCTGCAGCCCTCCGAGCTGCGCGACACGCGGTTGTTTTCCGATTTGCCGGGGCGCGTCAGGCGTCTTCAAGTTTATTCCGGGGATCTGCTGTACGTGTTGACGCAGACCAATTCCCTGTGGCGGTTGGAGGCGCCGGTTTCGGACGTGGCGGATCAGGCGGTGGTGAAAAACACGGTGGAACGTCTGTTGCGGCTGGACGCCGAATCGGTGGACGACAGCAGCGCCGGCGGGCCGCCGCACACGGACAGCGGAGCGGATTTTCCGGTCAGCTATGTGGAGCTTTTCACGGAGCTGGGCGAAGCGCGGCTGATGATCGCGCCGGACGATCATGAAGGGAATTTCTTGCGGGTGTCGTTCACGAATGCGCCGACGGTCTTCCGTGTGGCGAGCAGCAATGTGCCGCCCGCCTTGTTCAGCAGCGCCGGTCTGTTGGGGCTGCGTGACAAGACGGTGTTGGCGCTGCAGGCGGAGAGTTTGAGGCGGATCACCCTCAGATGGGAAGGCGGGGGTGCCGAAGCGGTGGAACGGGAGGCCAAGGCCGCCGTCTGGCGCTTGGGTGAGGGTATGCCGGGGCGCTTGGTGCCGGAACGCCTTTCAGCGTTGCTCGCGCTTCTGGAGGCGCTCAAGGCGGACCGGATTGAGAAGCTGGGGCTGACGGCCGGCGACCTGGACGCATACGGGTTGCGCGAGCCGTGGCTGGAAGTGAGCGTTGACGTGGATGCGGCTGACACCGTCCGCAAGACGGTTCTGGTCGGCAAGGAAGCGGGGTTCGGCAAACGGTATGCGATGGTGCGCGGGCTTGATGTGCTGTTCGTGCTGAGCAGGGAGCTGGTGGCGGGGCTCTCCGCGCATCTTGTGGAAACTCTGTAGGCGTATCGCTTTTCCGGAGTGACGATGCTCGAAACCGTGGTGGAATTTCTGAACGGGGCGCAGGGCCGGGATTTTTTCCGGTTTCTCAAGGTTGCTTTTTTGGCATTTTTCACGGTCGCCGCTTTGGCGGTGCTTTTCGCTCCCCGGGCGAGGCCGGGCCGTGTCAGTTATGGGTTGCTGCGCGTGATCGTGACCGCCGCGCTTGCCGCGGTTCTGGCGTATCAGGCCACCTGGCAGCTGGCGGGGTTCGTCAAGCCGGATTTCGTGAGATTCATGCGGCGGTATAACAAACGTCCCCGCGCGGCCGAGACGCAGGTGATGCGCGGCCCGATCCTTGACCGGCGGGGGCTGGTGTTGGCCGCGCCCGTGCCGGGCGATGTTTGGGGGCGGCGTTATCCGCTGGGCGAGTCGGCGGTGCACCCGGTGGGGTATTTCCATTCCCGGTTCGGCATCACGGCGGTCGAGCGCGTTTGCGATCCCGAGCTGAGCGGGTACCCTGCCGAGACGAAAGAGGATTTTCCCGGCAAGAACCTGTTCGCGGTGCGGGCCGCAGAGGGGGCGGCGGTGACCCTGACGCTTGACGCGGGGCTGCAGGCAAAGGCCTACGAGTTGCTGGAGGGGCGCAAGGGTGCGGTGGTCGTGATGAAACCCCGCAGCGGAGCGTTGTTGGCACTGGTCAGCTCGCCCGGCTTCGATCCGCTCAACCCCCAGTCTGCGGTGGAGGATGATGAGAACTCGCCGGTGTTCAACCGTGCGGTGCAGGGACGTTATCCGCCCGGCTCGACGTTCAAGATCCTGATCGCGGGCATGGCGCTCGAGAAAGGGCTGTCGCCCGTTTACGCCTGTCCCGGGATGGGCTATATCGCCGGGCCGAACACGCCGCCGATCCGCGACAGCGAATACTACGCCTATGCGCGCAATGGCGCGGTGTGGCCGGGGTGGGGGCGCTTGGGCCTCGAAGAGGCGCTGGTGCACTCTTCAAACGTCTATTTTGCGCAACTGGGCGTGGGGTGCGGCACGCCCGCGTTCAACCGCGTGATGGCGCGTGCCCGTATCAACGAGGCGCTGGTTTATTTGGAAGCGGCTTCCGGAAAACTGAAAACCGCATGCGGCCACGCGCCCGAGGTTGCCCGGAAAAGGAAACTCGCCTTGTTGGCGATCGGCCAGGGCGAGGTGCTGGTGACGCCTTTGCATGTCGCATGCTTTACGGCGGCGGTTGCGGCCGGCGGCGAGATGGCGCGGCCCCGCTTGCGTGCGGACGAGCCGGTCGAGAAGTTGGGAATGCTGTTCATGCCCGGGACGGCGAAACAGCTTGGAGAAATGTTGCGCAAGGCGGTGCGTTCGGGGACGGGCAGGGCGGCGAATGTGCCGGGACTGGAGGTTTGCGGCAAGACCGGCACGGCGCAGGCCCCGGGCGGCGACGATCATGCGTGGTTCACCTGTTTCGCCCCGCAGCGGCGCCCGGGCATTGTGGTGACCGTGCTGGTCGAGCGGGGCGGTTTTGGCGCGAAGGCCGCCTTGCCGGTGGCGCGCGCGCTGCTTGAGGAGGCGGACCGGCTGGGATATGTCCGCCAAACCGGGGAGGAACTGAAATGAGCCGGCAGAGTTCAAGCCTCACTCCGGTCGGTGCGGCCGCGGGCCTTTTCCTGATCTCCGTCCTCGCCGTGTCGTGCGCCTGCCTGTCGGTGCTCGGGGTGAAACTGAGCAACGCGCCGGTGGTGCCGTGGGAGCAGTTGATCCCGCTGGGCGTTTACGCCGCGGGGGTGCCGTTTGTGCTGGTCTGGCTGAAGCTGATCGGTTGGAGGGGCGACGCGGGTGTGGTCGGTGCCGTTTTTCTCCTCTGCGGCATGGGGCTGGTCGTGCAGTTCCGCATGGGCAGTTTTGCGCAGGGGCTGGCCGCGCCTTTGGCGTTGGTGCCGTTACCGCTGGGACTGGCGGCCTTTGCGTTTGGGGCGTCGCTGACGAGCAAGGGGCGCGGCGCCTGGCTGACGGGGGCCGGCTGGCTGGCCTATCTCGCCGCGCTGGCCGCCTTGGCGGCGCTGCTGGTGCTGGGGCGGCGGTATCGAGGCGGAATGTACACGGCGGGCAACATGAATCCCTCAGAGGTTGTGAAACCGCTGCTGGTGTTTTTCCTGGCGGTCTATTTGAGCCGGAGACAGAAGGCGTTCTCGGAAACGCAGGCGGGAATGCCGGTGCCGCCGTTCGGGACGCTGCTGGGGCTGGTGTTCTTGTGGGGCGGGCCGATGCTGCTGACCATTGCCTTGAAGGATTTGGGCCTGATGGTGTTGCTGAACGCGATCCTGATCGTGATGCTCTTCGCCATCGCGCGCAGCACGGGCTATCTCGCCATCGGGTTGGCGGCGGTGGCTGCGGCGGGGTTCGGCGTGCGTTTCATCTCCGCCCATGCCCAGGCGCGGTTCGACGTCTGGCTCGACCCGTTTGCCGACCCGACAGGCAAGGGGTGGCAAATCCTCCAGGCGCTCTCGGCGATGTATTCGGGCGGCCTGTGGGGCGCGGGACTCGGCGCGGGCGTGCCGCAGACGGTGCCGATTGTGACCTCCGATTTCGTGTATGCGGCTCTGGCGGAGGAGATCGGACTGGTGGGGTGCGGCCTGTTGCTGATGGTGTACGCCGCGCTTTTCTCGCGCGGGTTTCGCGCGGCAGGCGCAGCGCGCACACCGTTCGAGCGGTTGCTGTGCGTGGGGCTGACAGGCTCGCTGGCCGTGCAGACGCTTCTGAACGTGGCGGGTGTCACCAAGGCGCTGCCCCTGACCGGCATCACGCTGCCGCTCATCAGTCATGGCGGCAGCAGCCTGGTCACCACGCTCTTCATGGCGGGGCTGATCGCCGGGCTTTCCGACCGCAAGTGACGGCGGGGAGCGGCGCGGCTGCGCAGCCATTACTTCGCGGCAGGAGCCGGTGCTGTGGGCGCCACCGGTGCGGCGGGTGCCGGCAGGGTGGACTGTTGCGAGAACGGCAACGCCTGGTTGGCCGCCGGCGCCGAGGTCTTGACGCCTTCCATCACGGAGGCTCCGGAGTGGGAGGTCAGGCGGGAGAGGACGAGCGTGTTGAGCAGAAAGACGGTGCCGAGGATGATGGTGGCCTTGGTCAGCACATTGCCCATCTGCGCGCCGAAGAGCGCCTCACCCATGCCTCCGCCGAAACTGACGCCGAGTCCGCCGTCTTTCGGTTTCTGCAGCAGGATCACGCCGCCCAACAGGAAACACACAAGCACCTCGATGACATACAAAAAACCAATCAGAATCTGCATGATACTCACTCCGTTCACGGCCGTCCAAGCATGGGCGGTAAATGAAAAATACTTATAGCAGAAAGTGAGCCGTCTTCGCAACCGCAAAAAACGGCCCGCACGGCAAGTCGGTTGCCGGCGGGGGGCGAATCCCGCGTTTAAGGTTGTAGCGTGCCCTAGAACTTTGCGGCGTTGGCGCGGGTCACATACGTGCCGGTGGCGGTGTCCACAATGATGGCCTCCCCGGCCTCGAGATATTCCGGCACTTGCACCACCAGGCCGGTTTTGCATTTCGCGGGCTTGTTGCGCGCGGTGACGGAGGCGCCTTTCATGACCGGGTCGCATGACGCGATCGTTAACTCGACTTTCTGGGGCATCTCGATGGTGAGCACTTTGCCGTCTGAAAGGAGGGCGAAAATTCCCTCCATATCTTCGACGAGATAGGGGAGCTGTTCTTCGAGGGCGTCTTCCGGCAGGGAAAACTGAGAAAAATCTTCGGCGTCCATGAACGTATAGAGATCCGCCTCTTTGTAAAGGTACTGCACGGGGCGGCGCTCGAAATCAATGTCGTCGAAAGGCTCGTCGCCCTTGCAGGAGACGTCCTGCTTCGCCTTGGTGACGAGGTTGCGGAAGCGGAAATGGTAGATCGAGGCGGCTCCGCGCGCGCTGGGGGTGGAAACTTTGAGGTCTTCGAGAACGTGAGGCAGACCGTGGATACCCACAAGGCTCCCTTTTTTCAGTTCGCATGCTTTTATCATAGGCGTTTTCTCCTGTTAAAAAAGTCAGTTTATATTTTCGGGGGTGTGTTTGTCGAGTGTGCGAATCGCCGCGGGTAAAGTTGGCGGTAAATGTCGAGCGTTGCGCAGGCGGCGGTTTGCCAGGAGAAACGGGCGGCGCGCTGGAGTCCCTTTTCGCGGTAGGTGTCGTGCCAATCGAGTGAGACGAGCGCGGCGAGGATCGCGCGTTTCCACTCCTGCCGGTCTGTCGGGTGCACGAGCTTGGCCGCGCCTGCCGTGATCTCCTTGTGGACGTTGAGCGCGGAACAGATGACGGGCGCGCCGCACGCCATGGCTTCGAGCACGGGGAAGCCGAACCCCTCGACCAGGCTTGGGAAAAGGAAGGCGTGCGCGGCGCTGTACAGCGTGGGCAGGGTTTGTTCCGGGATCTCGCCGAGCCACAGTACGCGGTTGGAGAGGCCGAGCTGTTCAGCTTCCCGCCGCAAAGGGCTGGCGGAACTGTCGAACCCGGCGATGGCCAGCGGTGCCGCGGCGGTGGGGTCCATGAGCGCGAGCGCGTGGAGCAGGGTGGTCACGTTTTTGTGGGGCTGGTCCGAACCGACATAGAGCAGGAATTTGTCGGGCAGGTTGTAGGTGTGCCGGAGTTCGGCCACGGCTTCCGGCGGTTGGGGCCGGAAGGCCGGGTCGATGCCGTGGTAGATGACCGTGCTGCGGCGGGCGGCGTGCGGGCCGAAGAAACGCATGCAGGTCTTGAGTGCGTCTTCGGAAACGCCGATCAGTTTCCGGCTGTGCCGGATGACGCGGTGTCCGATGATTCGCCAAAAGAGCCGGGTGTACACGGTGCTGTATTGGGGGTGGGAGAGCGGGATGACATCGTGGACGGTCAGCACCATTTTGCCGGGCACATGCACGGGGGTGAGCAGATAAGGCGCGTGATAAACCTGCGGCTGGATGCCCCTCGCCAGCCGGAAGGTCTGCCAGTGGCTTTTGAAGGTGCTGATGGGGGCCTGGGCGGTGTGCGTGGTCACGCGGGGATGTTCGAGGAACGGGATTGCGGTGTCGGGTGGGAGCAGCACGTGCAGGCGCTCGTCCTCCCGGAGTCCAGGCAGCATGACCGCGAGCAGCGAGCGGATATAGCGGTTGATCCCCGGATAGGCGCAGGTGGCTGTGCGGGCGTCGAAAAGTATGGTGTGAAAGCGGTCCATCGTCAGTCCTTGCCGTTCGGAAAGCGAAACGGGAACCTGCCCGGATACCCTTTCCGGGCGGCGTGAAAAGGTATATCATAAAGCCCGTTCACTTCCAAGTATACAAGGAGCTTGATGGGTCAGGTGCCAAAAAATCGAATCGTGTTGCTCACGGGTGACGGGAAGGGCAAGACCACGTCGGCGTTGGGCATGGTCTTGCGCGCGGCGGGTCACGGGCAGCGCGTGTGCGTGCTGCAGTTCGTCAAGCGGCGCGGCGACACGGGGGAGGCTGTTGCGCTGGCGAGGCTTCCGTGTGTGGAGGTACACCTGTGCGGCGAAGGGTTTGTCAGGGTGAAGGAGGGTCCTGTCTTTGAGCGACACGCGCGCGCGGCGGAGGCCGGGCTGCGGCTTTCGGCGGAGAAGCTGCGCGACCCGTCATTCGGGATGGTGGTGCTTGACGAGGTGTGCGGCGCGGTGGCGCACGGCCTGCTGTCTGAGCGGGCGGTCTGCGAGGCCGTGGCGGAGGCGGCCCCTTCCACGACCGTTGTGCTGACGGGGCGTGACGCCAGCCCGGCGCTCATCGGGCTGGCCGACACGGTCAGCCGCATCGAGTGCGTCAAGCACGGC
>JAQVSS010000532.1 GCA_028700415.1 Kiritimatiellia bacterium
AAACAATCTCATGGGCGTCAATCGAAGAGGCGCATAAAGACCTGGAGCGCGGGCCGTGCGATTGGATCGGAGTCAAAGTTTTGCGATGGGCAATCGCGACGGGACAGCTCGACGATGGCCCGGACGGATGGGAAACGGCGCTGAGCTGGTCATGGCCGAAAATGAAGGAAGTTAACGAGCTCGACTCGCAAAACGCCACAACCGCAAAACTGAAAAACTGCCTCGGTACATACCGTTCGATCCTCGGCCCGAACTGGAAAGAGATTCTCACGCAGGTATCACGAGAGGTCACATGGTTCGAGGCTAACGGCCTGATCCATCCGTCTCAACAGACGGTTTCCGGGCAGGTCGTGACAAGCGGCGGTGATGAAGCGAAAAGAAAGGACAGCGATAATGAAACGGATTGAGCTGCGGGGCGTGATCGTCTCGGGAAATTATGACGGCGACTGGGCCGATCAGTATATTCAGCGCGGAATTTGCACGCCTGAAAGCCGCGTGCGCAAGGCGTTCGCGGAAGCCAATGATGATGTCGAGCTGTACATCAACTCGCAGGGCGGTAGCGTATTCGCCGGCAACGAAATCGTTAATGTGATCCAAGCGTTCCGGGCGACCGGAAGGAAGGTTGAGATCACCGTAGGAGCGCTCGCTGCGAGCATGGCGGCAATCATCGTGTCAAACGCGGACGCGTCAGATGTAAAGGTGCATCAAAACTCGCGGATCATGTTTCACGGCGCCCTGATGCTTACAGAGGGCGGCGCAGGTGCGCACGAAGATTCGGCGTCGCTGCTTGCGAGCATCAACCATCAGGTCATTGACAAGCTGACCGGCAAAAACCCGGACATGGCGGACGAAATCACGGGGTGGTTCGAGGAAGGCCGCGCCGGATGGCTGAGCGCACAGCAGGCCGTTGACATGGGCATTGCCGGGTCGATCATCGGCGAGGACGCAGACGCCGCTCCGAAGGTGTCCAAGGAAGCCGCGCAGGCCATGCTAGACAACGGCGGGATTGACATTGCGGCGTTTGATTTTGAGCCGCCGAAAGCGGAGGCTGGAGACACCGAGACCGAAGACATTGCGACTAACGGTGCATTCGTCCCGTTGGCTGAATACGAGACTCTGAAAGCGCGTCTCTCTGGGTTGCAATCTGCCAAAGACAAAGAGATCGCGGCATTGAAAGACGATCTCGCCAAGGCCGAAGACCGGTTTACCGGAGAGAAGATCGCGGCTGAAAAAATGATTGATGATTTGAAGGCCGAACAGGCGAAACTCAAAGCCGACCTTGAGGCGGTGAAAACCGATTTAAGCGCGGCAAAAAGCGAGTCTGAGAAAGCCCTTGCCGACCTTGCCGCAGAGGGCGAGCGTCGGAAAACGGCAGAGGCCAGACATGCCGCACTGGTTGGCGGCGTGCTGCGGCAGGACGGAGGCGACTCGGATAATCTCACATGGCCTGACGTGTCGCAACGTCTCGGCTATGCCGAGGCGAAAAAGCGTTACCCCGATCTCTATGCGCAGTACGGAGAACAGGTGAAATCGAAAGGGAAAACAAAATGAAGAAACTGTTTTATGCGGCTGTGTCCGCTGTGATTATCGGAGCGGCAAGCGTCCGCGCCGACATGTTTGACCGCGACTATGCGCTGAGCACGTCCGGGACCGGCACGGCGTCACGCGCCTATGTCGTTCGCGGCGAGCTTCGCGGAGTGGCCATTGAGCGCACCGGAGCCACCGCCATTCTTGACGGCACAAACATGACTGTGACTGTGTCCTCCCCGTTCCACACGGCGTTCTCTTACGCTTGGGACGGAAACACCGACACGTTCAAGGTTCCGATGTGCGTGGCCGACAAGGCTGCTGACGGAGCAACCACGACGACCACCTATACTGGCGTACCGCTGGCCGGTCTTTGCACCGTTTCAGTCGCGCCTCCGACTGGCATCGCCGTAACTAACGATTTCAGGGTGACGCTGATCTATTGGCGATAAAAAAATCAAAGGAAGGAATCCCACAATGAATGATCTGTTTTACACCGAGACAGGAGAGCGTGCTGACCTCGCCGCCTCACTCGTGCCGAATCCGCCTCACGGCTACATCGGTACCCGGCTCATGCCCATCACTCCGATGGGCGAGAAAAGCGGGACGATCTACTATGCCACACTGCCGGTCGATCAGCCCGCAGACACGGCCCGAACGGTAGGCTCGGCACCGGCGAGCACGCAACTCGCGACCAGCAACACAACGTTTCTTTGCGCCGAGCTTTGTCGCCGCGTGTCCATCGCGCCGGATGAAGCGAAGTCATACGGCGGGATCGAAAGAGCTGACGAGGTAGGCGCTAAGTCCGCCGTGCGCAGCGTCATGAACGCGCAGGAGGCGCTGATCGCGGCTGCAACGCTCGGCAAGGCCGCGAGCGCGACGTTCGACGCGGCCAAGTTTTTCGAGATCGCGCAGGGTGCGCTTACGACCGTCCGCCTGTACTCTGGCAAAACGGTGCTGTACGGCGCGGCTGTCACGATTAAGAAGGCCGTGCAAGCGCTGCTTGCCGACAAGACGTTCGGGCCTGTGCTTTCGCGCCCGATCAGCGGCACGACAAATGCCGTCGCTGCTGCGG
>JAQVSS010000139.1 GCA_028700415.1 Kiritimatiellia bacterium
CCTACACGACGCTCTTCCGATCTCGCGGAGCCTTTCGAACACGGGCAGTGCGGCCGCATGTGCGCGCTTTGCCTCCAACAGTGACAGGGCCATTTTCACAAGCGGAAACTGCCTCGTCCCGGCTGTCAGGGCTGAGCTGTCCCGCGTGCCGCAGACCGCGTCGGCCGCCGCCAATTCCCGGCGCCAGCCGGCAAGTTCCGCTTCGGCAGCCTTCCCGTCGACAGAACGGGTTTCCCACGCCCTGACGCGCCGCCACGCCAGTTTCCGCACCGCATCGAATTTCGCGTAAGCCGCATCAAGCGCGCGGGCCGCGTCGGCGAGCAAGAGCCGTTCCAGCTCTGGCCGCATCTGGAGGACGCTTGCATCGTGCTGAGCCAGCTCATTGAGGAGCCGGGCGCGTTGCGCACGGAGGGTGTCGAGGTTGTCGAGCCACGCCTGTTCGCTTTGAAGCCGGACCACCTCGGCCTCCAGTGTCTGTTTCGCCTGTTGCGCCGCGCCGCGCCCGAGAATCAGGCCCGCGCGCGCCTCGGGCTCGAGCACCTGAAGGAAAGACTGGTGTTGCGCGAGAAGCGCGGTTTTGTCGCGCTCCCGCTGATACCGCGCAAACACCGCCGCCCCGACTTCGGAAAAGATTTCCGTGCCGGTGACCTGCTCCAAAATGTCGGAGCGCTCGTCATCTTTGGCCTTGAGGAAGGCGTCGAATTGCCCCTGCGCCAGCAGCACAGAACGCGTGAACTGCTCGAACGTCATACCCGTAACGCTAGCGACGGCAGCGTCCATCTCCGCGAGGCGTTCACAGAGTATCCGGCCTCCGGGCAACCGGGCGAGCGTACGCCTGGCAGCCTGCAGGTTGCCGCCGGCCTTTGATCGCGCGCGGTGCTGGGACCACGTGCAGAGATACTGTTGCCCGTCTGTTTCAAAAGCCACTTCCGCCGAGGCCGAACCCGCGCCTCGCGTCATCACCTCGTTGGCCTCCTTAGACACTTTCTGCCGAACGGTGCGGCCGTACAGCGCGAGCGAGAGCGCGTCGAGCACCGAAGTTTTGCCCGAGCCGGTGGGACCGGTCAGCGCGAAGAGCCCGTCGCGGAACGCGGGGTCCTCGAAGTTGACCGCCCACTCGCCCGCGAGGGAATTGATATTGGCGAAGCGAAGCGTGAGAATCCTCATGGCGTCCCCTCCGCCGCGATGCGGTCTGCGGCAAAATCGCGCAGGAGCCCGTCGAACAGGGCCGCGTAAGACGCGCGCTCGCCGTCGGTCAGCGACTCTTCCGCGAGGCGCATGAGGAAGACCTCGGCGGGCGTCAGCGTGTCGAGCCGGATCTCATCAGGGTTTTCGCGCCCCGACCACGTGCGTCCGGGGCGGTCGTTACGCTTGGTCAAAATCTTCACACCGGTGTTCCGGACCAGACCGGGAAGCTCTTCCCAAAATCCGGACAGCTCGCCTTCCCCCGCAGTCACCCGCACATCCGCCCAAACCGACGCGCCGTTTTGGATCAGTTCCAGAAGCCGTGCGCGGATCGCCTCCGGCGCGCCGGACACCTGTTCCAGCCTTTGGAACAAGGGAACCGGAACGCAACGCACGTTGACGGGGTCTCCGGAAGCGGCCCCGAAGGTCGCCACAACGACCGACTTCCCGCCCGCCGCTTCGGAGAAGCTCATGGGAAGGGGCGAGCCCGCATAGCGGCAGGCCGGGTTGCCTCCGATTTCCTGCGGCAGATGCAGATGCCCCAGCGCGGTGTAGTCCGCAACCGGCAGCAGCGACGCCCCGAACCCGTCGAGCCCGCCCACACTGCGGGCACGTTCGGAGCAGTCGTCGGAAAGCTTGGCCTGATCCAGGTAACCGTGCCCCATGAGGACGAGCGGCACCTCCCGGCCGGTTTCCTTGCGGGACAACGCCCGGGCGGCGGCGGCCACACGCGCGTAGTGGGTCTGGAATCCCGCCCGCCGTTTGGCGGCGCGCTCCTCCCCGCTCTCGCCAAGCGTGGAGCACCGCAAATCCCCCTCGCGCAGATAAGGCACCGCGCCGATCACGAGTCCGCCGGAAGGATCCGCCCCCGGCACCCACACCACCTCCCGGGCGGGATCATCAACAGCCGCGCCGACGACATGGGCGTTGAGGTGGACCAGCACCTTTTCGGGCGAGTCGAGCAGCGAGGGCGAATCATGGTTGCCGCCGACGATCACGACCGAGCGGCAGAGCGACGCCCGGAAAACCTCCCCCAGAAACGAGTAATAGAGTTCGAGCGCACGGTTAGAGGGCGCGAAGGTATCGAAAACATCCCCCGCCACCAGCAGGGCATCGGGGCGCTCGTCGCACAACAGGTCTTTCAGCCACTTGAGAAAACACTCCTGCTCGCCGGCCCGCTCCTGTTCGTGCAGCTTCCCGCCCAAATGCCAATCGGCTGTGTGGATGATTTTCATGGGATTTTTCGCGGAAAGCGCGCCCGCTGCCGGGAGAACGGCTTTTTCCACATATTGAAAGGTGTGCGAAAACAGCGTCGCCCGGTTATTCGGCGCGGGCGTTCTTTTGCAGACGCTTGAGCTGGCCGGCCACCGACATCTTCTGTATCGGGCTCATCTTGTCCACCAGCAGCACTCCATTCAGATGATCGACCTCGTGCTGGATGGCGCGCGAAAGCAGCCCGCGGGCGGTGGCGGTGCGGCGCACGCCCTCCCGGTCCGTGTAGTCCACCGTCACCTTGTCCGCGCGCGTGATCGGCGCGCCGATCTCCGGGAAACTGAGGCACCCCTCCTCGTTGCGCTGCCTGCCCTCGAAGGCCGTAATCTCGGGATTGATAAGCACCAGCGGCATGGCGATCGCGGCGTTGCCTTCCCGGCAATCCTCTTTCTCCGCGTCACGCGGCACATCGATGACGCAGACACTTTCGGTGCGCCCGACCTGTTCGGCGGCGAGCCCCACGCCCTTGGCGGCATACATGCTCTCCAGCATGTCCCGCACCAGCTGACGCACCGCGTCCGTCACTTCCGCCACAGGCTTCGCCTTCTGCCGCAGGATATCATGCCCGAACGTCACAACCGGTAAAATCACTCCAACCTCGCTTTCGTGCTGTTAAGATAAAGAAGTCTGACGCCCTTTGGCAATGAGAAACGACAGCACGGCAACGGACGCAACGGAGCCTCATTTCAGGAACAGCCGCGTCGAGAAAAGGCCGTGCAGGTCCACCCCTTGCTCCATGGTCTTAAGCACAGCCCCGCCCCCGGGCGGGGAGAAGTCTCCCGCGATGCCGTGGCGGCGGGCAAGATAGCTGCGCACGACCCGGCGGACGGCCTCGTCCGGCGGCGTATCGAAGGCGATGACCCCGGCGACGTTCCCGCGCCACTGCTGCCGCCACGCGGCGCAGGCGGACTCGCCGCCGACACACAGTTCGCCGCCGGACACCGGCTGAGGGAAATCCACCTCGACGATGTGCGGCGCCGCAGGCAACGCCAGCGAGGGTTCCCCGTTGACCCGGACGGAGAGCCCGGCGGCGTCCTCGGGATCGTAGGACGGCTGAACGACGCGGGGCACGGCGGTCACGGACGCGCCGGGCACCTCAAGCAGCGCGGCAAAGTTAGTCGGCGAGAGGTCTGGATGGACCACAAGGAAAACCGTCGCGACCGCGTTGGACACGAAAGCCAGCGGCGAGGCCGGATTGCTTGCGACGTTGAACGAGACGCCCCCCTCCTCCAACACGGGCAGAACCCACGCGGCAGAGTTCGTCACGGCGGGGATAAGCGGCGTCCCACCGTGAAGGGCATCCCATCCCAACACCTGCCCCGAACCGTCCGCGACAATGCCTTCCGGGCATTCGCACTGCGAAACCACGGCGGCGGCGGCGCGGAACGATGCGAGAAGACCGCACATCAATGCGGCGGCGCATATGCGTTGATCTAGTCGCGAGAGACCTCTCATCTCGCATCCCCTTTCTTTTCCGGCTGGCCGGCCTTTTGTAAGACCGCGTGAAAATACGCCGCGTCATCGGGCTGTTCCGCCGACTGCCCCGCGTATTCGAGCGCGGCAATGTAGCGATTCCACCGCGTGCCGCCGAACTCTTCCCGTTTTCCGTTCAACACGATACCCAGAAGACGTTCGGCAAGCATACGCGTCAGGTCGCGCTCCGGCACCCCGAACTCAGCCGCCGCCAACATCAGGGCCACGCGGAAACCTTCTGCGTCGCTTTCTGGCGGCTTTGCGCCGATGTAGGCCGCATCCTCCGGCCAGTCGATCCGGGAATGTCCCGCGAGCCGATCCAAGTCCTGCGGGGTCGGCGGCTGAGGCGGCCCGCGATCGGCGGCGACCCGCCTGAAATGTTCGCCGGAGGCTCCCGCCACATCCCTGAAACGCAGCGCGAGCCGCTTCCGCAGGTTGGAGCCGCCCCATTCCGTGTCCACCGCGGGCAACGCTTGGTCAATGGCGGCTGCGCAGGCCGCGTCGGTCTCGGCAAGGGACGCGGCGCGCAGAAAAACCGCTTTCCTGACGGTCATCCTCGGCGACCGCCACTCTGCGTAGGGATCCCAGTTCGTCTGCACGAGCGAGGAGTACCACTCCGCCCGCGTTTCCGGCGGAAAGCGCGACACGATGGTTTCCGCGAGCCCCGACATGTCGGCTTTCCATGTCCCAACGCACCCCACAAGCAACGGGAACCGGAACGCATCCGTCTTTTTGTGGATCAGAAACCTCGACAACGCGTTTGTCACATCGTAGGTGCCGCTTTGCACCAGCCGCTTTTGCATAGTGAACACTTCCGCCGACCTTGTCCACATGGGCTGAAACAGTTTCTCACCAAGTATTTTCTCAAACGTCTTGACCGTGTCGCCCGGCGGTTTGCCGAGCTTTTGTTCCCTTTCCGCGTTGTTGGACACGGACGAATCGTCCGGTCGCCACCAGAGAAGGGAAAGACGGTGGATCTGCTGCTCTTTCGTGCGCCGCTCTTCGGTCCTCCTCTGCTCTTCTTGACGGCTCGCGACACGCCATGCGTAGTCGTTAAACTGTTTACTAAAACCGCTGTCCATCCACCCCGGATAGCACTTTCGCAAAGCCCCGTCGAGTCTTCCCGGCCCGTCGTGTGGAATCCACTCCGCATCGACGACCTTGATCAGCGCGTTCGTGGCCACCGGGTCGGCACCGTATTGGAGGGCAAGTACATACTTTCTCCATAATTCTTCGTTTTCCCAAGTCATCTTATTCTCATTCGGAAATGCTACGAAATTATCCGCGATAATTCGAAGTAGTTCATGCTTTGTCACGCCGAAACGCACAAGCGCGGTTTCGTAGAAAGTTTGGTGCATTTCACTCCACCAAGTGTCGGGACAGGGGCCCGCCGATCTCACCCTTTTAGGCCACACCGCAGTGGCACGCTCGATGAGACGGATAACGTCTTCGGGTTTAGGTGACAAAGGTGTTCCGGTTTCTCCGGACACCCGTCCGAAATAACCGTCCACATCTCGTCCTGACGCCGTGAAACGCTCCGCAAGACTTTTTCGGGCATTGCTTTCCCTCCAGCCAGGATCAGATTCTAGCTTGAGCCGGTCGTAGGCGGCAGCATGCACGGGCTCCGTTTCCGCCAGCGGTACGTATCCGAGAAACAGCCGGATCCGCTCATTGTCCCGCGTTCCCGGTTCCTTGTCCAGAATAGCCCTCAGATCCCGGTCCCACGCCACGAGGGTCTCGGGCGGAACGCATGTGACGGCGGACTCCGCGAGCCCCGACATGTCGGGCGGCCACGCGTTGATGCAGGCCTTCAGGGTCTGAAAACGGAAGGCATTCTTTTCCAGAACAAGTGCCTTCTCCAGCACGTTGGTCACGTCGAAGGTCCCGCTCCGAGACAAGCGTTCCAGCGCCGCTGTCACCGTGTTCGACTCCCCGCCGTCCGGTTTCGTCAACTCCGCCAACAAGATGTCGCCGGCCTGCCAGAGTTTTTCGTTCATCGCCACCTTGTACCCGGGATAGAACACCTCGTTCGAGTCGGCGAGCGAGACGTCCGGACGCCACCACAGCAGGTTGTTCCGCCGTTCCTGCCACCCTTTGTCCAAAATGGCCACCCAATTTTGGGGCATATAGGTCGCCAACACCGCCGTCACATGCAGACAAACTAACAGAACTGATCGGATAATTTTCATCGCGCTTCTCCCGTTTATTGCGACACCGGTTGCCGTGTGGTCATGTCGCTCTCGCCAACCTTGGTCAGTTTCAGAGAGCCGTCGTCGCCTGACCGGCCGTAGACCCGTCCGGAGGGGATGTCCACGCCGCCACCGCTCGACATGAGCAGAAGATCGATAACATCTGTCTGCTCCATGCCGTGAGTATAGTACTCCTCCGGTCCCGGCCCGTTGTTCCAGTCTTGCGGCAGCCGTGTTTGCGAAACGGTTCCGTTCACGCCGGCACCGTAAATATCGTTCCAACCAAAAGCGTGCCCCAGCTCGTGCGCCACGACGATGTCCGCCTTGTTCTTCGCGATCAGGATGCCGCCCTCTTTCCAAACGCCCTGCGCCCCATCGGCCTGAACCATGTCCCACGGACAGAAATAGACCTCCAGCCCGTCGCTCTGCTGGATCTGGGCCAGAATCAGGTCGTTGGTGTAAAGGTAGCCCGGCGTGCTCTGGGGATCTGAAACATAAAAGCTGTGGTTCGTGATCCACGTCACGGACGCGCGGTAGAAGCCGATCCCGACCTGACGGAAAATGTTCGAGGCCAGACCGATCTTGGTGTTGACGGCGTCCAGCGTCACGCTTTGCTCCCCGTTCGTGTCGCAGAGGATGCCGACGTGAACCGGGATCGGGGCGGAAACCGCGAAGACCTTGAAATCCAGTTTGGGCCAGGGAATGCCGTAACCGTTTTCGAGCCAAGCCTCGATGCCTCCCGCACCTGGCTGGGAGCCGCGCAGCACGATATCCCCTTTGCCGGTCTCGACGGGGGTTCCCGACCAGACCGCCGCATCGCCGATCTTCAACCAATACACATGACTGCCGTCCACATTATCCGAGAACACGAAGCGGAATACCACCTCGTCCCCGACGCGAAAACCGCTGGAGTTGATTAAGGGCCCGCCCCCGCCGGGATAGAAAACGCAGACCGGTTCGGCGACGATCCAGATCACGCGGAGTTTGGCGGTGCGCGTCACGATGCCGCCCTCGGGGGTCTGACATTTGGCGGTGATCGTGAAGTTCCCTTCCGTCCCCTTCGGCAGGACATCGACGGTTTTCGTGTATCTGACGCGGGACGACTCCTGCCCGTCCGCGACGAAGCGCGGGCCGTCTCCGCTCACGGTCCACTCCAGCACCGTGTCGTCGGGATGCCCGTGCCACGAGAAAGGCACGGCGTTGGTGCCGTATTGGAGCGCGTAGGTGAGATCGACCGGTTCGTCGTCGCCGGACGAACGGGCGATGTAACGCCTGCCGTTCCACGGGTCGGGATCATCGGGGTCGGGATCAACGGGCGGGTACACCGTGCGCCCGTTGTCGCGGTCCCCGACCGTTACCGTGACTTCGGGCAGGCCGTTCGTTCCGATGCCGGATGCCTGCAGGGCCAAGGCCCCCTGCTCCTGTTCCTCGGGGAAGTAGACCGTCGCCCACGTCTCCATGCCGCCGGACTCCGGCGCGACGGTTCCGCCGCCGGCCGACCACTGCGGCGTTCCGGGGATGGTCTCGCCCTCCGGCAGGAAACGGGCCGAAACGGGGAAGGAGGCGCTGTTGTCCCCCCAGACCCACGTGATGTCGGGGATGTCGAGATCGATGCCGACCACGGTCACCTCCGTGCCGGGCGGACAGGCCGGAACGTTGGTGGACAGCGGGAACGTGACTGGGAATTCGTTCGTGAAGCCGTGAATGAAAGTGCCGTTGTCGAGCCCGAGACGCACCATGCCCGCGCAGGCGTTGGTGTTGTCCGGGTCGAGGTCGACGACCGAGAGCGGGTAGCGGTATCCCGCCGCGAGGGCGTACGTCCGCTGTGACACTCCGGAGTGCAGGATGTGTCCGACTGCGACGCCCGCGCGCCGCGCCGCCTGAAGGCCGTCCACCCGCACGGAAATCCGCGCGGTTCCGTAGGCCGCCCGGTCCGGTAATGCGAGGGTAGGGTCCACCCCCTCGCCCGCCTCCTCGCCGTCCGTCCGCCCATCGCAGTTGCTGTCGAATTCCGCGACCTCCGCCCCCAGAGCCATCTCATGGAAATTGTCGAGTCCGTCGGCGTCGGCGTCCGCCATGTCGTCGGGCGTCCAGGGACAGAGTTCCGAAAGATGCGCGGACTCGTAGCTGTCGGGCATGCCGTCTCCGTCGGTGTCCCGGCGGCGCGGATGGGTGCGGTTCAGGAACTCGCCAAGGTTCGAAACGGTGTCCCGGTCGGGATCCCCCGCCGCGTTGGAGGGGTCGGCGGGGGCGAGCCCGAAGACGCGCTCCCACGCGTCGGGCATGCCGTCGCCGTCGGAGTCCGTCCCGTCGCGCCCCTCCTGCGCCCACCAGCCGTTGGTGACGGAACCGCCCTCCAAGGCCTGCAAGACGGCGTACCCGCCCGGGACTCCGGCCAGGGAGCCCCCCGGAGGCTGGACGCCCCCCTCCTGCTCTTCCGGCATGGCCGGCTGTTGGGCGGACGCGGCGGGATTGTTTGTTCCGCCGCCGGGCTTGTCGGCTTCGCTCACGCATGTGATGACCAGAACCACCATGAGGACACGGAGCGCGGGAGGCCATGACGTCCATGTCTCGCGCAGGCGTGCGCGAAATCCGCAGAACCCGCCCCGCTCCCATATGCGAACCGCGAGACACAGCGCGTACGCTGTCAGGATCAAAAAGCACGGCAGACCCGCAAACGTCGGCCCGCCTTCGACAGGCCCGCCGCAAAAAAGATTCCCATCCATCGTGCCATCCTTTCAGGCGCACACGCCGTGCCGAGCCGGTGGGCGCACCCCACTAAAAGGGCGCGGACCCCAGCCCGCGTCTCCCTGAAGGCACCGCCAGGCGCCCGTGACGAAACACGAGACTGGGGGCGCGCCGGACGGCGCGCCCCCGGCATCTCGCTTCGTCACACTCGTGTGTGATAAAAAACTGGCGGTTTTCCTTCAGGGAAGCGTGAATGCGCGTAAGCGCAAAATTCAATTGTATGTGATTGTCGTCTCTCTGTCAGGGTTCGTCCACAAAAACGCAGACGATAGTTCTCCGTCTTTTCCCAGTCTCCACCACACCGCCCAAATACGGAATACGGACGGTCTGAGGGATAACCGATTTCTTACATGTTTTAATCATACGCTGCTAATACGGTGCCGTCACCCCCTGTTTCTTAATCCAGAAATCCAGAAGGGAGGAAACGCTCCGCCGACGGAGGTCTTCTCCACGCCGCCGTCGAGGAAACGCGCAGGATCGCTCTTCACCGTCCAGTCCACCTTGTCGCTCTCCGGACCGTGCCACACAAACGGCACCGGGTTGGTGCTGAATGCGAAACCGTAGTCAGCTCAACCGGCTTTAGGTCATCTTCCGAATGCGCAATGTAGCACCGCCCGTCCCAGTCGAATTCTCCGCCGCTATCATCCTCCGAAAAGATCCCCAACCATTGTGCCAGCCTCAATAATCTATTCCGGCTTCATCTCGCGCGTCATGAGCGACGCGACGGCGGCACCCGCGGACAAGCCCTCGTAACAGAGCGCATAGACCACGTCGGTGATCGGCAGGGAGACTCCGTACGTGTGCCCGAGCGCGTGGATGATCTTGGCATTCCAGACGCCTTCGGCCACCATCTTCATGCTGTCAAGAATCTTGCCGATGGGTTCGCCGAGGCCGAGCCGTTCACCCACCGTGTGGTTGCGGCTGTGGCGGCTGGTGCAGGTGACAATCAGGTCGCCCACACCGCTCAACCCGGCGAACGTTCCCGGACACGCGCCCAGCGCGATGCCGAAACGAGTGATCTCCGCAAGGCCGCGGGTGATGAGCGCGGCGCGCGTGTTGTCGCCGAAGCCCAGCCCGTCCGAAGCGCCGACCGCGATGGCGACCACGTTCTTGACCGCGCCGCCGATCTCCACCCCCAGCGGGTCGGTGGACGTGTAAACACGAAAAAGCGGGCCGCTGAAAAGCTGTTGCACGCGCTTCGCGAGCGCCTCGTCCTCCGAAGCGGCCACCACGGCGGTCGGGATTCCGCGGGCGACCTCCTCGGCGTGGCTGGGGCCCGAGAGAACGGCGATGGCGTCGAGCCCGAGGATCTCCTGCGCAAGTTCACTCATGCGGCAATGCGTGGTTTCGCACAGGCCCTTCGTCAGGCTGACAACCAGCGCCCCTGGCGGGATCACCCCTTTGAATTTCGCGCAGACGTCCGCATAAAATTTTGAGGGGGAGGCGAGGACAACAATCTCTGCCCCCGCCACCGCTTCGGCCGGATCAGCGATCCAGCGCAAGGTCTCGGGCAAGGGGATGCCGGGGAGGAAACGCGTGTTCTCCCGGCCGTTGCGGATTTCCTCCAGATACTCCTTAAACGGGC
>JAQVSS010000533.1 GCA_028700415.1 Kiritimatiellia bacterium
CGTTTCTTCATTCTGCATGCCGAAAATCCCGTCGCCCTGACCGAAACCGGCGAGCTGGTCGTCAATTTTGAATACCGGCCCGACCCGGAAAAAACCGGCCAGGAAAACACCTGGCGGGACAAGCGCAACACCGAGGCGGTGGAGACCATACTGGAGCGTCTCCAGGCCATGGCTGCCGCCGGTGGCGAACACGAAAAACAGATCGCGGAATATCTGCGTCTGTTCAAGGTCCCCGCTCCGACCGACAGCGACAAGAAGCGCCCCGTGCTGGCCAAGTACGTGAACCAGTACACCGCCCGCAACACCATGGACTATTTCATCCATAAGGACCTGGGCGGCTTTCTGCGCCGGGAGCTGGACTTCTACATCAAGAACGAGGTCATGCGCCTCGATGACATTGAAAACGCCGAAGCCCCGGCGGTCGAAAGCTATCTGGCCAAGATCAAGGTGCTGCGCAAGATCGCGGGCAAGCTGATCGACTTTCTGGCCCAGCTTGAGGATTTTCAGAAAAAGCTCTGGCTCAAGAAGAAGTTCATTATTGAAACCAACTACTGCATCACCCTCGACCGGGTTCCCGAGGAACTCTTCGCGGAAGTGGCCGCCTGTGATGCGCAGTGTGAAGAGTGGATCAAGCTGTTCGCCATCGACGAGATCCAGGCCGATCTGCACAGCCCGGGATTCTCGCGGCCTTTGACGGTCGAGTTCCTCAAGACCAACAACAAGCTGGTGCTGGATACCCGCTTCTTCGATGACAGCTTCAAGGCACGGCTGGTGGCATCGATTGAGAACTTCGATGAGCAGTGCGATGGCTTGCTGATAAACGGAGACAATTTTCAGGGGATGACTTTAATTGGCGACCGATACGCAAAGCAGATTCGCCTAACTTACATCGACCCCCCATACAACACGGGTGGCGACGATTTCATGTACAAAGATGCCTACCAACACTCTTCTTGGCTTTCGTTTATCCAAAGCAGAGTTTGCGCATCCATACCCCTACTTGCACCAACATATAACTACCTATCAAGTATAGATGATGAAGAGGCAGCTAAGCTAAGGCTTCTGTTTGAAGAGATTCTTTCACATGAGAATTTTGTCGCCGATGTTGCGTATGAACGATCAGGAAGTTCTGGCCTGGGGCAAGGGGGAAAAATCGTTAATACCAAGGAGCATATCCTAGTTTACAGCTCAGATAAGTCTGCGATGAACGATGTCCAGTATGAGCGAGAAATTGAGTTCGAGACACTGAAACGTTATAACAAAATACTCACTAATGCTGGTGATCGTGAGCTTGTAGATTCTTTTGTGGCACCGTCAACTGGGGAAGATGTCAAGATATATCGTCACGAGAACTTTCAAATAGATACAATATCACTGCGCAACTTCGCTGAACGCAAGGACGAGATTAATCGAGAGTATGTCGCTAATTTTAAGAATGTTTTTAGGCTAACAAGCGTACAGAAGGAAAACGAGTTTCAAAATAGAATATTGTCATTATGCAGAAATGGCCTTCATTCAGCGGACTATCTTGTATCAAGAGGACGTTTTACGGGGCAACATATTACACTTTACTACTTTAATGGTCAGATATTTGTTTGGCTACGTGATAGCGCAAAGCTTGATGGAAATACAGTACTCAAAGGAAACAAGATTACTGACCATTGGTCACACGGGGAAATTCCAAAGGCAGACTTGGCAAATGAAGGTGGGGTAACTCTCTCGAGAGGGAAAAAACCTGAGCAACTGATGAAGCGCCTCATCGAGTGGTGTTCAAACGAGCGAGAGTTTGTCCTGGATTACTTTGCAGGGTCAGGCTCTACTGCCGCTGCGGCAATGAAACTTAGAAGAAAATTCATTGCAATCGACGCAGAGAAATACTTCGACGATAAAAGCGTTCTTAGAATCAAAAATGTTTTTGGGGGGGATAAATCTGGGATTTCCAAGCAAACTGAATGGAAAGGTGGCGGGCTTTGTAAGTACATCCGCCTGGAATCCTACGAGGATACGCTCAATAACCTGCGCCTCGATCATAATCCCCAGCGCAAAAAGGCGGTAGCTGCCAATCCGGCGCTCAAGGAAGACTACATGCTCCGCTACCTGCTGGATGTGGAGACACGGGGCAGTCAGTCGTTGCTCAATATCGACGCTTTTGCCGATCCGACCGCCTACACCCTGGATGTCAAGAAGCCGGGGACAGACGAGTACGCCACCCGTGCGGTCGACCTGATTGAGACCTTCAACTATCTGATCGGTCTGCGCGTGCTGCATTCGTCAGTGCCGCAAACCTTTCAGGCGACCTTCAAGCGCATCACGGACCCGGAGCTGCCCGAAGACCAACACACCAAGCTGGTGGTGGATGGCCGCATCCGCCAGGACGAAGGCGGCCCGTGGTGGTTCCGCAAGGTCGAGGGCTGGGTGCCCAAGGACGCGGCCAATCCCAACAATGGCCAGCGGGAAAAGGTCCTGGTCGTCTGGCGCAAGCTCACCGACGACATCGAGCAGGACAACCTGATGCTGGATGAATGGTTCCAGAAGAACCGCATCAGCACCCGCGATTTCGAGTTCGACACCATCTACGTCAACGGCAGCAACAATC
>JAQVSS010000534.1 GCA_028700415.1 Kiritimatiellia bacterium
CTCGACCGCGTCGCGCGCGAGCGTCGTCTTGAGGTAGAGGCGTTTCATCGCGGGCACGACGATCGACGCGCCGTCCTTCTCGACCGCGACGGACTTGCCGGCGAAGTCGTCGTAGAGGGACGCCGCGTCCGCCGCGATCGGAAGGCGCAGCCGCCCCTCGCCCGATCCATGCCAGTAGACGATCCACGTGGCGCCGTCCTTCGCGAAAACGAAGGCGCGCACCGGGGTTTGGCCGTTGCCGACAGCGAGCGGCCAATAGTCGACGAGATCGTAATCGCCCTTGGCGTCAACAACGAGGTGGTGCTCCTGCGCGTAGTCTTTGAGCCGCGGGCGCCACTCGTCCTTGAAAAGGCCGCGCCGGCGGCAGTCGCCCCAGCGCCGCATCATCTCGAGGATGTCATCCGCGCGCGGATGCCGTTTCAACGCCGACGCCGGCATGAGAATCGATATCGCGCAGTCCCACGCTGCCGCCACGGAGGCGCCGTATTCCCACATGTCCGCCTGCGTGCCCACGCTGGGCCGCGATCCGCCGGACGGAGTGCAAAACGCCCACCAGCCGAAGTCCACGCGCGACATGTCCTGCCGCGTGATCGGTGCCTGCTTGAAGGGGAACTCGCGCAGCTTCGCCTTGAACACCTCCGGCGGGAAGGTGTCAAACGCATTCGCGCCCGCGAGCATGTGCCAGCCGAAGTGCGTTTTGGCGGCACCTTCGCCGAAGGAGGGCTCGGGCGTGAGCAGCTTCCAGTACCTGAGCTGCGCGTTCGCGACGTGGTAGTTGAAAGGACGGTTCACACCCTCCGAGCCGTCGAGGTAGACGTACTCGAAGCCGCAGTTGTAGGCGCGGGCGATCTTTGCCGCCACTTCGTCCTGCAGGTCGGTGTTCTGGTCGGCGTAACAGCTCATCGGCGCGCCGAATTCGCTGATGTCGAGGATGCCGCCCACCTCGCCTTTCGGATGCGCCGCGACGCGCGTCTTGTGCGCACCGCGCTTCACGCCGAGGAATTTGTACGGCGGCACCGAGGTGTACGATTCGTAAGAAACGAGTTCGCCGCCGAACTGGAGGATGCGGCAGGGGGCGTACATCACCGCGTCGGACGTGGGCTCGTACACCGTGATTTCCGTGTCGTTCGTTGCGGCGGAAAGCGGCGCGGCGAGCGTGAAGCGACGCGTTTTGTTGAGCCGCGGATCCGCGACGGGCGTCACGTAGCGGCTCTGCAGTCCGATGTGCGAATGCAGCGTGTGGAAACCGGCCTTGATTCCCGCCGCCTTGACCTTGGCGAGCATCGCCTTCAGGTCAGCTTCGCGGTTCGGATAGGAGTCCTTCCAGTCGTAGTCGCCGCACAGCCCCCAGCTTGACGCGCATTTAAACACGTCCCCGTAACTGAAGGTCATCAGCTTGAACCCACCCTTCTGCGCGAAGCAGATGAGTTCGTCGATGTCGGCCGGCAATGACGCGGCGCACACGTGGAAGATCGCCTCCTGCACGTCCGGCGAGCGGCGGCTCTTCACGCCGCGGGGGAGTCCGAAGTCCATTTCGAGCGCGTCCATCGCGTCGAGGAACGCCTCGCGGCCGGGTGCCGCGAGAAGCGCAGCTCCGGCGCCGCGCAGCTTCACGCCGGCCGTCGCCTCCGCGTAGAGTATTTTCGCGCCCGCCCTCGCTTCGTGGTCAATGTCGGCATGGGGCGAGGTGCCGACCACGCCTACGGCGGCCTTCGCGTCCCAGCTCGCGTTGAGCCAGTCGCCGAAGCTCGCGCGGTTCTTCACCGGCAGCTGTACGCGGAAGGACACGACGGGCGGCAGGTCCATGCGCAGGTAGTCGTAGGTCGGCTTGCGGTCGACCGGGAAATCGTCGAGCGTGAACACCACGTAGCCGGGCGTGGTTTTGAGCGCCACCTTCGCCTCGTATAGGTCATGGTCGAAGCCGGCGTAGAGCCAATCACCCTCCCGCCGCAGGCGCGTCGCGGGATAGACCGTGCGCTTGTTGGGGTGGATCAGCTTGAGCTCATTGTGGAACGGCCTGTCCTGCGTGACCGTGAAAAGCGGCAGCGCCATCCCCGCGTCCACGCATTCTTCGCCGGTCTTTTTCACGACGAGGGACTTCACGCGCGCATCTTTCCCCACGACGAGGCGGAAGTCGTCGTTTTCCACGACGACCTCTTGGTCCGGATCCACGTCGAGCGCGAGCGCGTAAAGCTTGGGCGTGCCGACGGCGGGGCCAAGCGCGACCGTGTTGCCACCCGTTTTCAGCGCTGACAAGGGAAAGGAATACCTGTAGCCGGCCTGGATTTCGCGGGTTTCTTTCGGGGAGAGGACAGGCGTCGCGTCGAACCCGGGCAGCCAGGCCGCTAGCGGTGCGCGCGTTTCCGTGGTGGCCGACACGCCGTTAAGCTTCACGGTTGGCCGGAACGTGTCGTCCACCGGCGCGCCGAGCGCGACCAAGAGCGACACGTCACCCGTCTTCGGCGCCTCGCCGACGCGCAATTCAAAGGTCTTTGTCGCGTCGAGCGTGACCGGCGGCGTGCCGTCGCCTTTCCAAAACGCAAGCTCCGCCACGGCGGCGCACGCGCACGCGCACGCTACAATCGTCATCAGT
>JAQVSS010000140.1 GCA_028700415.1 Kiritimatiellia bacterium
GTTGATTTCGGAAGCGTGAATCCAAGCGATTGGGGGATCAGTTTTTTTCATGCGCCTGTAGGCTACAGGCGGGACGGCTCCGGGGCCAACGTTTTTTTCGGGTTTTATGGTTGACTGTTTTCGCCCCTCCCCCGCATAATGGATGCCAATCATGGGAGCCAGTGTTGTTACCGGTCTACGCCTATGGGATGGTATTTATATTATATTGGAATGTGGACACGGTGTGGACTTGTCGGGTTCGCGTCCGGGAAAGACTGTTTATATGCGGACAAGTTTACTGATTGCTGCGGTATTGTTTTTTCAGGGCTTGCGCGCGTCCGAGACGCCTGTCGCGTGGGTTTGGCAAGAGCCGGGGCTGCGGGCGCGGCCGGTCGAATTGCGCGCCGCGCTGCAGGCGGCCGGGTTCGAGGCGCATGGTAAAGACAGCGCTTCGCTTTCGGCGGCAGGCGCTTTGCATAAGGGACGCCCGGATTTGCTGGCGCTGCCTTACGGAGGCATGTACCCTGCGGGAATCGCCGACTCGCTGGAAGGTTTTTGCCGACAGGGCGGCGCTCTGCTGGTGACAGGAGGCGCCGATTCGTTCCGGCGCCCTGTGTATCATACGTCCGCCGGTCCGCGCGAGCTGACCGACGCCACAGAGGTTTTGGCCGCGTGCGCTGCCGGCACTGTCTGGCGAGCCGCGCTTGTGGCGGCCGGAGATCACGCGCAGGCGCGGTGGCAAGATGAAGTGCTGCGGGTTTCGCTGGATGTCACGGCGTACGCTTACGTCGGCACGGAGATCGCGCCGCCGGAAACACCGGATGCCGTATTGGAGCTGCAGGTGCGCGGCGTGTCAGGCACAACCCTCCTTTCACTGGATTTTCAAGAAAAGGACGGGGCACGGTGGAAACACATCATTCCCGTGACACAGGAATGGACCACGCACAGGGTGCATCTGGCGGAGTTCTTGCCGTACAACCGGAAAGAGCGCGGAACCGGCGCCGAAATGTTGGACGCCCGGCGCGTGTCGCGCTTCTTGGCGGGACTGACCCGTTCCATGGCCGGGCGGACCGACAATGTGTTCGAGCTGCGCGGAGTGCGCCTGCTGCGCGCGGAAGTCACCGGGGCGCAGATTGCGGCCTGGCCGCGTTTCGCGGACTCGGAAACCGCGGTGGCGCGCTGGTTCGGATCGCGGGACGTGGGAAAATCGCGCGATTTGACCTTGCCTGGTGCCAGCGACGGGGCGCGGCAAGAGTATGCGGGCGGCAGCTTGACGCTTTTGCAGGCCGGTTCTTTGAAGGGCGGGCGATTAGCGGTTTTCGATCACGCGCTTGGAACCGATGGTCTGGCCAATGAAAACGCCGGGAAGCTGGCCGATGCGGCCCGGGCGCTGACCGCTGGGATATGGATGCGGGCGCCGCAACCGCGTTTCCGCGTGGACGAGGGCCGCGTGGTGATGGATGTGGGCCTGACGATGATCAACCCTACGGCGCGGGCTGCGGATATCACGGTCACGCTGCACACAAACAACGCGGAGGCAGTAACACTCAAGATCAATCTGCCGGCGCGACAGCGGGCCGCGACCGATCTGGCATTGGCGAAGGGTCTGGATCCGCCGCGGCTCGAGACGGCTCCTCTGCGGCTGCGTGTCGAGGCGCGCTCTTCCGCCGGGCCTGTGCTGGGCCCGCGCGTGTTCAGGCTGGACGCGCGCGGACAGTTGCGCGAGATCTGCGACTTTATGCTGAGCCGCTCGCTGGAGGACGGCAAGATGCACGGACACTCCTTCATAGACAACCGCGGCGCGCGCGTTCTGGCTGGCGCTTATGATATTTTCGGCGATCGGCGCTATCTGGACGCGGCCATGCGGTGGGGCGGCACGATGATGGCAGAGCAGCGCGGGGACGGCGGTTACCGCATGGGGTACGGCATTACAGCGCACGGTGAAGAGTGTTATGTCGCCGACGGCGGCGAGATTGTGGTTGGGGTGCTCAGGCTGGCCGCTTATGCCGAGGGCGATTTACGCGCCAGGCTTCTAGAAAGCGCTGACCGTTACATGGCTTACCGCGAAGGGTTCAGGGTCCCGACGGGCGGTATCGGCGTCGGTTGGTGTCTGCATGATTTCGCCCGGCGGCCTTTGCGGCCGTTGAAAACAATTACGCGCGTTTACGCGCCGGAGAACAACACTTACACGATCGGCTGTTCGCTGGCTGGCGCCTACGGCCATGCCGCATTGCGCGGCGACCCGGCGCTCAAAAAGCGCGCCCAGGCCGATGCCGACTGGCTGATGCCTCGCGCGAAACGTCTCAACGGAGCTTTTATCGAGAGCTTTATGTTCGCGCACGAATTCGCGGCCACGCCTGAGCGTCGCGTCGTATACGCGGACTTCATAAGAAAATCGTTCATCACGCCGCTGCTTGAGAAGCCGTCAGAGTGGTGGCTGGGCGGCGCAGGCAGGCACGCCCTGAATCTTGACGGGCTGGTTTATTGCATGCGCCGGATTGACAGCCGGCCTGAAATCAGGGCGGAGGTCTACCGAGCGCTATGCGCCATGTTTTCACCTGATATGCCGCGCTCTGTCCCTGCAGTCATAACCGGACAGGCTCTCGGCCATCCGGAGTGGCTGTATATCAGCTACGGCACTTTGGGCCTGGTCGACGCGGTCGCGCCTTTGGCCAGCGTTGACCGCTGGCGGTGAGCATGCGTGTGTGCGGCTTCTTGCGCTGATTGGCCTTGGCCAGAGGACCGCGGGGATGCCCGCCCTCCAGGACTCAAACACTCACTTTTTTGAAAAGGAGAAAAAAGTCATGTCGATACCCGATTTGTGCTTATTGACGGCGAGATGCTGGCCCAGCTCATGATCGACTACAATGTCGGAGTCTCCACCATCGCGACCTACGAACTGAAGAAGATCGACTCCGACTATTTCACGGAAGAGTGAGCGGTTTTTTTGGGGGGCGCCAGATACTGGATCTGGTCAAGGTGAGCGCGCTATCATCGATTTCTTGATGATGGCAACGGTTCTGCTCACCCGCTCGGCGGGCATTATCATTCTCGGTTCATTCTGTCAATAAGCAACCGAACCGCTGGTCACTCGATCCGTGCGATCAGCGGTGCGGGAAATGAACTTCTACACTTCTTCAGGGCAGGCTATAGGCGTCCGCTCAACGCACCAGGATCATCGTCCCGATGATCTTCTTGGTGTTGAGCTTAACCGCGCCGGACCAGTCTTCCGTATGCGTGCGCGTGTCCGCCGCCGCGTCCTCGACCGACGCTACCGCCGAGAGACTGCGCGTGTCCAGTGCCGCCTCGTCCGACTCCGCGCTCATCACCTGCGCCCCGCCCCATCCGGCCAGCAGCAGCCCCGCCGCCATTCCAAGCATTGCTACGTTTGTCTTTGTCATCGTCTTGTTTCCTTTCGTTTTCGAATGAATCGAGGGAATCGATTGATTCGATTCCGTCGATTCGCTCGAACGCGCTCCCGGGCAAGCAGCCCCGCGGAACACAGTGCGCCCTGCTGCCGCAGGTTTGCGCCTGCCGGTCACCTGCTTGCAGCATGACGCCTTTTTGTTTGGCTTTTTTTATTCGATAAATGACACGGCGGCGGCCACGCGCAACCCAATGAAGCTGCCGCTATACGACGGCGTATTGAAGGAGCGAGCCGCTGAACGGCAGAAAGAGGCAGCGTGGCTCCAGTCGCTCCCCCGAATGACGCGGTACTGCAAACCAGCACCTTCAGGGCCCACCGGATCCTCGCCGCCAGCCAAACCGGAGGTATACCAATCCAAACACCACTCCCCCTCGTTGCCGTGAGTGTCGTACAGCCCCCATGCGTTGGGAACATACGATCCGACGATGGCCGTGCCGTTAGCCGGGCCGCAGTCCGTCGGAGGCGGGGTCACGCCGTCTATATACCCGCCGTTGAACTTGTAGCGCCCCAGCGCGTCCAGCCAAACGTTTGTGTTGGCGTTATCACCGCTCACGTTAGCGTCGCCGTCCCCGTCGTTGAAGCAGGTCGTGGTTCCAGCACGGCAGGCGTACTCCCACTGCGCCTCGGTCGGCAGGTCGAAGCCGTTGACGTTGCCGGTTTTCACCCGCAGATTGCCGATGAAGGTTCCGGCGTCAACCGCGTTGTTAGCAGGCCAGCCCGCGCCGTCGCTTGATCCGCGGATGTCGTTGTACGACACCCTCTCCATCGGCCGGAACGCCCGGCTCGACGCGTCCGTGAAGTTAGCGGGGAGCGGTCCGCCCATCACGTTGAACCACTGCCCCTGAGTCACCTCATAGACACCGATGTAGAAGTCCTGCGTCAGGGTGACTTGCTTCACTCCCGTACCTTCACCCATAGTGAAAACACCATACGGAGCCATCGAGTTCATGCAAATCTTACGCAGCGCTAACTGCGTTGATTTGTAAACCGAATTGGTAACGCCGCCGGGCAGCGCGTCCAGACTCGTGTAGTAGTAGCACGGATACGGGTTTTCAGGCCACGAGGCCGCCGTTCCCTTGCTCAGGTCTATCACCATCACCTGCGGCGGCGCGTCCACGGACCAAGCGGTCACGCGCGCCTTGGCGTTGTCCACCTCGTGCTCGGGCCAGTCCGCGCCCGCGTTCCAGGTGATCGTGTTGGTCACACCTTCAGCAGCCGCTATCACCTTGCACACGTCGCCGGAGAGGCGCGTCACCGCGCTGTCCGGTATCGCCACGCCGTTGGTCTCGATCGAGAGCGTGACGATCGCGTTGGCGTTCGTCAGCTTGTAGGTGACCTCCACCAGACGCGTGTTGGGCACCTGCGCCATGGTGACGTCGTACACCACCGGCACCGCCCGGGCTGCCGCGCCAGCGCCCATCATGGCTGCGGCCGTAACGGCCGCCGCTGTCTTCGCTGTTGCCTTCATCGCTTCCTCCTGTTTCCGCGGCGTCAACGCCGCTGTTTGTGTTTTGGCGGCGGGGGCCACCCCGCCACATGGTTCTACTCTTTCACCGGCTTGACAAATCGCTCGTTAAGCCGGCCGCTAGGCAGCGCTCACAAACGCATGCGGGTTTGTGGTTTGCCGCCATTTCGCATCAATTGGCTTCCGCAATCCGGCGGAGCAGCTCAAGCGCTTTATGCTCGTACAGTTCCTGCCATTCCGGCGCCATCAGGCAGTTCACGTCCTCATAGTCGCCCTGCCCCACGGCGGCCTTGGTCGGCGCGTAGTGGACATAACCGTTGGAATAAGCCGCGATGAAAGTGTTTTTGAAGGGCGAGGCGCGCTTGATGTTGAGACCGACTTCCACGAACAGCTCGCCAGGGAAGGTGACCAGCGCGAAATCGCCGACGCGCATCACCTGCACCTCGATCGGCAGGGTCGTCGAATCCGCCTCGCGGTTGATCTTCTCGCGCTCACGCAACACCCGCAGATTGGTCTGGATGCGCGCCAGTTTCTCCATGGCGTAGATGTTGCGCAGATATTTGTCAATATTTGCGCGGTTCTCCGCGTCGAGCGTGGGCAGGTCGGTCTCTCCCATCTGCTTCTGGTGCATGTACCAGTAGGCGTAGTCGGAGGGATACTCGGGATTCAGCGTGTACTTCATCAGCAGCGGCAGAAAAGACTTGAAGTTCAGGCTGGTGCCGGCGAGGGAGTCAAGCAGGCGCTGCTGCTCCTCTTCAAGCTCACGGATGCGGCAGGGGATATCGGTGCGGCGCGGGACCTGAATGGTTTCTGACAAGACCCGCAGCGTGTTGCGGCACGGCGCGGCGCCGCGCCAGGCGTCGAGGGTCGAAAGCGCGAGCATCATGCCCAAAGGCTCGCTGTTGCGCGGATGGTTGACGTCCTTGTAGCGGACTTCCGTGATATCGCCCGCCGCGCCCTGCAGGAACAGCGAGAGGAAGCCCTCTCCCAGCGTGCGGTCGATCACGCTGGAGGCGAAGCCCGGCAGCTCGGCGGTGACACCGCCGCCGGAGGCGCCGCAGTAGGGGTGCGCGGTGAAAGCGTACACCAGCGCGAAGGGAGAGCCGTCCGGCGTGTCCAGGCGCAGTACGCCCACATCCGGGTCGATGGGGCCGACGCCCGCCACCTCGTGGTCAGGCGGCGAGGGGTTGGCGTGCCGTTCGGTCCAAGCGCTGCCGTCCTTGATGCGGATGCGGCGGTTCATGGTGATGCGGGTTTCCGAGCCTTTGCCGGCTCTGACGGTGACCGGCCGCATTGCGGCGCAAGCCTGCCTGACGGCATCGGCGGCGCGCTCGACCAGATCGTCGCAAAGCTGGCCGCCGACAAGATGCGTGTGCGACGCGTTCACCAGGACGCGCGCGCCAGGAATGCCCAGTTCGGATTCTATGCGCGCTCGGACTTCGGGCAGAAACGAGTCCGGCACCTCATAAATGCCGCCGATCGCGATCACGTCCATGGACAGGATGGCGACGCGCGTGTCGCCGTTGTCGAGAACCAGCGCCCGCGCGAAAAGCGGATCATGGATGCGGATGCCCTCCTGCTTGTCCAAGCCGAGAGAGGCGCGGATGGCGACGTCGCCCTGTATCGCGCCGACGTCGCGCCGCGTTATGTCGCAGATGCCTTTCCCCGCCATCAGGGAATCCTGTACGGAATGATTATTCATCGCCGCTTCCTCCATTTGTTGAGAATCATACATGGCCGTAACCGGATTTAAACTGTGGCGATATCGTTCCTCGCCCGTTTTTTCAGCAGGGAGTCAAACGACGCGATCGCGACGAGGCACGCCACCGCAAGGATCGGGATGGCCACGAACACCGCCGTATAGCTGCCGGTGCGGTCCACGCATTTGCCGATGTACGGGTTCACCAAAGCCGACAGCACATTGCCGAACATCCCCAAAATGCCGGAAACCAAGCCGACATTATTAAAAGACAGCGCCTGTATGCAGGCCGTGTAGTTGACCATGATGGCCGTCACGCCGAAACCGGCCATCCCCAGCAGGCCGATGCCGATCCAGGGATTTGGGATATGCGTTAGCAGAGCAACGGGGGCGATCAGCGCCGCGGCCAGCGCGAGTGTCGCGGCGCGGGCCGCGGGCAGTCCCCAGCCGCGGCTGGCCAGGAATTTGACCAGGCCGCCGCCGAGCAGGTTGCCGACGTCGGCGCCCAGAAAAATGGGGATGGTGACAACGCCCGCCGCGAAAACCGAGAATCCGCGCTGGTCGTGCATGTACTTAGGAATCCACTCGTTGAGAAAGTACCAGCTCGGATTGATGCAGGCGGAAACGAGCATGAGCAGCCAGAAAGCGGGATGCATCAACACCTCGCGGCAGAAACGGCCGACGGCCTCGCGGCGTGTTGCGGGCGCGGTCTGAACTCCGGCCGCGTCCGACGGTTGACCGGAACGGGCTACAGCGGCATGGGCCTTGCTGCCTTTTTTTGTCGAGGCGTACCACATGGCGATCCAGAAGAACCCGGCCGCGCCGACAATCAAGAAAGCGCCGCGCCAGCCGAACTGCAGGGCGAGCGGAGTGATGATAAGCGAAGCGGTCAGCGACCCGACCGCCGCGCCGCTGTTGAATATCCCGTTGGCCAGCGCGCGGTCCTGCGGCGGCATGGCATTGGCGACTATGCGCGTCGCGCAGGGGAAGTTGAAGGCCTCGCCCACGCCGAGCGCCGCGCGGGTGAAAAGCAGCTGCTTGAAACTGAAAACGACAGCCGCGGCGGCTCCGGCCAGAGACCAGAAGCCGACCGCCAGCGCATAGGTCAGGCGCATGGCGAGGTGATCGGCCATGAAACCGGCTGGCACGTGGATGATCGCGTAAGTCAGGCGGAAAGCGGAAATCAGACGCCCGTATTGCTCGTTAGTCAGGTTGAACTCTTCGCAGATCATTGGAGCGCAAAGCGCGATGGTCTGCCGGTTCAGGTAGGTCAGCAGCGTGGCGAAAAAGAGCACGATCGTCAGCCACCACTTCCACATGCCGGGCTTGCGGAAAAAGCGTTCTATGATGTTCATGCTTTGGCTCCGGGACGCGCGCTGTCGCGCCGCCTCTGGCGCAGGCGCGCCAGTTGCGCGTCATACCAAACCTTGCAGCGGCAGGCGGCGGCATCCGGATCGGCCGTGTCGCCCCAGCCCAGCTCAGCAGTCAAGAAACCCTTGTAACGCGCTTGGTCCAGCGCTGTCAGGAACGGTTCAAAACATATGCCGCCGTCGCCCGGCACCTTGTGGTCGTCCGAGTTGCCATGGTTGTCGTCAAGGTGGATGTGGTAAGGAATGCCTTCAAGCAGGCGCAGGCAATCGGACAGGGACTCTTTGTTGACAAAGCAATGCCCGGTGTCCATCACGATGCCCAGATTTTCGAGGCTAAAGTCATGCATGAAGCGCACGCCCTCTTCCACGGTCATGACCAGATCGGACTCCAAGCGGTGTGCGGGTTCCAGATAGAGTGACATTTTCTCGGCGCGCGCGAAAGCGAGCAACGCGCGAGCGCTCTCGGCCAGAGCCTGCCGGCCGTTTTCGTAGCCTTGCCCGAACAGCGTGTGGCCGGGACAGATGCTGACATTGCGGCAGCCGAACAGCTTGGCCGCAGCCATGCTTTTCTTGATATACGCGACACTGGCAGAGCGCACATGCCCGCACGGACTGCACAGGCAGGTGGGGTAGCGGAACTGCGCCGGGATGAAGGCCGAGAAAGCGACGCCCTTGCGTTCGGCCAGCGCCCGCAGGCGCCGCGCCTCCTTGGGTGTGATGTCGTCGCAATAGGCGTGGGGCCGCCCGCCCCAAAGCTCAACCCCGTCGTAACCCAGATCCGCCACCCGCCGGATGGTTTCATCCAGCGCATAATTAACATAGACAAACGTGGAGAGGCTTAGTTTCATAGCTGTGTTCCAAGAGTTTGTGAGTGTGTGAATTTGCCGGTATGCGGATACTTTTGGCACCTTTTTTCGTTGGCCGCGAAGCATTACGCCTGCTCGATCAAATCCTCCAGCATGCGTTTCATCTTGACCGCCTCGGACATGATCCGCGGCACGCCGCTGATGTCGACCACCAGATTGCCCTTGTAGCCGACCTGCTTCAGCATGCCGATGACTTTCGGGAAGTTGATGTTGCCTTTTCCCGGAACGTTATGGTAGGCCTGAGTGCCGTCATTGTCCGAGAGGTGGATCAGCTTCAGATATTTTTTGCCGAACTTGAGGATGCCCATCTCCAGATACTCTTTGGTCGCGTGAATGTGCGCCACATCAAACACCACTCCCATGTTTTTTCTCCGGCATGCCTCGAAGATGCCGATCAGGCCGTCGGCGGAAGAGAGGAAATCGCCTGCCCGCAGCTCCACGGCGAAGTCAAGCTTGCGCCGGGCCGCGGCGTCCGCGCAGCGGCTGAGCTGCCGGATCACCACATTGCGGAAAGTTGACCACTTGAAGCCATCCGGAATCTTCACCTCCACAGGCGGCCCGCCGCGGTAGAGCGCCGTGCGCTCTTCCGGTATCAGTTCAGGCGGCAGGTAGAAGCACAAAGTCGCCAATTTGGCGCCCATGGCCTGGATCATGCCGCAAATCCGCTCGAACTCCGCGGCGGATGCCTTCTGGATGGCGGGGTCGAGCGAAAACATCTCGTAGGCCACGCACATGATGCTCGGAACCCTGACCTTCTGTTCCTTGCTGCGGGCGATCACCTCGTCCCACCTTTCGGCGTATTCCCGGTTGCCCGTTTCAATTTCCATTTCAAGCGCGTCGAAGCCCGCGTCGCCGACCTCTTTGATGACCTTCAGCAGATTGTCAACGCTCGGCGGCAGGCCGTATTTGGTGATGGGGATCGTGAACCCGCAAATGACTTTCATGTGATCGATTCCTTTGTTGTGGTTAGTGTGTGAAAAATGAACGCGCGTCATCGTGTACTTACCCGTGCCTCGCGGAAAGCCTCGACGACCTTCCGTTTGCGCATGCCGCGGACTTCGAGATAGCGCAGCTTGTCCAGAGGCAGCGTCAGCTTGCCGTTTTCCTTTGGCGGCGCTTCGGGCTTGCCGAACTGATCCATCAGCGCGGCGCGCTCCGGCGGCAAGGCCACTTCCAGCGTGCCCTCGCCGTAAGGATGCCAGTAGACGACATACACTTTTCGTTTACGTTCAAAGACAAACGCGCGGACTGCCGCAGAGCCGCACGCCGCCTCATGAATCTGGTCAAACGGCACGATCTCAATGTTGCCCTCCGCGTCCAGCAGCGCGTGGTGCTCTTGGTCCGGATCACGCAGGGTTTCTTTCTGCTCCGGCGTGAGGGTGCCGTTCACGCGCAATTCCTCCCAACGGCGCAGGGCCTCCAGATTGTCCGGTGTCCGCGGATGGGCATCAAGATTCTTGAGGCGATGACCGTTTAGGGATATCGGGCAATCCCACGCCAATGCCCGGCTGCTTACATACTCCAGAATGTCCGGCTGTGTGCCCATCGTGGTTTTCGAAGGCGCGTCATATCGCAACCATCCGAAATTGATGCTTGTGAAATCCAGCGCGACTTTGG
>JAQVSS010000535.1 GCA_028700415.1 Kiritimatiellia bacterium
GCGCAGGCGGCGCGCGATCTGAAGGCGCGTCCGGCCTGGGATGTGGCCGAGGCGGGCAGCCGCCTGATGGTCGAGAAGGGCGCGGACGATTATTTTTTGGTGAGGATTCCGGCAAAGGACGGCGGGAAGACGGTCGCGGCGGTCAAGGTCTATCTGGCCGACGCCGAAAGCGGCGCGGCCGTGGTCTGGCGGGACGGTCATGAACTTACGGTATTGGTCAACGCCACCGGCGCGAAACGCAGGCAGGCCGTAAAAATATATCCGGTTCCCGGCGATGCCGCGATAGCCGCCGACACATCCGCCCTGACTGACCCGGCGCCGTTGCGGGGCACGGCGCGCCGCACCGGCGGGATGGATCTGCCTTCGAGTCTGGCCGATGTAAAAACTCTGGAAACCCGTTGCGACGGGAGGGCGCGGCATTTTGCGGTCAAGGACTTCTCGCAGCTCGGCGAGACTTTCAAGGATTGGTTCCGGGGCGACTGGACGCGTAAGAACCATCTGGTGGACCTGCAGACCTGGCTGCTGGTGCCTTCCGACGGCAAGTACATGTTCGGGTTGGCCGGCGTGGCGCCCGCCTGGCTGCTGGTGGACGGCAGGGAGACGCTGGCGCATCCGGACGGCATGCCGCATGACCAGTGGACCAGCGGGGATGAAGTGCTGTTGCAGGCCGGTCTGCGGCATGTTTTGATCAGGACGGTCTGCCGTCAGAAAATCGACACCGGACTGGCCTGGAAGCGGGCCGGCGAGCCCGGAGTGGCCACGAGTGTCGCGATGGTCACCGGCGGCGACCTGCGCGTCGGCCGCTGGGAGCGCCGTGACCGCGTCCTGCATCCCTTCGGGACCGCCGAGAGCGGGGCCGCCTACCGGTTCGCGGGGGTTGAGGAAACGTTCGTGCCTTTCACCTTGCGGGACGGTTCGTCGTGCTGGGGAACCAATCACACGGCGCGGTGGGAGGTCAGGAGTCAGGAGACCGGAGACGGTGGGCAGGAGACGGGGGGAAGTGGCAGTAGGCAGTGGCAGTCAGCAGTAGGCGGGAGTCGGGAGACGGGGGGAAGTGGCAGTAGGCAGTGGCAGTCAGCAGTAGGCGGGAGTCGGGAGGCGGAAGATGGGGCAACGACGAACGCTGAAGTGGTCAGGAGTTTGGGGACGGGTGAGGAGGTGGCGGCGGTTATGAGAGCGAGTCAGTTGCCGGCCGCGGTCAAATTGACGGCAGTGGCGGGCAGCGGCGAGACAGAGAGTTACGAGGTGGATTTGGCATATGACGGCCCGGTGTGGAATGTTTGGGAAGTCACGACCCGCATGGCGGGGGTGCCCGCGGTCTGTTATGAGGATGACCGCGTCAATCCGATCATACGTGTGCGTACATCCGCGGGCGACGGTTTGTCGTATGAGCTTTTTTCCGAAATCCGATGGCGGTCGAAGCCGGCTGAGAAGCGCTCGCGGAAGCTTACGGTCGAGAACGGTTGGGCCAGCGTGTACACGGGCGAGGTCGAGGCCGGCGAAATAGGGCGCGTTTCCTGGTCGCTGCGGCATCACGGCGTGGAGATCAGCAGCGGCGCCGCCAAGTTCGCCCGCGGACCGTACGATTTTCTGCCTGACGCGGTGTCGGGAGAGTCACTGAAGATCGGAGAGGAGTTTGTTGTTCTGCTGGCCTCCAAGGTTTCGCGCGGTTATCCCACTCCCGCGTCTGTGCCGCACAGTGACGACGGCACGGTTGTGCTGGACGGGTTCATATACGGCGGCGCGGCGCATTACGAGGCAGTTTCCGCAAGCAACGCTTGGCATGTGCTGGACCTGCGCGCTGCGGAACTGGCGCGCGCCGCGACCGGCAGCGCGCTGCTCATGCCGTTCGCCGCGCTCAAAGACGTGTTGCCCGCCGCGCTGGTGGTTTACGCGCCGTCGTTGACGGGATTGAGCCGAGAGGGTGGAACGGGCGCTTTTGAAAGAAGGCTGTCGGCGATGACCGGCCTGGCCGCCGGCCCGGCAGGCGGCAGTCCGCGGGTGCTGCTGGTTGTTCCGCCGCAGTTCGATGTGCTGCCGGACTGCGGCTGCCCGCCGGGGGAAGAGCCTTGCGGACATGCCGCGAAAGCGCGGGAGTACGCCGAAGCCGTGATACGGGTGGCGGACGCGCACGGTGTCGAGACGGTAGACCTTTTCACGGCCTTCCAGACCGCGCCGCCGCATACGCCGCTAGTCCGCAACGGCATGTTGACCGAGGCGGGCACGGCGCTGGCCGAAACCCTGATCCGAAAAAAAATCCTGACGCGGTAAGATAGCGTTTCATGCGCCTTTTCGGATCAGGGCATCGTCGTGCAAATCCGTGCGATGGCGTGGAAGTGGTTCGGCATCACGAACCATTCGTCTAGTTCGATTTCGCGCCGAATGACGGCGGATCGCGGCCACTCTTCGCGTACGACCCGCCCCGCCTCGGTCAGCGCCATTCGACCGTTGACTATCGTGCCGAAGATCGGGCGGCGATCTGCCTTGCAGAGTGTCACAAAGTAGAGGCCCGGACTGGCGTAATCGTGACCGCGTAGCCGGATCGAGCGCCGATGATGGATGGACGGATCGTAGGGCATAGGCTTACGCGA
>JAQVSS010000141.1 GCA_028700415.1 Kiritimatiellia bacterium
GAAATGGTGCTCAAGCCCATCAACGAGAAGGTTCTCAAGGCGCTCGCCCGCTCCAGCGGCGGCCGCTACGGAACACCGGAAGAATTGGACGCCGCCCTTCAGGATCTGCGCGTCAGCGAGCGGCGTGAACGCAAGCTCGAATACCGTTCGCTGTGGCAATCGCCTTTTGTCCTCGCTTGCCTGATCGCCCTGTTATCGGTAGAATGGATCATTAGAAAACTGCGGAACATGGCATAAGCACCCCGGTTTGCAGGAGAAACCATGAACAGAAAAAAAACACTCTCGGCAACCATTGCCCTCTGCGTTTCACTGGGCGCAGCGCTTCCCTCTTTTTCGCAGAAGAAGCCGGACGAGTCGCTTAACCTCCTAAAAAACGGGCACTTCGACGATGCGGCCGATCCGCTCAACCACTGGATCTATGCCTTTGACCATAACAAGTGGTATCAGAAAAACCACACCTTTATTTCCGTGGTCGAAGACAAGGCTTCCATGCGTTCTCACGTCCTGAGGCTTGACGCCTCGATTCACGAGGTCTGCATCAACCAGGGCGTCCAGATCTACTCCGCCCCCATCCGCTTCGACCCTAAAAAAAAGTACAAAATCTCGCTCTCCGCCCGTTCCATCGGCGTCAAGGGTGGCAAAGGCCCCAAATGCCGCATCTATCCCATCGGCTACCGGTGGCATCCCAAAGCCGTGAAGAGCAACGACCCCGCGTTCTTGGATCTGCGTGAGGCCGTCCGGTTCAAGGTGATGTATTTCAATAATGCGGACACTGGCGAATTCTCGCATGTGCCGACCCAGTGGAAGCGCGTGGAGCTGGTCATCCCCACATCCGGACGCTCCGAACTCCAGCAGAGCCACCTCGAGAACTGCGAATGGCTGATGCTGAAGATCCTCGCCTTGGACGCCGCCGGATCGGATGCCGCCTCCGGCAGCATCCCGAGGGGCTACTGCAACCCGGGTTATCTCTATGTCGATGACGTGAAGGTCGAGGAGATCGGCTTGGCCGACGAAGTCAAAATCACTGCCGGCGCCGCGACCAAAGGGTTTGACGGCACCTCGTGGTCGAAGAGCAAAGCGGGCGAAGAGAAAAAATTCATCCCCATCGGCGGCCCGAAGCCGGTGAAAAAAACCGAAAAGAAAAAGTGACTCCCGCATGAGTTCCAGACGCGAAGCGATTTTCGTTATCACCCGTTGGTTGGCGACCCAAGATTTTCCTGACCGGCTGATCCCCGACGTGCCGGACCGCGCCTTCATCACCGACCTGGTCTATACCACGGTCCGGCGGCGGCGCACCCTCGAATGGGCGCTCGGGAAGTTCCTCAAGAAAATGCCGAAGGGCGAAACCGAAGCCGCCCTGCTCGTCGGCGCCTGCCAGCTTCTCTTCATGCCCGACGTGGCCGACTATGCCGCCGTCAACGAGACCGTCGAGGCCGCGAAGCTCGCCGACCGGCAGACCGCCGGGCTCGTCAACGGCGTGCTCCGCAGTCTTCAGCGCGGGCGCGAAGCCCTCCTCGCGGATCTCGCCAGCCAGCCTCCCGGCATCCGCACCTCCCATCCCGACGCGCTCGTCACGCGCTGGCTCAACCGTTTCGGCGAGGCCGAAACCCTGGCGCTCTGCGAGTGGGACAACACGCCGGCCGAAACGTTTCTCGCCTATCCCCCCGGAGCGCCCGAGCCTTTCGTGGCGATGCCCCGCGGCACACGCGTTGAGGAGATGCCGGGGTTCGCCGACGGCGCGTTCATCGTGCAGGATCCCGCCACCGCAACCTGCGTCGATCTGCTGGCCGTCAAACCCGGGCTCAAAGTGCTCGACGCCTGCGCCGCGCCCGGAGGGAAAACCGTCCAGCTCGCGTGGCGCATGGGACCGCCCGCCTCCGGGAATCACGTGCTGGTGGCCCTCGATCTCCACGAAGACCGGCTCGCCACCGTACGCGCCAATTTAGAGCGGGCGCGCCAGACATGGGTCACCGTGCGGCAGGGCGACATCACCGATAACCCAAGCGCCGCATTGGAATCCTTCGGCCTCTTTGACCGCATCCTGATCGACGCGCCCTGCTCCAACAGCGGCGTGTTGCGCCGCCGCCCGGACGCCCGCTGGCGCTGGACCACCAAGCGCATGAAGGGGCTTGCCGCCACACAAGCACTCATGCTGGAGAACGCCCTCGCGCTGCTTGCGCCCGGAGGGCGGCTCGTCTATTCGACGTGCAGCCTGGAACCCGAGGAAAACCGCCAGCAGATCACGGCCCTCCGGCGGGCGCATCCCGATCTCGCCTGTATCGGAGTCGAGGAACGCATCCCGACCCGTTCGCACACCGACGGCTCTTTTTCCTGCGCCTTCGAGCGCCAGGCGTAAAAACCGTTTGGCTTCACCTCGCTTCGGTGTGGTATTCTATAAACGGCAAATATTAAGGGAGCCGTCTTATGCCAAAGCTGTCTGAATTTTTGACAAATGCCAAAAAGCCGTTGCCTCTGGACGCTTTTATTCCCCGCGCCGTGAAGGCGGTCGAAGAAGCTCTGACCGAGAAGAACGGCAAAGTCTATGTGACGTGCGCCGTGCGGCATAAAGAGCTTCTCGCAAAGCCCGAAGAGCTGATCCGACAGCTCTGGATACAGACGCTGCTCAAGCAGTATCACTATCCCGCCGAACGCCTGAGCGTCGAATACCCGGTCACGTTCGGGCGTGACAGCTCCAAGCGGGCGGACATCGTCGTGTCCGACCCGGACCGGCCGACCGTCCCGTACCTCATTGTCGAGATCAAGCAGTCCACGATTAAAGGCGGCAAGGAGCAGCTCAAGAGCTACACCCACGCCACAGGCGCGCCGCTCGCACTCTGGAGCAACGGCGTCCAGACCATCGTGTGGCACCGCAAGAACCCCAACTATTTCGTGGAGATTCCCGAACTGCCAACCGCGATCCAGACGATTGACGACATTGCAGGGCAGCCGTGGACCGTCGACACGCTGCTGGAGAAGGAGAAGGCCCGCGAGCGCGAGGGGCACAAGGGCCGCTCGCTCCGCCAGTTGATCGAGGACATGGAGGACGAGGTGCTCGCCAACGCGGGCGTGGACGTGTTCGAGGAGGTCTTCAAGCTCATCTTCACCAAGCTCTATGACGAAATGTCCTGTTATCGGGGCTCGTACAAACATCTGCGTTTCCGCAACGTCAACACCGCCGCGCAGGTCAAGGAGAACATCCAGCGCCTGTTCGACGAGGCCAAGGCCAAGTGGGAGGGTGTCTTTCCGCCCGACGACAAGATCCGCCTCACCGCCGACCACCTGCAAGTCTGCATCGGTTCGCTCGAAGAGTGGAAGCTGTTCAACTCCAACCTCGACGTGGTGGACGAGGCCTTCGAGTACCTCGTCAACAAATCCTCAAAAGGCGAGAAGGGCCAGTACTTCACGCCCCGCTGGGTCATCGACATGTGCGTCAAGATGCTGAACCCCAAAGAGTATGAGACGCTGATCGACACCGCCTGCGGCTCCGCCGGATTCACGGTACACGGCATCTTCCACGTCTGGAAACAGATCCTGATCGACGAGGGCAGCAAGGCCTCGCACCTCTTCACCATGGAGAAGAAACCCGCGCGCTGCGACGACTACGTGCGCAACCAGGTCTTCGCCATCGACTTCGACGAGAAGAGCGTGCGCGTGGCCCGCTGCCTCAACCTGATCGCAGGCGACGGCCAGACCAACGTCCTGCACCTCAACACCCTCGACTGGACCAAGTGGGACGAACGCGCCAAGCAGGACGACTGGCGCGACACCTACGCCGAAGGCTGGAAGAAGATCCGCAGGTTCGAGGCCGAAAAGGGCAGCTACCGCCGCTTCAACTTCGACATCCTCATGGCCAATCCGCCCTTCGCGGGCGACATCAAGCAGTCCGACATGCTCTCGCCCTACGAACTGGCGCACAAGCTCGACAAGGGCGGCAGCCCCGGCAAACTCGAAACCGCCGTAGGCCGCGATCTGCTCTTCATTGAGCGCAACCTCGACTTCCTGCGGCCCGGCGGCCGCATGGCGATCGTGTTGCCGCAGGGCCGCTTCAACAACGCCTCGGACAAGCGTGTGCGCGAGTTCATCGCCGAGCGCTGCCGCATCCTTGCCGTGATCGGCCTGCACCCCAACACCTTCAAGCCCCACACCGGCACCAAGACCAGCGTGCTCATCGTGCAGAAGTGGAACGACGACAAGATGGCCGGCCCGCTCTGCCCGAAAACGGACGACTACACCATCTTCTTCGCCACGCAGCAGAAACCTTCCAAAGACAACAGCGGCGACAAGATCTATGTGACGGACAAGGACGGCAACCTTCTGCGTGACACTCACGGCCACTGGGTGGTGCAGCACGACCTCTTCAACCACGACGGGCTGACGCAGGACGGCATCGCCGAAGCCTTCGAGCTGTTCGCCAAGAAAGAGAAACTCAGTTTTTTTTGAGCGGCCCCTTTGACAAGGCCCGATACGAGGCGTTGTTGGAGGGGCTCGAAATCAGTGAGATTCGGCTAAGTACGATACAAGCGGCAAATCCGACAGGCCGCATCGACAGTGAGTACTTTCGGAAAGAATGCCTCAAGAACATTGCCAATATCGAGTCTTACCTGAAAGGGTGGGCCGAACTCGGCAGCGCTATTGTTGAACTGTCAGGAGGAGCAACGCCACTCGGAGCGAATTACCCAGATGCGGGCGTACGCTTTCTGCGAGTGCAGAATATCATGCAGAACTTCATCGATGATTCTGACTTGGTATTCATTTCTCAGAAGGATGATGAGGCACTTCGTAGAAGTCGCCTGAAAGAAAACGATGTGCTTCTGACAATCACAGGCGTTTCATATGGGAAGTCAGCTGTGGTCTTTGCCAATTTTGCTGGAAGCAATATCAATCAACATTCAGTTCGGATGAAAATACGGCCAACGATGTTTGAGCCGTTATTCGTGTCGACTTTCTTAAATTCTCGGGCAGGCAAGCTTCAATCCGATCAAAACATAACAGGCGTGACACGACCTGCATTAGACTACTCAACGATTAGGCGTTTTCGTGTTCCTTTGGCCTCAAGAGCATTCCAGAAAGTCATATCTGCCACAGTGCGGAAGGGGCAATGTCAGTTTGCCGAAGCGACGAGACAAATCCAAAAAGCGGAAGCAATTCTCGCAGAAGCTCTCGGTCTTGGTGACTGGCAGCCGCCCGAGCCGCTCACCTACACCTGTGGCAGCAAGGAGGTTCTTGAAGCGGGTCGGTTCGACTCGCAGTATTTCGCGCCGCGCGTGGCCCAGTTGCTGGCGCGACTCGGGAAAGACGGGCTCACGGTGCGGGATGTGGCCCCGCCGCGCATAGAGAAGTTCTCCCCTGCAAGCGAAGGCACGTTCCGGTACATTGAAATCAGCGACCTGCAAAGCAACGGCACGGCGGCATGCGAAACAATCGACATGCGGGACGCGCCGAGCCGCGCCACGTGGACGGTCAGGTCGGGCGACGTGCTCACCTCCACGGTGCGGCCCAACCGCAGGCTGTCGGCCCTCGTCACGCCGGAGCAGGACGGCTGCGTGGCCAGCAGCGGGTTTGTTGTTCTCCAGCCGCAGCGCGTCGCCGCCGAGGTGCTGCTCACGTATCTGCGTCTTCCGGTCTTCTGCGAACTGATGGATCTGCACACCAGCGCGAGCCTCTATCCGGCCATCAGCGACCGCGATCTGCTGGCCCTGCCTTTTCCCAAGATAACGCCCCGCGTTTCAGAAGAGATCGTCGCGACGGTGCGTTCCGCGCACGCTGTGCGGCGGCTGGCTCAAGTCCTGCTCGCCCGCGCCCAGCGCGCGGTCGAAACAGCGATTGAAGAGGGCGAGGCGGCGGGGATGCGGGAGTTGAATCCACCCGCAACGAGAAAACGATAACCCAGAAGGGAACCGGCCGATGATCATTTTCGTGGCGTCACGAAAATGATCGCCATAGGCAAAGGCGGCCAACGGGAAGTCGACGACTTCATGCTCACCCGCTATGCCTGTTACCTCATCGCGCAAAACGGCGATCCCCGCAAAGAGGCGATCGCTTTCGCCCTGAGTTACTTCGCCATCCAGACGCGCAGACAGGAGTTGATCGAAGCGGGAATCATGGGCGAGTCATCAACAACGAGTGGGATTCAGTCAAGGGTCGCTGACGTTGTGTCGACAAATCGAGTTGCATTCGTATCCCGTTTGTGGCACACTAGGTCTCAAAAAACGGAGGTGCCGAATGACCAAGACAGCGATGATCCGCGCACGGGTGGAGCCGGAACTGAAAAGAAATGCCGAGACCGTATTCCAGCGCCTGGGGCTGAATGCGACTCAAGCCATTATGATGTTCTACAAGCAGGTCGAACTTCGCGATGGATTGCCCTTTGACGTTGTTGTGCCGACGCAGACCACGAAACGCACTTTTGAGGCATCCGAAGCCGGGCGCGATTTGATCGTCTGCGAAGACGCCGACGACATGTTTAGAAAATTGGGGATCTGATGTTCACACCGGTCTACACAAAACAGTTTGAAAAAGACGTCAGGCTGTGCGTCAGACAGGGGAAGAATCTTGAGAAGTTCAAGCTTCTGGCGCGAACCCTACTTTCCGGGGCACCACCGGACGCAATCCACCGGGATCACAAACTCTCCGGGCGTCTTGCCGGACGGCGGGACTGTCACATCGAGTCCGACTGGGTTCTGATCTATCGGGTCGAGAACGGACAACTGATTTTTGAGCGCATGGGATCTCATTCTGAATTGTTCAAAAAATAGACCGGAAGACTATAGCAGGAGGACGAGCTGGGCGACGGTCTGCATGACGCGCGAGGTGTATTGAAGGAGCGGGTGTTGCGGCACACGTTCCGGTTGCGCTATAATCAGCCCCAAAAGGGGAGCTCATGGGATACGGGGGTTCACATCGTCCTTGGCCGCTCAGGCTTGGCCTGCCCGGCGCTTTCTTGAAAGGCCTCCTGTTCGCCGGGGTCTTCTCCACCGTTCACGCCCTTGCCGCTGAAGAGTCCGTCCCCGTTGTGGCCACGTTCTCCGACGACACCTCCGCCGCAGGCGTACTGCGCGTCATCGGCTCGCGCCCGTTAACCGTCTTGCCCATCGGCGAAAACCGGCAGCGCATGTTCCTGCTCCGCGACCTCGCATCCATCGGGCAGGAGATTGAAAACGCCGGCATGCAACGCCCGTGGTCCTTCAAAGAGTCGGGCAAGACCGAAAAGGTCTATGGCGACGGCGAATACCCGCTGATCAATTTCCTGACCCGCCTGACGCTCATCAACGGCAGCGTGGTCACCGGCCATGTGATCTCTGCCGCACTCTCGTTGAACACCGGCCAGGAAAAGAAGAAACTCTTCCTTCAGCGCCAGATCAAAGGCGCGAAGGGCGAGAAACTCGCGGATGTCTTCCACGTCCGCTCCATCCGGATGACGGCCAGCGCCCTCGCGGGCGGAGGCCCCCTCAGCGGCAGCGTAGAGGATTTCGGACGCGTCGAGTCCGTCACCGCGCTGGACAACGAACGCGGCTATGTCCTGTTCGCCAAGGTCGCGGCGGAGAGCCGTTTTGATTTCGGAACCGTGCTCCCGGGCAGCTACGACCTCTGCGTGCTGACCGACACGCACGTGCTGACCGGCCATTCGGACGCCACGCCCCGCGACAAGAAAGGCGACGCGCTGACGGAGAGGGATTTGGCTGCCATGAACGCGAAGTTCCCGCTGGCCGACGATTTTTTCAACGACCGGTGGATCCTCGCCCTCCGGGGCAACCGCACGTTCGCCAAGGCGCTCGTCTACAAGCGGCGTTCCGACTATTACGAAGCCGAACGGTGGACCCCCGGCGGGTTCCTCTGGCACCTGGAGGTCTGGGACTGGCACTTTGCCGCACCGGACTGGAAGGTCGACCAACGCCACATCCTGATCCGCCACAAGCAGAAAGGCGGAGAAAAGAACCGCAAACTGATGACCGGCAAGATGCTGGATGCCGTGAAGCCCGGCAGCGAACTTCACCTCCGGACGGACAAGGGCACCGATGAAGCGTGGCACTTTATACGCGACCTTAACTAGGGCGGCGTTTCACCGCCGACTCAGCCTCACCCTGCGCAAGCTGCTTCTGGCCTGCGCGACTGTTCCGGTGTGCCTGTGCGCGGCTTTCGCCGCCGACAACCTGTTCAACCTCTCCGCTTCCATGCGCATGGGGCTTGCGTTCCTTTTCCTTGCCGTTCCCGCGGCGGGATTGGTACGCCTCTATTTCCGTTTCTGGCACAAACCCGCCGACGCGGCCAAAATGGCCGTCTACCTTGAGCAGCGCTACGGGATTGCCGACAACCGGCTTATCAACGCCGTCCACTTCGACCGTGATCCCGCCGTCCCGGGGTACCTCAAAGAGGTCTTCTCCGGCGCGGCTGAATCAGCCTGTAGGGGCATGCGTTTCCGGCGCGTGTGGCAGCATGCGAACCTGAAGCCCGCGCTCAAACTGTGCGCCGCCGGAATGCTGCTCTTCCTCGCCTACGCCATCCCCTTCGGGACACATGCGCAGAACGCATTCCTGCGTTTCCTGCACCCCTCGACCTCCATGACCCCGATCAACTACACCCAATTCACGGTCTCCCCCGGCGACGCGGAGGTCATCGAAGGCAGCCCCTGCCTGATCCGGGCCACCGCCGCCAAGTTCGGGCGCCCTGCGTCGGGGCTCGACATCGTGGTCAAGGACGGCAGCACCCCCCTGCTCTACCCCATGCGCTCAGGCACAGGCGGCTTCGTCTTTGAATTGCGCGACCTCTCCCGTGACACGCGCTATGCCGTCAAGAACGGCAACGACAGCAGCCGCTGGTATACCGTCGCCGTCATCCGCCGGCCCCGTCTGGAGAAACTGGCCATCACCGTCACGCCGCCCGCATACACCGGCGAAAAGCCCTGGCCGCTCAGCCCGGCCAAACGGGACTCCAACATTCTGAAGGGGGCGCGGATCCACATCCGTTCCGGCGCCGCCGCCAACCAGCGGATCACGTTCTACAGGGACAAAGGCAAACTGCCGGCCAAGGATCTCGAATTCGACATGCTTGCCGACACCGACGTTTCCCTCGATGTCACAGACGCGCGCGGGCTCACGCATACCGGCGTGTGGCAGTGCCGTTTCAAGCTTGTTACAGACAAAAGCCCCGAGGTCCGGATCCTCAACCGCGAGTTGAACGTCCAAGCCGGCGCGGGCCAGTCCTTTTCCCTGAACATCGAGGGGACGGACGATTTCGGCCTGACCGCGCTCGAAATCTTCACGCTGCGCAACCGGCAGGAAGCCGTGCTGAAACGCCTCACCTATCGCGAGCTGAAGCGCGCCCGCAACGAGCTCTGCATCCTCCCCGTCTCCGAAGAGACCTTTGCCCGGAACGCCACGTACAAGATCTGGGCGCGGGTCTTCGACAACCACCAGCCTCCACAGCCGGGGACTTCCTTGATCCCGTTGACCCTCCACGTGGCCGACCTCTCCAAAGAGCAGATCGCCGGCGACAAAGAGGATCCCTACGTGAGGCTCTTCGCGTCCCTTTCCGAAGCGCTTGACCAGCAGAAGGCGCTGCGCGACTGGGTGGCGGCCCGCATTGAGCTCGACCGCAAAGAGCGTATCAGCCACGTCCTGTACAATCGCCAGGAGTCCGTCCACAAGCAGATCGTGCTCGGGGCCACGCTCGCCTTCGACCTCTACCGCAAGGCGAGAATCAAAAAGGGGCTGTCCGAAAGCATCAGCGACCTTCGCGCCACGCATTCAGAACCGCTGATGAAACAGATACCGGTCGTCACGGGACTCGCCGACGACCGGCGCAAAGAGGGCCTGAACGACATCGTCCTCAAGCAGAGCGCCCTCATCACCACGCTCCAGCGCATTTTGGGCGCGGTCAGCAGCGACAAGGCGCTGGAAGACCTCAAGAAAGAGCGTCTCGCGGAAGAGGCTCAAGACCAGAAACTGTTCGAAAAACTCCAGTCGCTCAAGAAAGGCCTCTCCGCCTTCAAGGACGAGCAACGGAAAATCATGGAGGGGCTCGAGGCTATTGACAAAAAAGAGCCCGAGGACTGGACCGATGCCGAAGAGAAGCTACTGGGTGACCTTGCCGCCAAGCAACAGAACTATGCGAAGTTTTTCCAGGCCGCGTTCAACGACCTCTCTAAAGTCGAAAACCAGGACTTTTCCAACTCGACCATGGCGGACGAGCTGGTCGAGATGATCGAAGAACTTCAAAAATCAGGAGCGGCCTTGGAGAAGCGGCATATCGAAATCGCCACCGTCAACGAAGAACTGTTGGGAGAACAGGCAGAGAGTATCGAAACCAATCTGGAACGCTGGCTGGCGGACTCCAAGGACTTCATCAAGTGGAACGGCGAGGAGGGCGGCGTCAACCCGGATGTCCCGCTGCAG
>JAQVSS010000009.1:0-14937 GCA_028700415.1 Kiritimatiellia bacterium
CAAAGCCGCCCATGACGTCGTGGACAACGTTGCCCTCGAACAGGACGCCCGACACGCCCGAGTCCGGGTAGAGGCCTTCGGCTCCGGAGGCGAGCAGGTCGGGGCGTATGTCGTGGATCCAGTTGCGACAGACCCGCGCGCCCTTCTGCCAGCCGAGAAGGTAGATGCCCCCGCCGTCGTCGAGCAGGTTGTTCATCATGTGGTGAATGTGGTTGTACTCCACCGCATTGCCTTCCTGATATTGCCCCGTCTTCTTGTCGGCCGTCCACCCCCACCCGACCGAGACGCCTGTGTAGTCGCCATAGCTGATCTCGTTATGCGTGATCCGGTTATAGGCGGCACACGGCCCGGTCAGGACGCCGACAGACCCGTTGAACACATGGGTCATGTCGTGGATGTAACAGTTGTCGATCACGTTGCGTTCGATGTGGTCGAATTGCCCGCGCGGTTTCCAAGGGGTCCCCGAGCCGGGCACCTCCCAGAACAGGTACACCCCGCCCCCGCCCATGTCATGCAGGTGGCACTTCTGGATCAGGTTGTCGAAACAGCCCTGCATCAGGACGAACGCATGAGCGCCGACGCGGGTGATCTCGCAGTCCTGAATCGACGTGTTCCGGAGGCCGATCGCGGAGACGGCTCCGGATTCGAGGGCGACGTCCGGCGTCGCGAACCCGGTTGGGCAGCGCGCCTGGCCGCCGGTGATCGAACGCCCCTGCGGCGTCCAGTCCGCATAGGTGAACACAAAACCCTGAAAGCGCAGGTGTTCCACATATGCCCCCCGCTCCGGATCGCCCTTGAACTGAAGCAGCGAGGGCGTCACGGGCACCATGACCGTTGCCTTGCGCATGTCTTCCCCCGGCAGCGGCAGATAGCGGACGGTTCCTGTTTGGCGGTCGAGCTGCCATTCGCCCGGTGCGTCCAGGCAGACCGGCGAATTCTCCACAAGGTAACGCGCCCGGAACCTGTAACTGTCCGCGATCGGCTCCACAAAAACCGCGCGCGCCTCGGGGCGGATCTCCTTAACCGTGTGCTGGCGCGACAGCCAACTCTGGTAGAGCACGACCATCGTGTCCGGAGAAGCCATGTCCGCCGTCACGTCGTTCCCCTCGAAATAGAACCCATCGGCTTGGCGGTCCGTAAACCCGGGCTTCCTGCTCCACCCGGTGGTGTGAAAGAAGCCCGCGTTCGGGCTGCGCGCCCGGATCGCGCGGCGCCCGTCAATGAACATCTGCCTGAAATAGAGCTTGCCCGCGCGCGCTTCGGGGACATCCGCGCGCCAGACGCCGTTGCTTTCAGGCCGCCAGCCCGAAATCCGCACGCCGCCGCTGAGGGTGACCGTCCCCGGGGTTTCCGCGCGGTAGGTGATGGGCGCCTGTGCGGTGCCGGAATCTTCCGGCGTGAAACGGAGGGGCTCCGAGAGGGAATAAACGCCCTTGCGCAGCACGACCTCGACGGGCCCCGCGAGTTTACCCGCGCGCCTCAACTCTCGGAGTTCCATCTGGGCGGCGCGGATGTCCTGGCACTCCGCCAATACCCGGACCCCGTCCGGAAGCGTGCAGGTCACCGTCACCGGCGGGCGCGTCACGACGCATCCGCTTCCGCACAACACCAGAAAAACAACCGTGCATACCCGGCAGCCATCCGCCCACCTGTTGTCGACCATCACCGTTCTCCCCTTTTGCCTGTCAAAGGAACCCCCGTTTAGCCCGTGCCCCTATTTCATCTTTGCAAAGCAGGATATGGGTTCTCGGGAAAAAAGGGAAGACAATAACGGGTGCCCCTTGTGCCCTGCGTAGTTTCAAGTTTCAGGTTTCTTTCCACTGCCCACTGCCCACTGCCCACTGCCGACTGCCCACTGCCGACTGCCCACTGCCGACTCTCTTCTCTCCCCCGCGCCTCCGAGTCTAAAAATCCCCATACCGCTTGCACCCGCACGCCAGAAGCATTTGGGCGATGAGGGAAACCGCAAGCCCGGCCGCGCAGACCAGATACAGCTCAGTGGTTGAGCCGCTGTGCCGCATCCAGCCGTCGCCCAGCACGATTCCGGCGGCTGAGCCGAATCCGACGAGCGCCTCATTGACCCCGGTGTTGAAGGAACGCCGTCCGGAATTGCTCGCGTAATAGACGGCGCAGTAATACGCGAAGCCCGCGTAGATGCCCAGCAGGCAGAGCATGCAGAAACAGATCCGGTAGGTCGGCCACATCCACATGGCGCACAATGCCACGGCCCCGCAGCCCTGAATGATGAAGAACGTGGTTTTACGGTACAGGCAGTCACGGAACCGGAACATGGCCAGGCCGAAGAACGCCGCCACCGTCATGTGCATGAAAAGCGGCAGGCTCGCCCACAGCGGGCTGATCCCCTGCGAAGCGAACATGGGCGGCAGGAAAGTGAAGAGCGGGCGCTGGACAAACGTGACCGTGAAGATCATCAGCCAGCCCACGGCGATATAGGCGTTGGAAACCGGATATTCCGGCCGCCCCCCCTGCTCGACCGGCTCTTCCGCCGTCGCCTCGGCAGCCGGACGCTTCGCCGGGCGCGCCAGCAGGCACAAGACCGTGGCCGCCGCGAAAACAACCGCACCGATCAGCGCCGGCACGCCCCACTGATAAAGCCAGCCGGCCGTCACGTTGCCCAGCGCCGCCCCCAGGCTCCACGACAGCGTGTAGAGGGCCACCGAGGTCTTGAGGCTCCCGACCGCAGCCTCCCCCCGCATGGCCGCCTGGAACGAATTGAAAAAACCGGCCACGGCTACGCCGAACACCAGCAGGCCGGCCGCCAGCAGGCCAAACGCGCGTGCGAACAAAACCCCCGCCCCCGCCAGCCCGCAGACCAGCGTGCTCGCCATCAAAACCTTCCGCGCGTTCCCCTGTGTGACCACGTGTCCCGAGACAAAGCTACTGGCCATATAGGCTGCTTGGTTGATCAGTCCGAGCCAGGCGCACTCCCGCATCCCCACACCGCGCGCGCCCGCCGCATAGAACACGGCAAAGGAAACGAAAAAAACCATCCAGTCCATCAACGCAGGCGTAAGATATAAAAGCGCTTTCACCGGGGCGCATCATAGCACACCCGCCGCAAAAGAAAGCAGCGAAAAAGGCACAAAGACGGGGAGATATGGGGTGCGGTTGTTTCGGTTCCGGATCCGGCTTGAACCGGTGGACACCGCGCCTTGACACCCCAATTGTCACTCGGTATCCTATGAAATTATTGTTTGTGATGCGGGTTGGTCATACACCATCATAACAAGTGCCGGACACCTCAAAAAAAGGATAGAGACATGAATATGCGTCAAACCGTGCTGATGAGGAGCATGCTGTCGATCACCTTTGCCGGCATTGTGTTTCAGGCACAGGCCGTCTCCTACGTCTGGGACACCGCTCCGGGCATCGCGGGCGTTGGTGACGGAACCGTCACCGGCGGAACGGGAAATTGGAACACCGGCACGGGCAACTGGACCACCGACGGGGGAACAAACAACGTGGCCTGGCCGGGCAGCGGCACGGACAACAATGCCGTTTTCGGGGATACGCCCGGCACCGTAACCCTGTCGGCGGCGGGCGTCGCCGCCAACGGTCTGACCTTCAACACAGGGCCGTATACGGTCACAAACGCGACCCTGACCTTAAACGGCACCACGCCCACCGTTACCGTGGGTTCGGATGTTTCCGTAAACATGTACTCAATCATCGCGGGCACGGCCGGCTTGGTCAAGGAGGGGGCAGGCGTTTTGACACTCTGCACCACAAACCGGAATTTCTCCGGCACCGTGGTCATTAATGGCGGCACGCTCACGCTGAACGCCCCCAATCCGGGAAGCGGCGCCATTGGGGCAGGCCTTAACAGTGCGCCGATCATTGTGAACAATGGCGGCACGCTGATCGTCAGCAATAATTGGCTCATATCAAGCTGGGAGCCGGTTACGGTGAACAGCGGCGGCACCCTGACCTTCCCGAAATTCGGCCCCGGTGAAATCGACTGTCACTATATGAACAAGCTGACCCTTACGGACGCCAGAGTAAACGGGGACGGCCAGTTCCGTTGGGGAAACGGAACCGCTAGGGTGACCGTGAATGCCGGCAGCGCCGGCACCGTGATCTCCGCGACGATTAATCTCGTGAAGTGGTCAACAAACCCTGTCGCCATCCTTGACGTCGCGGACGGGGATGCTCCCAACGATCTGACCATCAGCAGCTCAATCCGCGATGTCAGTCCCGGCATGTCAGGACTGCCCCTCATAAAAACCGGTTTGGGCACGATGCTCATGACCGGCACCAACACCTATGTGGGTCCTACCCTTGTCAGCAATGGAACCCTGCTGGTCAATGGCTCGCTGGCGACCACGAACACAGGGGTGATTTTTTCTTCCGCAACACTGGGCGGCACGGGCCGGCTGTCGGGCACGTTCACCCTCAACAACGGCGCGACGCTGACTCCGGGCGACCCGGCCACGGGCGGCGGCATCGGGACGCTGACGTTTTGCAATCTGACGCTCTCCAACATCTGGCACCAGTGCGACTACGGGGCAGCGTCGTCGGATCGCGTCACCGTGACCAACGCGCTGACATTGCCAGACCGGCTCACCGTTTGCCTGAGCCCCGTCGGCGGCGCCCCGCTGCCGACTGAGCTTGTCCTGTTTTCGGCGAGCACCTTGACCCGCACGCCGGATTTCGCGAAATGGGACATCATCGGCTGCGAAGGGTCCGTGGCGGTCCGGGACAACACCAATGTGGTGCTCACTATCACGGGCGGTGACGCGAACACGCTTTATTACTGGGATGTCAACGGTTCCGCGACCGGCGCGGGCGGGCAGACACCCTCCGGAAGTTGGGACGGCGCTTCGGCCGTCTGGAACACGGACTTCTACGGTGGTGCGGGCCTTTTCACCAACCTCACGTCGACCGCGGACCTCCTCTGTTTTTCGGCGGGTTCAGACGCCACGGGCGCCTACCTTGTCGACCTGGACGGGGGCACGCGGACGGCCAGCGCTTTACTGTTTAAAAATGGCCTGGCCACGTTGACAAACGGGACGGTCGCCTGCGGCGTGTTTGACGTGAGAACCGGAACGGCAGACCTCCGGGCCGCGGTCAGCGGCACCGGCACGCCCCTCGTCAAAAAAGGCGCGGGGAACCTTTCGCTCGCAGGCGATAACACCTGCGCGGAGGGCCTGGTCATCAGTCAAGGCCAGGTGACACTGAACCATACCAACGCGCCGGGAAGCGGCCAGATCACGCTGGGCGACGCGAACTCAGGCGACGCGCCGGTCACGCTGTGCGCCAATGTCCCAGGCCAGAGAATCATGAACCCGATAGTCGTCACCGCAGAGGGCACCGGACCCGTGGCAATTAACGGAACCGCCAAGACACTCGAGTACCGGGGGCCGCTGACGCTGAACCGCCCCACCACGCTGGGAGGCTACACCGGAGACCGGTATGTCTACAGGGGAAAGATCAGCGGCAATGTGGGCGTGCTCACCTTCGATTCCGACCGCATCACCCTGGATCAAGGCAGTTCAGCGGATGCCAACACCTTCGTCGGGCGTGTGGTCGTCAACCCCGGCAAGATCCTCCAGCCGAATAACATTTTCGCTCTCTCTCCCTCGCACGCGGTCGAGGTCAACGGCACCGTGCAGTTCGCTTTCGGATGGGGCACACGCGTTTTCACAACCGGCACGCTGACGGGCACCGGCCGTGTGAAACTGGCCTCGGACAACACCACCAACCATACCGCGACCGTGCAAATCGGCGGGGATAACGGAAGCGGGACTTTTAACGGCACGCTGAGCAACTGCGATTACAACAAGTCGATCATGAGCCTGCAAAAGGCGGGCACCGGCGTCCAGACGCTGGCCAACACCAACACCTATAGCGGCCCGACAACCATCAGCGCCGGCACGCTCAAACTGGGTGTCGCCGACGCGCTGACCAATTCCGCGATCACGGTGGCCTCCGGCGCCACGCTCGATCTCGGCGGCAAGACGCAACACGTCAAGGCGCTGGCCGGCACGGGAGGCACCCTGCGGGTGAATATCGCCGAAGACGGCATAGGCAGCGATCAGGTGATCTTCCCCGGCGACCTGAACCTCGCGGGTCTCGCACTGGAGATCGCCGGCGTGGAGCACCTGAAACCCTCCGAAACGTACCTTTTCGCATCCAGTTCGGGCGGAATCCGGAACGGCGTTTTCGCGCAGGCCGCTGTCCCTGAAAAATGGTTCATCCTGTACACGCCGGCCGGCGCGCAACTGGAGTTTCAGAGGGGAACCCTGTTCAGCGTGAGGTGACGCGGACCGGATCTGCTGAAAGGAAATGTTCATGAGGGGGAAAGTCATCCATTACCTCGTGCTGGCGGCCGTGCTGCTCGGCGTGCCGTTGGCGTGCGCGTGGTTCGGCGGGCGGGACGACCTGCTGGCCGGCGTGCGCGCCTTCCCTCCGCGCACCGAGGACTGGGGGCTCGATCCCGCGAAACTCTGGAACATGCGACGCCCCTTCTCGTGGCCGGTGTTCGCCGCCATGGCCGCGGGCGTGCTCGCCGCAATCGCGCCGTTCGCGTGGCGGGTGCTGCGGGGAGGAAAATTGTTAGCAAGTTCCCCTTCCGCCCGCCCGCGCTACGCCTTCCCGCGGTTCGGCTGGGCCGGGCTCGCGCTGGGCGCGGGAGGATGGGTTCTGGCGTGGAACCGGTTCCCCTGTTTCGCGTGGGGGCAGCCGCACACCTACCTGCTCGTCTGGGCCGGGTATATCCTCGCGATGAACGCGCTGTGCGTCAAGCGGTCGGGGCAATGCCTCATGACCGCCCACCCGGTGCCCTACGCCTTGCTCTTTCCGGTAAGCGCGGCGTTCTGGTGGTTCTTCGAGTACCTGAACCGGTATGTCTGGAACTGGTATTACCGCGGTGTGGACGGCATGGGAGCGGCGGAGTACACCTTTTTCGCGACGTGCAGCTTCGCGACCGTGCTGCCCGCGGTGACCGCCACGGCGGCATGGCTGGGAACGTTCAGGCCTTTCGCAGACAGTCGGCTCTGCGGGCTCGCACGGTTCGATGTGCGCCGTCCCTCAAACGTGGCAGGCCTGACGCTCACGGCGGCGGCTGGGCTGACCGGCATCGTGTTCTGCCCGGACATCACCTTCCCGCTGCTCTGGATCTCCCCGCTATCGGTCTTTCTCGCGGTGCAGGTAATGATGGGCGACCCGACCGTTCTGGAGGACCTCAAACACGGCGACTGGCGGCTGGCAGTACGGTTCGCGCTGGCGGCGCTGATCTGCGGCTGTTTCTGGGAGATGTGGAATTTCCACAGCCTGGCGAAATGGGTCTACGCCGTCCCCTACGTGCACGCGTTCCAAGTGTTCGAGATGCCGGCGGTCGGGTTCGCCGGATATTTGCCGTTCGGGCTGGAATGCGCCGCGGTGTCGGCCTGGGTGCTGCCCGCCCTGGCCGGAATCGGAAAAAAGGATTAGATGGAACTCTCCTCCCTCTTGTGCTGGCTCATCTTCGGCGTCGCCTACTGCGGCATCGCGGTGGGCGGCCTTCCGGGCCTGACGATCGACCGGACGGGCATCGCGCTGCTGGGCGCGATCGCCATGGTGGCGGCGGACGTGCTGCCGCTCAAGACGGCGCTGGCAGCGATCGACGCGCCCACGCTGCTGCTGCTGTTTGGGCTGATGCTGGTCTCCGCGCAGTTGCGGCTGAGCGGCTTCTACACGCGGACGGCCTGGGCACTGAGCCGGATGACCACGCACCCGAAGCGGTTTCTTCTGGTTCTGATGGCTGCAAGCGGCGCGCTTTCGGCGGTCTTGGTCAACGACATCGTCTGCCTCGCCTTCACGCCGGTGGTGGCCGCCGCGGCAATGCGGGCAAGGCTCAATCCGGTGCCGTATCTGATCGGTCTGGCCTGCGCCAGCAACATCGGCTCGGCGGCGACGCTCATCGGCAACCCCCAGAACATGCTGATCGGCCAAGTGGCAAAACTCGATTTCGGCCGTTTTCTCCTCTGGTGCGGCGTGCCGTCGGCGGTGTCGCTGGCGGCGGCTTACGGGCTCCTGCTGGGGCGCTACCGGGGACGGCTCGGGGCATGCGAAGGAACCACGGAGTCCTGTGTCCAGAACCCGGACCCGGAACCTTCGGGCGACGCGTGGCAGATCCGCAAAGGGTTGTGGGCGGCCGGTGCGGTGATGGCCCTGTTCTTTACGCAGGTGCCGCGCGAGCTCACCGCGCTCGTGGCGGGGGGCGTCCTGCTCTGCAGCCGGAAAATGGACGTGCGGCGTCTGCTGGGACTGATTGACTGGAGCCTGATCATGCTGTTCTGCGGGCTTTTCGTGGTGATCGCGGGCTTCGAGACCACCGGCGCCTTGGGGCAGGCCGTCGCGTGGCTGTCGCGGCACGGGGTGCCCTTGGCCAACCCGACCGTGCTGGTGGCCGCAGGCGCGGCCCTCAGCAACCTGGTCAGCAATGTGCCCGCCGTGATGCTGCTGGTGCGTTTCCTCGACGGTGCGCAGGCCGAAGCGTGGTACGTGCTGGCGTTGGCGAGCACCTTCGCGGGCAACCTCATCACCATCGGCAGCATCGCCAACCTGATCGTGATCGAGCAGGCCCGCGGCATGGGCGTGACGGTCACGTTCCGCGAACACGCCCGGGCGGGCGTGCCGGTGACCGTGATGTCGCTGCTGGTCGTGGTCGCGTGGGTGTGGCTCCTGAATTCTGTCTTCTGACCTCTTAATTCTTTGCGTTCTCTGCAAAAATGTAACGACTTATCGATTGATAACCGCAAAAAAGTCGTTACACTATGGGGTTGGACAGGCGAGAAAGAGGTTACAATGCCCGGAAAACCCTTCCAGTCCAAACTGAACCCTCACGAGGATGAGATCTTCGCCCTGCTGGACGCCGGCCAGAGTTTCAGGCAGGTCGCCGAGCGGCTGAACCGCTCCCACGGTCTCGGGGTGACGCACAACGCGGTGTTCTCGTTCGCGAAGAGCCGCCGCAAGCGGCGCGGTTTCCGTCTTTTTTTCGAGGGACTCTCCCCCGACATCTGCGGCCAGATGCTGAAACAGATCGCCGCCGTCTGGACGCACGGAAACGCTGCACCGGCACAGCTTCTACAGGCCGAGGAATTCGCGAAGCGCAGCGCGATACCGCCGCATCAGCGCAATGGCCAGCTTCGCGTCCTCGCCGGTGGCGGCTTCGCCTGGATACCGGAAGCGCGTCGCGAAGCGGGTCAGTCTCACGAGGCCGTCACACTCGACGGGCACGCAAAGCGGATTGAATTTGCACTGCGCTGTGAAAGGCTCGTCAAATCGTGAATCTTAGGGATCGGACACCCCTGTTCCTGCAGGACGGCCTTCAGGTATTTCTCGATGCACTGCTGCGCGTGATAGCAGACCGCCCCCGGCGACGGCTGCTTCCTGACGCGGCTCTCGCGCTCCGAAACAGAGGCGTCCTCTTCCGCCTTCGCGACCCACTCAAGCGTAATTTCGCGGACGCTCATAGAGGGACACTCCGGTTTTAAAGATCGTCACCAGCGCCATGTCATGCGCCGCGAGCCGCCGCGAAACCTCCTCGGGCCGCCGGACAAGGATGTCCAAGGGGAACTGGCGGGGGAGCGCGCGGTCGATCTCGATCTCCTGCTCCACATCGCGCGTCTTGTCGTGGTTCATGACCACCAGCAAATCGACATCGCTGTCCGCCGTGGCCGTCCCCGCTGCCTGAGACCCGAACAAAAGGACACTCTCCGGCTGGAAGCGGTCTACCAGTCGCTTGACATATTGATCAATTGTCGTGCGATCCAACATGCGTCGTGCCCCTCAAGTCGTTTCCATAATACCACACGCGCCGGATCGCGACAACCCGCGACAGCGGATAGCCTTGTTTGTCTCGAAGTCCCGATACGTCCCCGATTCTGGACCAACCCTGACTTTTCTTTGTGTTCCCTGTGCTCTTTCGCGGCTTTCCTTCCCTTTTTCACTATTCACGCTTCCCTTTCCACATCTCCCACAACTCCTAACTCCTCATTCCTGACTCCTAACTGTTTTCGCGACGGGCGGGCGGGGAAGTGTTTGCCTATTGACTCCGGCTCTAGGATGAGCGACCCCTATGCCTCCTTGTGAACGGGCCGAAAACGGCTAAACGGTTACCTCCATCACCGCTCGTGCGACGTAGCCTCTTCGAACCGTCTACGTCGTACGTCAAGGATGTTGCTGTACGTTTGCCTGTTTGTGACGGTCGAGGGGAGACGGTCTATATGAGCCGTTGCCTCCTCGAAATCCGCATGATCGAGCAGATACTTGAAGGCTGTCATCCATGCTCCCCAGTCCAAAGGGTGCCTTTTTGACCAATCTACCGGGTAAGCCTCTCGAAGGCAACCGTCAAGTGCATCGCGGGCCGATTGCCAGTTAGGCTGGAGGCGAAGAGCTTGGCGATACTGTTCAACAGCTGAATAAAAGTCGCCTTCACATTCAAATGCCCTTCCTTTTCGGAAACATGATATGGCTTTCAGTGGAAGACTAACGTCACTATCCACCTGTCTTGTTTTATTGTCCGCTTGTTTTCGTTCACACGCTTGGTTCAAGAACAACCACAGGACCGCGATAATTCTAAAGATCCACGTCTTGTTCACTCTCGCCCCCCTTCCATTTCGTTCAAAAACAGACAACTATTATTCCGATATTCAGTAGCACAGAAACGCCTAATAAAAACCGCATTCTCATTTCAGAGTCTCCAATATCGCTTGTAAGTGAAACCGGCTTCGGGGTCATGTCTGCTCATCAAGCCATTCTTCCGTCCGGCCTGATCTTTCGAACTCATCGTCATAACCCTGCCTTTCGTTTTCCCTACGGCCCGATATGGCCCGTTTCTTCCTTCAACCTCAATTTGTCCCGATTTCCCGTTGCGGCCCCAATGCCTTTCGACAAGATTCCTAAGCCTCTCCCGTCTGGTTCCGCACCGTTTTAAAACTACATATAACTATGCGCCACCTTGATTACATTTGAAGACTGTGGATTAAAGAAAATATATATGTATCTGCACGGAATCCCGCCCACTCCATAAAGATCGACAGCTGTATTTGACATACTGCAGTCTGCACCAACCTTTAGACCAAAGTACTCAAGATCTTCTCTGTCAGGGGACAACAAGGTATGCCGAATACGCTTCCCCAACAACCGATTGACTTCAGCAGCAGTTCGGCATTTTTCGACTTGCTCGATTATTACATTAAATTTGTTTTCTTCATGCCTCTGGACTAACATAAAACAAAAAATTGCGACGAAAAACACTGCTCCAATAAAGAATGTTATTTTTATAATGTTACTTTTCATCGCAACACCTCTTATCTGTTTTTTTGAGTTTATAATTGGGCGAACAACACATCGTCTCAAAACCGGCTTAGGGGGCGTATCGGGACATCGGGGCATTTCATCTCTCCCTCGCTCCTATTTCAGCCGAACCCTTCCGAAACATCGACCTCAGTTTCCTGTCGCCGGGCAGGCGCTTTCTCATGCGCTGGATCGCCTTGGACGCGGCAGCCGGCACGACGCCCGCCAGGGCGGCGAGTTCCTGAATCGAGAGCCCGCAGTTCATCCGCGCCACATAGTCCGATGAAATGCTCCCGGTCGCGGTCACAGGAAAAGATCTCCCGCCGCCCCATCTCGCGCGTGGTGATATGGTACCAGCCGCCCCCAACGTTGTGCCTGACCTGCCTCGCCATGTCCCAGATGTTACGGAATCGCCCTTTCCAATGCAAACATGTTTGTCCCGATGTGCCGATACGCCCCCTATTCCCCCCTCAACATAAAGAAGCTTGCGGGCATCGGGCCTGACCCTTTGGCATTCGGTTCTGCTAAAAAAGACGTAACGGACGGCACAAAGGCCGTCCCCCCATTGTGGAAATACACGTTTTCTCGAAGTATTGGAGGGCCGGGCTCTGTCCCGGCCGCATGGGGCAGGACTTTTTCAGCAGAATCGGCATTCATCTCCTGAATTCTGTCTTCTGACTTCTGAATTCTGAATTCTTCGCGTTGCATTATAAACCGGGCGCTTGACATCCGGCACCGGATACGGGACACTTTACCACGTTTGTATGGTTGTTTTCCGGCGGGCGTTTGTAGGCTCCCCGGCATGGAGGTTTCAGTGGAAGCGATAGAAGTGATGCGTCATAGCGCCGCCCATGTGATGGCGGCGGCAGTCTGCAAGTTGTACAAGAACGTGAAGCTGGACATCGGGCCCTCGACCGAGGACGGGTTCTACTACGATTTCGACATGGAACACCGGCTCGCGCCGGAGGATTTCCCGAAAATCGAGGCGGAAATCCAGGCGATCATCAAAGCCGGCCTGCCCTTTGAAAGGCAAGAGGTCACGCGCGCCGAAGCGGCCCGCGTGTTCGCCGGCCAGACCTATAAGCTGGAGCGCCTGGCGGACATCCCCGAAGGCGAAACGGTTTCCCTTTACACGTGCGGCGGGTTCACGGACCTGTGCCGCGGCCCCCACGTGGCCAAGACCTCGGACATCGGCGCGGTGAAGCTCATGGCCGTGGCCGGCTCGTACTACCGCGGCGACGAAAAGAACGCGATGCTGCAGCGGCTGTACGGCATGGCGGACGTTTCTCAGGAGGCGCTCGATGCCGCCTTGGCCCTCATCGAAGAGGCGAAGAAGCGCGACCACCGCAAGCTCGGCAAGGAACTGGAGCTGTTCAGCATCAGCGAAGAGGTGGGGCCGGGGCTGGCGCACTGGCACCCGAAGGGCGCGCGGATCCGCGTGGCGATCGAAGACTACTGGCGCCGTGAGCATTTCCGCGCGGGTTACGAGATGGTGTTCACCCCGCATGTGGGCCGCGCCAAGCTGTGGGAAACGTCGGGACATTTGGGCTTCTACCGCGAGAGCATGTTCCCCTGCATGAACGTGACGGAGGGCGAGGGCACGCACACGTCCGTCGAGCAGTACTACGTGAAGCCCATGAACTGCCCGTTCCATATCCAGATTTACAAGACCCGCCGCTACTCGTACCGCGACCTGCCGCTGCGCTGGGCGGAAATGGGCACCGTGTACCGCTACGAGAAGGAGGGCGTGCGCCACGGGCTGTTGCGCGTGCGCGGCTTCACGCAGGACGACGCGCACATTTTCTGCACGCCCGAGCAGATCGAGGGCGAGATCCGCTTTACGGTGAACTTCGCGCTGCGCATCCTGCGGCGGTTCGGGTTCAACGACATCACGGCCTTTCTCTCCACGCGACCTGAAAAAGCGGTGGGGCTGCCCGAACGCTGGGAGCAGGCCACACGCTCGCTGGAGGGAGCGCTCAAAGCCGAGGGCATCGCCTATCAGGTGGACGAGGGCGGCGGCGCGTTCTACGGCCCGAAGATCGACCTGAAAATCAAGGACGCTTTAGGGCGTCCCTGGCAGCTCAGCACGATCCAGTTCGACTTCAACCTCCCGGAGCGGTTCGACCTCTCGTACATCGGCGAGGACGGCAAGGAGCATCAGCCCTACATGGTGCACCGCGCGCTGCTGGGCAGCCTGGAGCGTTTCTTCGGCATCCTGATTGAGCATTACGCGGGCGCGTTCCCCGTGTGGCTGGCGCCGGAACAGGTGCGCGTGCTGCCGATCACCGCGGGGCAGATCGAGTACGCGAAGGGCATTGAGGCCAAGCTGCGCGCGGCAGACGTCCGCGTGGAGGTCGACGCCGACAACGAGAAGCTCGGCGCGAAGATCCGCAAGGCGCAGCTCGAGAAGGTTCCCTACATGCTGGTGGTCGGCGGGCGCGATGCCGCGGCGGGCGTGGTTTCGGTGCGCAGCCGCGAGGCGGGCGACCAGGGCGCTATGACGCTCGACGCGTTTATGGATGTTCTAAACGCCGCGCTCAAGGCGTAAGAGGAAAAAGGTGTTGGTATCCGGTTCCGCCGGATGGAGTCAGAAACAGAAAACGAACCGTATCGCCGGTTCAACAGTGGAGGTGAGCTATCGCTTCGTTTACCCGAGTGAACTTCAAAATCCGTGTGCCGAATGTCCGCGTGATCAACGCCAACGGCGACATGCTGGGCGTCATGACAACGCGTGACGCGCAGCGCCTTGCGGATCAGCAGGGTTTCGACCTCGTGGAGGTTTCGCCCAATGCCGAACCGCCGGTCTGCAAAATCATGGACTACGGCAAATTCCGCTACGAGGAAAGCATCAAGCGCAAGCTGGCGCACAAAAACCAGAAGACGACGCAGATCAAAGAGGTTAAATTCCACGCCAGCGTGGACGCCAACGATCTCGCCCACAAGCTGCGCCAGATCAAAGAGTTCCTCGCCGATGGACACAAGGTCAAGGTGACCCTCCAGTACCGCGGGCGCGAAAACGCGCACAAAGAGCTGGGGATGGAAGTTGTGCAAAAGGTGATAGAAGCGTGCTCCGCCCAAGCGGTCGTCGAACAGACGCCGAGATTAATCGGTCGCACGTTGGGCTGTATGCTGGCGGCAAGGCCGGTCAAACCGGGCGCGGGAGGACAGCCCGCAGCGCCCCAGGCGCCCAAGCCGCCCGCCCCTGCCCCCCGTCCGGCACCCGCCGCGCCGCCCCCCCAGGCGCCCAAGCCTCAGGTTGCCCCGGCCCCGAGTCCGGCGCCTGGCCAAGAAGTGCCGCAAGCGGCGCCCGCTCCGGCCCCAGCGCCTGACGGGCTGACCGGAACAGCGCCTGCTCCGGCTGCGGAGTGATGTGTCTCTAGCTGTATTCTTCCGCACACACCGCTCCGTTTCGGGGCGGTGTTTTTTGTTATGAGCCGCTGTATCTTACATGTCGATATGGACGCCTTTTTCGCGGCGGTCGAACAGCGTGACCATCCCGAGTGGCGCGGCAAACCGGTGATCGTTGGCGCGCCGCCCGACCAGCGCGGGGTGGTCTCCACCTGTTCCTACGAGGCGCGGGCCTTCGGCGTGCGCTCCGCCATGCCCTCGCGGGAGGCCTACCGCCGTTGTCCCCAG
>JAQVSS010000009.1:14947-39225 GCA_028700415.1 Kiritimatiellia bacterium
GGAGGAGGCGTCACAACAGGTGTTCGCAATCGTCGGGCGTTTCTCGCCGCTGGTCGAGCCGGTCTCCATCGACGAGGCGTTCATCGACGTCACCGGCGCGCGCACGCTGTTCGGCGACGGGCGGGCAATCGCCGAAAAGATCCGGGCAGCCATTTTCTCCGAAGTGCGCCTCACCGCTTCGGTCGGGGTGGCCCACAACAAGTTCTTGGCAAAACTGGCCAGTGAAAAGGCCAAGCCCGACGGGTTGTTTGTGGTCCCGGAAGGGCGCGATGAGGTCGTGAGGTTTCTCGCGGGTCTGAAGGTGGACGCGCTGTGGGGCGTGGGCAAGGTGACGGGCGAGTCCTTGGAACGCGCAGGCTTCCGGACCGTCGCCGACCTTCAGAAGGCCGACCCCGCCTATCTGGCCCGGCTGTTGGGGGAGAGCCTGTCGGCACATCTGCTGGATCTCGCTTTCGGGGAAGACACGCGCGACGTGGAGACCCTGTTCGAGGAGAAGAGCCTGTCGCGCGAACACACGTTCCTTGAGGATTGCAAAGACCGCGAAACCTTGAGGGAAACGCTGAAAGGGTTGGCGGACGAGGTGGGTCGGCGTGTCCGGGCACACGGTCACTACGCGACCGTCGGGCGGTTAAAACTGCGCTGGGCCGACTTCCGCACCATCACGCGGCAAGCCCCTTTCGAGACTGCGGTTTGCGACGACTTCTCTTTCCGGGCCATGGCGTTGCGGCTGTTCGATGCCGAAAGGCTGGCGCAGCCCGTGAGGCTGGTCGGCTTCGGCGTCAGCGGTTTCAGTGCCGGGCGTAGCGAACAGCTCTCCCTTTTCGACTCCTCGCCCGAAGCGCGCGAAAAACGCGAGCGGCTCTGCCGAACGGTAGACGCATTGCGCGAAAAACTGGGGCACGAGGCGGTTGGCCGGTACAACGCGCCAACCGATAAGACCTAGCTAGTCTATACACTCACAATCTTCGTTTTTTTGAACAGGATTTCCGACAGCTTCGCTTCGGCGGCGAGAAATCCAAGATTTTCGGGATAGGTCTCATTCGTGCCTTATCGGCGGACAAGACCAATAAAAAACAAGTTGTTTCAGTACCAGAACAAACAGCAGATTGACGAATGACGAGTTCCGAATCATGAAGGAAAGAGTCTTGACTGCGTATGGGCGGAATTTCCTTCGACATTCTGCAGTTCAGTATTCGTCAATCTGCGGTTCAATCGTGCCATACGTCACAGTTTTCTTGCGATTCTCATACTCGTTCGATCCCGATAGCGATGAATGACCGTGGACAAATTTCTTGAATCTTCGGTGGTTCACGCTAACAAGGTTTCCTTAGCCTGAGCCCAAGTCAATGAAACGGATGCGCCCGTGTACTAGTCTCCTCTTGGCTTTTCCACCCGTTTGATGCACAATGGCAATGTCAGGCAACATATGTGTGTGACAACGGTTTGATCCGGGGGACAGTTTTCCTGTGAATCTGATGCGCCATTTAGCGTTTCTCGGCACTTTCGCAAGCTTGCTTGCAGGAGAGCCCCTTTCCGTTGCCGCGGCCGACCCTTCCCCTGAGTTCCGCAAAGAGCTGAAAGTCGAGGGCGAGGGCGGAGCCCCTGTCACCGCCACCACCACGGTCTTTCTCGACGACCGTTTCACCGGTTTCACCCTCTCCGACGCCCAAGGCGCGAACCGCCCTTTCAGCCTGCTCAACCGCGCAGGCAGCCTGTGCGCCATCCATTTCGACGCCGTCCCCGGCGAGGCCCTCGCACTCTTCCCCTCCGGAACGGCGGGCCTCCCGCCGCCGGGACTCGGGCACCGCTCCGGGCTCTGCCAGTATGCAAAGAGTTACGACGGGCGCGCGGTGACCACCGCCGCCCAGTTTGAGGAGTTATGGAAAAACGCCGCGTTCCAAGGTGGACGCTTTGCGGAACACGTCTACTCCGCCTTCAACCCCTTCGGACCCAACTCCAACACCCTGCACCGTTTCGACGGCTTCCTCCACATCAGCAAGGCGGGGCTCACCGCCTTCTGCGTGGCCTCTACCGACGCCTCGTTCCTCTTCATTGACGGACGCGAAATCGCCGCCTGGCCTGGGCAGCACCCCGTCAAAGGCGGGCTCGACGGCAGCAAACGCGGCACAATCAACCTGCAACCCGGAGCGCACGCCTTCACGTTCCTGCACGCCAACACCGGGCCCGACTCTTTCGCCATCGCCGCCATGGTGCCCCCCGGCGAGAAGCGGCACGTCGTTATCGGGCCCGAGCACTTCACGCGCGCCGTTTACGCGTTCGTCGGGCCGCTCACCTCGAAAGGGGGACAGCGCCAGGCCGACTTCGTCTGGGACAACCGTTACATGGTCACCATGCGCGACCACGCGCTGTACGAGCTGGCCTTTGAGGCCGCCCCGTTCAAGGATGTCCCCGACGCCACGTTCGACTGGGATTTCGGCGACGGCACGCGCGGCCAGGGACTGAAGACCGAACACCTCTATTTCGCGCCGGGCGACACCGCTGTCACGCTGACGGTGACTTTCGGCAACGGGAAAAAATCGGTCTGCCGCCAAACGGTCCGCATCGTGCCCCGTTACGGGCAGAGCGAGAACGACGACGCCCGCGCGCTTGCCCTGCTCGGCCGCGCCGTGCGGCAGGAGCGCGAGTCCGACATCCAACCGCAAGGCTACGCGCTCATCACCTATGGCCTCGCCTTTTTCCTGAAGGAGGAGGAGTCCGCCGTTTTCGCCGAACGCGTGCTTGCCGCCCTCGACCGCGTTCCGGAGGCCGACCTCGGCCCCATGCTGAACCAGCTGGCGTTGGGCGTGCAGCAGGTGAATGAACAGTACGAGCTGTCCGAGCGCTGTTTCCGCGCCATCTTGGAACGGGTCAGAGAACCCGTAATCCGCGCCTCATCCGCCCTCCATTTCGGCGGCATGCTGAACCTCTGCCTGAACCGCCCGGAGGAGGCACGCGAGCTCCTCTCCTCAATCCGGCGGCAGGACCTGATCGACTGGGAGCAGCGTTTGCTGGACATCTATCTCGCCGACACCGCGCTGGTGCTGGATGATGTCGCCACCGCCCAGAAGCTCTACGCGGCCATCCCGAAACAGGGCGCACTCATCACCGGCAACCGCGTAGACCGGAAAGCGCTGTTCGATTACAACAGCCGTCACTTCCGCGTGCAGAACCTGCTGAGCCAAGGGCTCTACCGCGAGAGCCTTCCCGAAGTGGACATGCTTGAATGGGAGATGCCTGAAGAGCGGGCCTCGCCGCGCATGAACCTCATGAAGGTGCAGGCGCTCGTCGGCAACCGCCAGCCGCGAAAAGCCGTTGTCTGTCTGCAGCGGGCACTGCTTGCGGAAGTGGACGAGACGTACACGCCCAAACTGAGGCTGGAGCTGGCCAAGCTCTATCTGGGCATGAACCAGTTCATCCCGGCGAAACATCAGATCGCGTTGATCCGCAAGGAAAGCCCCTGGACCTGGGAAGAGATCGAGGCGCGCAAACTGTCGGATGAACTCGAACGGAAAATCGGAGAGGTGACACCATGAAAAAGAGTTGGCCGTTCATCGTTGCCGTCGTCTTGTGCGGCACGTTCGCGCACACGGCGGGCGAGGATGATTTCCTCAAGCCCGTCGGCCTGCCGCCCAAAGCCAAACCGCAGATGCGGCAAGGCGGCGAGGCGCTGCCACCGCTCCCCCTGCCCGCCACGCCCCTGCGCCGCTCTGAAAAAAAGCGGCCGCCCAGCCCGGCAACCCTGATCGGCAAAATCATCTGGGGGTCTTTCCTCGACCACACGTGGGACGACGGGCAAGTCACACGCGTTTTCGACTGGAACATGGTTCCCGCCGACTGCCAGGCGTTGCTGCGGGCTTCATATAAGCACCTGAACATGGACTATAAGGTGGAGACCACCACGCTCAAGGGGTTCAGCGCCACGCCCGCCGAAATCCCGGTGCTCTACTTCTCGGGCGGGCGTTCGCTCAACTTCACGGACGAGGAGCGCGAGACGCTCCGCCGCTACCTGCTTTCGGGAGGCATGGTCTGGTTCGACTCGGTCGTCGGCTCCCCCTACTTCTACAAGTCGTCGCTCACCGAACTCGGCCGCATTCTCCCCGAAGCCCAGATCCGCCGCCTGCCGGAAGACCACCCCGTCTTCCATATGGTGGACGACGCCGTGAAGGTCAACACCAAAACAAAACGCGACGTGCAGCCCGTGCTCGACGGCGTGTATATCGGCTCGCGCGTCGCCGCCGTCGTCTCCCCCTACGGGCTGGGCGCGGGCTGGGACAATGCCGCGCCCGACCTGATCAAGCTGGCGGACTATTACGACCACCCGTCCGCCGTCCGGATCGGGCTCAACCTCGTGGCCTATGCCATGGGGTATTTCCGCGTCGGGCAGGCGCACGCCAAAGCGCAGGCCTACAGCGAGGAGGACGCGCAGGCCAACACCGACCCGGTCGTCTTCGCACAAGTTCGCACCGGCGGGGTCTGGAATACGGAGCCCGGCGGCGCGAACAACCTCCTCCGCTTCATGCGGAAGAACCTGAGCGTGAAGGCGAACTACCTCACGCGCACCGTCAAGTTAGACACCGACCCGCTGGCCAACTACAGTTTTCTCTATCTCTCCGGCATCAGCGACTTCTCGTTCGACGAGGCCGAGTTGTCCGCGCTGCGCGGCTACCTGCTGGGCGGCGGGTTCCTGATCATCGACAATTCGCTGGGGCTGGACGAGTTCGGCAAAGCGGTGTACCGCGAAACAAAGCGGCTTTTCCCCCATGCTGCCTTCGAGAGGCTCCCGCCCGACCATCCTGTCTTCCAGCAAGGCCCCTTCAAAATGGACACGGCCCGTTTCACGCTGGCCGCCCGCGCCAAATACCCGGCCCTGCAGACGCCGGTCCTCGAAGGCCTAAAGGCGGCTGATCAGGTCAACGTGCTCTACAGCCCCTTTGACATGGCCGCCGGCTGGCAGGGCGACGACCACCCGCTGGCCTACGGGTATGCGCCGGGAGACGCCCTGCGCCTCGGCTCTAACCTCCTCACCTACTGCCTCACCCACTGACTCATCTAACTCTTTTGTCCAGCCTTGGGGGCGAGATCTGGGCGCTGCTTCTGGATTTCAGCAACCACACCCGTCATGCCCGCATAATGCCAAGCGTCCAACTTGTACGACTTCCCGGACTTAAGCGCGAGAGTCACAATCCCCTTCTCGTCCCACTTTGACCAGTCGATGCGGGCAATGTCGCCGTACGCGATCACCGCACCGCAAAACCCGCTTCCGCCCAACGCCTGTTCATCCGCGACAAACCGCTTGCCGGCCTTGCACGCAAGGGAGGCAAACGCCAATATTCCCAATGCCAGTGTGACGATCGCTTGAATAAACTGCGATGTCAAATCGTGTTCACTGTAGACCGGATTCTCAAAGAGTTTGCGGATCCGCATCGCCTGCTCATCACGTGCCGCGGCTTTATGGGGGACCTCTCCCGGCACCTTCAATTCATCCAGCTTCTTGATGAGTTTGGAAGGGGCCTTCGATCCTTTCGCGGCAAACACACCCTCAATCAGGGTCCGCCCCTCCCCGTCACGCGTCAACCATGCCTCAGCCGTCAGGTTCGTTGCCAACAATGCCGGACGCGCCTGACCCAACACGTCGTTCTGCCGCGGCCACGCCACATGGCCATCGTACAGCGACCATAGGCACATGCCGACCATCAATGTGCCGACGCCCATCATCCTCAGCGCATATTCCCGGTTCAGTTTCGCTTCTGCCATTCTAACACCCCATGTGCGGACGGGTTTCATCCCGTCCCCTCCTACCAGAATCCATATTGCCGCGACGCGATCACATACACGCCCAACAGGAAATTGGTCACGCCATGCGCCAGCGCTGCCGCCCAAAGGTCACCCGTACGCACCGCCAACCAGCCATATGCGGCACCCGCCAGCACGCCCGCAACCCAGCGGTCGTGCTCCAGCCCGAACACCGCCGCCACAATCCAGAAAGCCTGTGCGTCAAACACGTTGAGCGGCACCGACCAAAACTCGCCCTTGCGGAACCACCTGTAAAGAAAACCCCTGAAAAAAAACTCCTCGAGCACGGCGATCACGCACGCTGACCCTGCCAGCTTGAGCACCGTCAAACACCATCCGGCCTGCTCCGGCGAATAGGCGAGAGACCTGTGACCGGGCGGCAGCGCGGGGAAGAAAGACGGATCAAAATAGTCCGGCAACGCACCGGGCATCAGGATCATCCAACGGTGATAGAAATCCTGAAATCCCGGCGCGATGCGTCCCGCCCACGGCGTCTCGGGTAGGATCCACACCGCCGCCACCGCAGCACCTAATCCTAAGGCGCTAAGCGCATGCTTTCCTTGCAGCGCCGAATAAAACCGCCAAGGCTTCAGCCATACAAAGAGTGCGGCACACACAGCCGATTTGACCGCATAGCTCCATGGATAAAACCAGCGCGGGCACAGGCCGGCATGCTCGAGCCCTTGAAGCAGCAGGATCACGCCCACCCATACCGCAAAAGGCACAACATGCCCCGCCAGCACTCTCCTGTCCGTTTCCACCGTCATGCACCCCACACGAATAAACGTACGCGCAAAGGATGTGCCCAGGCACCCCTACCGCGCTTTTTTCCATTCGTCCAACTGTTCCTGCGTCGGCGCGGAAATCACCTCGAAAAGGCGCCACTCTCCAAATGATGCCGCATAGAGCAACCGGTCGCCTCCCAACTCATAAATGTCGGGATACTTCCAAAACACGCTTTCGGCGCGCACAGCCCCCACCGGACGCGGCACCAGCACATAGAGGTTCTGTCCCAGATACGCGCGTCGCAACGAACCGAGATGCAGATCCATGTTCGGCAACAGCAGCTCCCCGGAATAACCGCGCAACAGATCGAGGCCGGCATAGCCGAGCACAAAAACGCGGCCATAGGGGGTGCGCGCATTGACGTGCGCTTCAACCTGACGGCAGATATCCCCGCGATCAGGCGGAACCCCGTCACTCCGTGCCGTCCCGCCGAGCCAATACGTGCTCAGCCACACGAAAAGCGCAAGCGATAAACCCAGCCGGTAGACGGGCTGACGCAGCCGCGCAAGCGCAATCATCAGCACCGCCAGCGCGCACACATTCATCGTAAGCAACTGCCAGTGAACGCCAAAAATCTTTAGCACCTGTCCGCAAACGATCAGCGCCAAGGCGAATGCGATCAATAAGGCCGACGCCGCGGCCGGCCCCGCGCCCGGTCTCTCCGGCCCGCGTGCGTCGCACACCCATGTTACCGCCAGCGCGGGCAACAGCACGGTCCCGGGCAGAAACAACGCGCAAATGAAAACGGGCAGACGCGGCACGAGATATTCCAGCGACCGCACGAAGAAAAAGGCGTCGCCCAGAATCAGCCGGTTCATCAGCAGCCACACCCCCGCCGCATAGACCAACGGCAAGCCGCCCAGCAGCAGCCAAGCCTGAAACCGCACGCGCGTCTCCCGGTTCCCGCATGCCGCAAAGGGCAGCATTCCCACGGCCAGCCCCGCCGACGCAAACGCGGGAAGGCCGCACAACACCAGAAACGCGCCGGAAGCGCCGGCCGCCACCACATCACGCAGCCGGCGGTAGGCCGCCCAATCTGCCAGCGCCGCCGCCGCCAACAGCATCAGGCCCGTCATCAGCGCCGTCGTGATCTGCAACGTCTGCTGCTGCGGCGAAAGCGCCATCATGCCCACGATCGCCCCCTGCGCAAGAACGATGCGCCATGCCGACTGTCCCGTGGCCTTCACGGCCTCACGCACCGTCCAGAACACAAACAACCACGCCACAAAAAAGGCCGCCCAGCCCGCCACCGGTTCCGGCAACAGCCACGCGAACGGCAAGTAAAACAGCACCGGCAAAGGCGCCACCCAGCACGAGCCGAACAACGCCTGCCGCCCCACCGTGGTTCCCGCGATCAGCTCGCGGCAGATTCCCGCCACCTGCGCGCCGGGCTCCCATGCCCCGTCGTGCAGCCGCGCGAAAACCAGTATCGCCGCAGCCAGCGCCACCGGGGTCACTCCGCCGGTCAGCACCCGAACCAGCCTATACGTTTTACGATCCTGATCCATGTTAAGCTTCCGTTTGTGTCACGTTTCCGGGCATCCGCAAAAGCCCCGGTTCTCTTGCCCAGTCGCCCGTCTCCGGCGGCAAGTCTCCCGCATCAGATTCCTGGCTTTTCCACCGGCTTTCCCAATCCGTGCCGCGTTTTCTCCCACACGAAGGGATCGCGGAAAAATTGAACGAACGCCCGCCAACCGCTGTAACTCATCATCATCCAGTACAGCGGGGTCAGTAAAGAAAACCACATCAGGCCATCGTTCTTACGCTTGCAGCAGCCGAGCAGGTTGATGTAGACGAACACGAAATTCCCGAGAAAAAGGCAAACCGCCCCGGCCGCGAACACCGGGCCCGGGAAAAGCTGCGAAACGCCTTCCGGACGGAGCACAAACCAGACCAGAGCCATGGTCCAGAACAGCGGGTTGATCAGCACGGAAAAAGTCCCGCCGCCGACCAACAGTTGATAATGCAGAAAGTTGACGGCACCCAGATCCTTGGCCAGCGCGAGCGGCCGCCGCATGTGGACAAACCAAGTCTGGATATAGCCCTTCTGCCAGCGCGTCCGCTGCTTGATCCAGAACGAAAGCTGACTGCACGCCTCCTCCCAGGTCGTCGTCTCCAGCATCCGCGTGGCATAGCCAGCCCTGGCGAGCCGCACGCCGAGGTCGCAGTCCTCCGTCACATTGTAGGCATCCCACCCCATCAGCTCCCGCAGCACCTTGACCTTAAAGTGATTCGACGTGCCGCCCAGCGGGATCACCGCGCCCAATGCCGCCAGCCCCGGCAGCTGCAAGTCGAACCACGCCGAATACTCCGCCGTAAACCAGCGCGTCAGCACGTTTTGCCGCGGGTTGTAATAGTTCAGCCGCGATTGGATGCACACCACTTTCTCGGGCGACGCTTCGAACGCCAGCACCGCCTTTTTGAGCTGGTCTTTCTCGGGAAGATCCTCGGCATCGTAAATCACCAGATACGTGCCCTTCGCCGAGCACAACCCGACATTACACGCCTTGGGTTTGGTCCGGGGAAATGACACGGGGATCTCCGTCACGCGGAAACCGGGCGGCATCGTCACTGCCCGCGCCGCCGCCAGCGTCACCTCATCGTCCGCCTCCAGCAGAATCTGCACATCCTTTTTGTCCGCCGGATAATCCATCTCCGCCAGCGAAGCCACCATCTGCTTCACCGTCTCCGGCTCCTTGTACATCGGCACCAGAATCGAGAAAAGCGGCCACTCGCGCGGCTCTTGCGCCGCAAGCTCATCCAGGGAAAAACGCATGATCGCGGAAGGCGAGAGCGAAGCGCGGATCACGACGAACTTGTAGAGCGTCACGATCACGTAAAACACCGTGCAGACCGCGATCAGCACCTGCGCGGTCCGCAACGGGCAACAGACGGCAAATCCGGCCATGACCACCAGAAGCGCGATCATTCCCAAGCGCTGCATCCGTGTCAACGGCTGCGCCGCACTCCAGTCCGGACGCCGGTGCGCCAACTCCAGCGGATCAACGGCCACAGCTTTCTGCGACGCCTCCGGTTGTTCGTCCACAACACTCATGCAAGATTATCCTCTCCCCCATTTACAATCCCCGGTTAACGATACCATATCCCCGTGTGACTGACAAACGCTCACTGCACATCAAAAAAAGCCGCATCAAAACTCCGCGCAAAGCCATTGACGCCCCACGCCGTTCTGTGTACTGTTCTGGCCTGTTCCCGTAAGCCTATGTTTCCCCACATCACATTCCCCCCCGAACTGCCGATCAGCGCACATGCCGACGTCATCGCTGAGGCGTTGCGTACCCATCAGACCGTCATCGTCTGCGGCGACACCGGTTCAGGCAAAACCACCCAACTCCCAAAGATCGCGCTCAAGGCCGGCCGCGGACGCCGCGGCCTGATCGGCTGCACCCAGCCCCGGCGCCTCGCCGCACTCGCCATGGCACGCCGTGTGGCCGAGGAGTTCGGGCAGGAACCCGGCGGGTTCGTCGGTTATCAGCACCGCTTCGACAAAAAGCTCTCGGCCGACACCGTGGTCAAATTCATGACCGACGGCATCCTGCTCGCCGAGACGCGCCGCGACCGCCTCTTCCGCGCCTACGACACCCTCATCATCGACGAGGCCCACGAGCGCTCGCTCAACATCGACTTTCTTCTCGGCATCCTCAAACGCCTCCTGCCCCGCCGCCAAGACCTGAAGCTCATCATCAGTTCCGCCACACTCGACGTGGAACGCTTTTCAGCCTTTTTCGACCAAGCCCCCATTCTTTCGGTGCCCGGACGTTTATACCCCATCGAAACGCGCTGGCGCTCCGCCGAAGAGGACGATGAGCCCGACCTGACGCGACAGATCGCCAATGCCGTCGACGAACTCATCGCGCAAGGCCCTGGCGACATCCTCGTCTTCCTGCCTGGCGAACGCGACATCCGCGACGCCGCCGAAACCCTCACGGGCCGCCGCCTGCCGCACACCGAGATCATCCCCCTGCTCGCCTCGTTGCCCGCAGGCGAACAGCAGCGCGCGTTCAAGCTTTCCGCCAACCGACGCATCATCCTTTCCACCAACGTCGCCGAGACCTCGGTCACCCTCCCCGGTATCCGTTACGTGATCGATTCCGGCCTCGTGCGCCTCAGCCGCTACAACCCCCGCACACACGTCCAGCGCCTCCAGATCGAACCCGTTTCCCAAGCCAGCGCCAACCAGCGCAAAGGCCGCTGTGGCCGCCTCGCGCCCGGCGTCTGCATCCGCCTCTACGGCGAGGACGACTTCAAGAAGCGCGACGACTTCACCCCGCCCGAAATCCTGCGCTCCAGCCTTGCGGGCGTGATCCTCACCATGCTTGATCTCAAACTCGGCGAAATCGAGACGTTCCCCTTCATCGATCCGCCCACCTCGTCCATGATCCGCGAAGGCTACCGCGAACTCGATATGATCGGTGCGCTCGAGGAAGTTGAATCTCCGGCAGGGACGTCTCCCCGAGGCATCCGCGAGTCCATGCCGGAAACCGTCGGACGGTTCGGGGAACCGTCCCTGCCCGACACCCCCACTTCCCGGGGTATATCAACTTTAGAACTTCAGAACTCCCGAACTTCAGAACTTTCCCCCTACCGCCTCACCCCGCTCGGCCGCCAGCTCGCGCGCCTGCCGCTTGAACCTGCGCTCGCCCGTATCCTCTTCGCCGCCCATCATGAAAAAGCCCTCGCCGACGCCCTGATCGTCGTGGCCGCGCTGGAGTGCGACGACCCGCGCCGCCGCCCCATCGAGAAGCAGGCCGAAGCCGACAAACTCCATGCGCGTTTTCTCTCCCCGGTCTCCGATTTCGCCGCGATCATCCGCCTCTGGCGCTGGTACCGCGACCAGACCGCGAAGCTCTCCCAGTCCGCCACGCGCCGTCTCTGCAAGGACAACTTCCTCCCCTTCCCGCGCACGCGCGACTGGGTCGACCTGCGCGACCAGCTCCAACGCCTCTGTAAGGATCTCGGGCTCGATATTTCCTCCTCCTCCGGCGGCGACGCCGGCCTGCACCGCGCCTTGCTCTCCGGCCTGCTCGGCAACCTCGGCAAACGCGATCCCGAGGCCGGCGACTACCGCGGCGCGCGCGGCATCCGCTTCGGGATCTTCCCGGGCTCCGGCCTCGCCAAACTTAAAGAGCAGAAGCCCGCCCCCAATGCGCCGCGCCATGGGCAGAAAACCCTTTCCCGCGACTGGATTGTGACAGGCGAACTGGTCGAAACCTCGCGCCTTTTTGCACGGACCGCCGCCTGTATCGACCCGGACTGGATCGAGCCCATCGCCAAGCGTCTCTGCAAATACAGCTACCACTCCGCCTCGTGGGATCCTGGCCGCGGCTTCGTTCGCGTCAAGGAGCGGGTCACGCTCTTCGGACTCGTGCTGGTTGAAGCCCGCACGCGCGACAACAGCCGCATCAACCCTGCCGAGGCCCGCGATATTTTCATCCGCGAAGGCCTCGTCGCGGGCGCCTTCCCAGCCCCCGTCCCCGACTTCCTGAACGCGAATCTCACACGGATCAGCGTCCTGCTCAAAGCCGAAGAGAAAACCCGTCAGCATGGCATGCTTTTCGACCCTGAAACCGCCTACGCTTTTTACGGCAAGCGTCTTCCGACGACTGTCTGTAACGCCTCCGATTTGCGCCAGTGGCTTAAAACCGGGCAGCCTGAAACGCTTGCCGCGCTTGAAATGCGCGAGGGCGACCTTCCGCCTGTGCGCGACCTCGCGCAAGAGTTCCCCGACGCCATTACCCTCGGCGGCAACCGCCTCGCCCTCACGTACCGCCACGCGCAGGGCGAGACCGAAGACGGCATCACCTGCACCGTTCCCGCCCCGCTCCTGCCGCTGGCGGCAGGCTGGCGCAGCGACTGGCTCGTGCCCGGCCTGCTGGACGAGAAGCTGCGCTGGATGATCAACGTGTTGCCGACCAAAATCCGCCGCCTGCTCCAGCCTGCCGATGACACGCTTGCCATGTGCCGTTCCCGCATGACGCCGGGACGCGGCTCACTTGCCGATAGCTTTTCAGACGCGCTCTATGCGGTTCGCGGCGTCCGCATCCCCCCGGGAGCATGGAAAGAGGACGCCTATCCGGACCATCTGCGCATGCGTTTCCTCGCAGTGGATGAAAACGGACGAGAACTGGGCAACGGGCGCAACATCGCGCTACTGGTCAAACTTTTCGCCGCGCGCGCCGCACAAGCCGCCGCAGACGAGCGCGAATCCAGCCCGTGGCACAGGGACGGGATCACACAGTGGGATTTCGGTTCCTTGCCGGCGCAGGTCGATGTGGGCAAGGCGGGCTGGTCCATCATCAACTATCCCGCGCTCGTCGACGCCAAGACCTCGGTGTCGTTGCGCCTCTTCGCCGATCCCGCCGAAGCGGCCTCGGCGCATGAGAGGGGCGTCTGCCGCCTTTTCGCGCTCGCACTCGGCAAGGAATGGAAGCGCTTCGCGCAGCCCTCCCCTCTGCCGCGTGCCGTCGCCCTTTACGCCAAGCAACTTGAGATGTGCGCCGAATCGCTGGGCCAAGAGATCGGACGCGCCTCGCTGCGCGAGACGTTTACGGAAGGCATGCCCGTCATCCGTGATGAGACGACCTTTCAAGACCGGCTGGCCTCCGGACGCGCGCGCCTCAACAGCGTCCACACCGCCCGCACGCGACTGGTGGCCGCGATCCTGCATGAGGCCAGCGAAGTGGAAAGCCTCCTGTCCAAAACGCCCTTGCCGCAGCCCACTCACGAGGATCTCGCCGAGCAGCTCGCGTGGCTCATCTTCCCCGGTTTCGCCGAGTCAGTCACCACCGCGCAACTCCAGCATGTCCCGCGCTATCTGAAGGCTTGCCGCGTCCGCATCCAGCGCGCGCAGACCAACCCCGCAAGCGATTTGCGGAAACTCGCCGACATCCAGCCGTTGTGGCAGCGCTACGTCCAGCACACCGCACTGGCAGAGCCGCCGCGTCACGACAAGGTGCTCCTCTCGCAATACCGCTGGCTGATGGAAGAGTTTCGCGTCTCCCTGTTCGCGCAGGAACTCCGCACCCCCGTTCCCGTCTCCGCAAAACGCCTCGAAGCCCTTTGGCAACAGGTGCTGTTGCCTTAAATGAAAAACCGGTATTGTCAATTACCAGTTCGCATTTGAATACACCCTCAAAAAATGATACCCTCAAACTGTAATGACCCAACGGCCAAAAAAACTTTACCCGGTTGCGAAAGAGGTGTGTGAGTTCGCTCAAACGAATCAAAAGCGCGTGCTCTCAACAAGCGACATCCCGAACCGCATTCGCGAAAACATCACAGCCTATTTACCCAAGATCGAAAAGGCTGGCTACCGTCTATTGTCGGCCGGCTCCCATCCAAATTTGCTGGTGCAGGGCCATTTCATGTTTTGGCCCGTCAATCAAGAACCCCCGGCCTTATTGCCGCCTTGTGAACGGCCGTATATTCCAGTCGTTCGCGGACGCCCCATCGGCATTGACTTGTTCGCAGGGGCAGGCGGACTTTCCATGGGCTTCGAGCAGGCCGGTTTCGACATTGCCGCGTGTGTCGAGATCGACCCCATTCATTGTGCGACGCACGAGTATAATTTTCCCTATGCAGCCTCCATCTGTGGCAGCGTGACCGATCTGACTGGCGAGATGATCCGCCGCCGTTCCTGCATAGGAGACCGCGACATCGACGCGGTGTTCGGTGGCGCACCTTGCCAAGGCTTTTCAATGATCGGCAAACGAACTCTAGACGACCCCCGCAACAAGTTGGTGTTTCACTACGTCCGGCTTGTCAAAGAACTGTATCCCAAATATTGTGTGTTCGAAAACGTAAAAGGCCTGACGGTCGGCAAGCAGGCACAGTTTCTCAATGAGCTGATCTCCGCGCTTGAAGACTCCGGGTATCGTGTCGTCCTCCCCTATCACGTCCTGAACGCCGCCGATTATGGCGTTCCTCAAAATCGTTTCCGCCTTTTTCTAATGGCTTACCGGATCGACCAGACCTCGCCACTATATCCTCTGGCACACAAGAAAAAGGTGACCGTTGAGGAAGCGATCAGCGACTTGCCGGATGCCGACCTTTTTGAGGTGTTGGCGCAATCAGATGCCGTTCCGGCAATTTGGAAAACCCATGCGCCCTACGCAAAAAAACTGCGGGGACAAATAAGCGATCAGGAAGACTTTAGCTATCCGCGGGACTTCGACCGCAACAGTCTGACATGCAGTCTGAGAACGGTTCACACAAAAAAATCAATAGCACGTTTCATCGGAGCGAGCCCCGGCACAACCGAAGTGATCAGCCGTTTCTTCAAACTGCCGTTAAACGGTCAATGCAACACGCTCCGCGCAGGAACAGACAGCGCTCGTGGCGCGTTCACGTCGCCGCGCCCGATCCATCCCACTCTGCCGCGCGTCATCACCGTACGCGAGGCCGCACGATTGCACTCGTATCCCGACTGGTTCCGATTCCACGCCACCAAATGGCACGGCTTCCGCCAGATCGGTAACAGTGTGCCCCCGCTTCTTGGTCGTGCGGTCGCGAGTGAGCTCATCAAGGCGCTTGGCGTTCAACCGTCCAAGCCTGACGCCGTTATCAAGCCTGGCGACAGTGCCCTACTGAAGCTCAACATGCGGCAAGCCGCCGACCACTTCGGAGTCGCCGCTTCGGTGATCGGACAACGGACCAGAAAAAAGGAGAGTGTCCCATCATGACCAAACCTCTAAACCGCTATGCAGCACTTATCGAGCAAATCTTTGTCACACACTATTGTCCGGGGCTGACCGAGTTTGTCTTTGAGCGCGATGAGTTGTCCACCACGGCCACAAAGTTGGGTATTGTGCTGCCCAAGAATTTAGGAGATGTGCTCTACGCGTTCCGCTATCGGGTTCCGTTGCCGGAATCGATCACGAGGACGGCCCAGAATGGAATGGTCTGGATTATTAAAGGTGCGGGAACAGGTCGCTATCTCTTCAAACAGGCAAGACTGAGTCGCATCGAGCCAGATGAATCCATGTTGCCCATTAAAGTGCCCAATGCGACTCCTGAAATTCTGCTGGCCAACGCCTTCGATGATGAACAAGCCCTTTTGGCGAAAGTCCGTTACAATCGTCTGATTGACCTTTTTCTCGGAATGACGGCGCATTCCCTTCAAAACCATTTGCGCACAACGGTCAAAGGCATCGGGCAAATCGAGATCGACGAGCTTTATGTCGGCCTGAATCGTAAGGGCAGCCAGTTCATCGTTCCCGTACAGGCCAAAGTGGGCAAAGACCAGCATGGTGTCGTTCAGACAGGGCAGGACATCTCGTTCTGCCGGGAGAAATTCCCTAACCTGATCTGTCGGCCGGTTTCCGTCCATGCCCTATGCAATAACCGCATCGCCATGTTCGAACTGACACTGAGTGACGACGAGATTCGCGTGATTGACCAGAAGCATTACACGCTGGTCCCCGCCGCCGACATCTCGACAGATGACCTGCGCCGATACGGCATTGGCGAATGAGGCCGCACTTTCTGACGGCCACAAACAACAGGCCACCTCACTGCGGGGTGAGAATGAAGACCCGGATTTCGCGCGGCTGAAGGTCGCCGAGGCACACACGCTGGTTTTTCGCTAAACCGACCGGCGTTTCGCCTCCGGGCGTGAGCGACGACAGCCGCCACGGGCCGCGGGACTTCAGCCAGCGCTGCGGTTCCATATGAAAATCGAATGTCTGCGGCTCTCCGCCGGTGTTGACCACGAAAACCGCCATCCGCCCGCGGTCATCCCGCCACACGGTTCCCATCACCACCGGCAGCCGCGCCGTATGCGGCTGACTGCGGTGCCAGAGATGGTTGACCTCCGGGACACGGTTCAGGGGCCGCACCTCATCGACCAATCGGCCGTAGACCATGAAGTCTTTGGCCGCCAGACGGTAGCGGCAAAGCGCGAGCTGAAACTGCTGTTTCTCGCGGTGTTTCTCCTGCAAGATCCACGGATCATTCCATCCCAATTGACAGCCCCACAGGAAATCGCGAGTCTGGGCCGCGCAGAAAGCGTCCAGCGTATCCTGCGACGCCTGAGGACTGGTGAAATAAATGGTGTAGCCTGAATAGACGGCGGGCAGGAGCGGCACATCCTCTTGATAGCGCGGATTCCACGCGAGATAGGCGTCGACGGTGTCCATATAAGGCTCCGCCGTGTTTTCGGTGGTCAACGCGGCACCCAACCGCGCAGCCTCGCCCTTAATGGGTGTCAGCATCGTCCGGTAGCCGTCTGTCCAATGGCGCCCGCCGCCCGTCGGGTGCCCGTGCGACGCGTCATAGCACGCGGCAGGCGCCGCCGCGCCGATCTGATCGAGATAGACGGCGTTCACGCCGCACCCCGCCATCAGGCGGTGACAGATCTCCCGCACTTTGTCCTGCCACAGCCGCGTGGCCGGGCACATGGGCACCAAGTTCCGGCTGTGTTTCCCGTAATGCTCGACATAGTTCGTCCCCGTCAGTTGCTTGCACGTGGCCGCATAGGCGCCGGTGAAACTCGGGATGTCCTGATCCCACAACCGACCGTTGATGTAGGGCATCACCATGTGGCCTTTACCCGCCATGGCACGCGTCGCCTCAGCCATCCCGTCCTTTGTCGGGAAATATTCGGGATAGCTGTTGTCGAACGGGATCTGATGCCAACAATACCAGTGGACGCCGATCGGGACGTCCGGATAAAGCCGCGCCGTTTTGGCCATCTGGTTTGTGACGCCGGAAGGTTCCCCGGAAAGTAACATCCAGAAGCCGAGGTCCTCCAATTTCTGAGGATAGTCGGCGCGTTGCCGGATCGGCCCCTTGGCCGTCCAGGCCTGTTGCTCAGCCCACGCGCGGTAACGGCCCGCGGCCTGCCACCAGTCCCCGCGGTAGGCCGCGATCACGACCGGGTAATCCGGCGCTACAGCCGCTCCCGGCACGCCCGCGTTCTCCGACAGCAAACGGAAACTCACATCCTGTTGCTGCGTCACCACAAGCCGCTTCGCCCGCGACGCGCCGTCATGCGCAGCCAGATAAAGCCCCGCATCGCCGAGGTTGAACGCGAGCATCTGCAGGGGACACCCCGTCGAAGGGTAGCGCGCCTCACAGCGCCCCCGGTGGCGCCGCGCCAGTGTGCCGCCCCAGTTGCCGCGCGGCAACAAGACGTCCGCCACGCCGGGTTGAGCCACCTCCCGCAGCAGCGGGTACTCGCTCTCCCACAAACCGAACCGCCGGCTGCGGTTCGCGACCTTGAGCCGCCATGCGCTCGCTCCCCCTCCGGATTCGACCCGCACTTCCGCCCGCACGTCCACTGAGCCGGGCTCGCCCGGCAGATCGAGCCCCTCCCACACGAATTCAACGCCTCTCCACAAACGGCGGGAGAAACACCGCATGGCGGCCGTGCGGTTGTTGATCTCCACCGATTCCTGCTTGCCAGCAGCGTCCGGCGGGGTCTTGAACGTCAGCGACCACAGCCCCGCAACGCCCCCGCGCATCTGGACGAAACGCGTGTCGTCCGCCAGCCGGTTTTCAATGCCGAGGCAATCGAACCCTTTCTCAGCCGAATCGAACACGATCCGCAACGCCTGATTTTTCAGCTCGAGCGCGCCTTCCAGCGTGCCCCGCTCCATGGGCACCCACGGTCTGCCATTCCGGAAAAAACGGATCTCAGGCGACCGCTCGCGACCCAGCCATCGGGCGTACCACCCCGCCGCCTTGTCCGGACCAAAGTAAAGTCCCCCGTCGAAGCGGCATGTGCGTTCCGTCCATGAAGCATGGCCGCCGCGGATATAGTAGACGAACTGGTTCGAAGCGTCCCAGCAGACCGCCCCGTCGAACCCCGTACCGCAGGCGTTTGTCCCGTCGCTCATGACGGCCCACTGCGGCGCCGTAACCGCCACGCTCGTCGCGCCTTTAGGCTGCATGGCATGTGTCTGGATCGTATCGCCCGTCACGAATTGGGTGTAGCGCCGTTCCTGCCGCGAGAGATGCAGGAAATGCAACTCGTTCCAGGGCTCGTCATCCTCGCGCGTGTACCGCGCCGAAACCTCGGCCACCGGCGAGGACGCGGTGTAGATGTAGCGGTAAACCGCACGGGGGTTGCCGGGCGTGTCCGCAGCCTTTTTACCAAACCCGGTGCGCGTTTCCACAACCACGCGAAGCGGACTCTGATACACCACGCGGGCTTCCGCGTCCACACAGTCGCGGGCGCTGTACTGCGCAAGCCGTCTGTCCCCGCCTTGACGGCGCACGATGCGGTCAAGGAAGAAAAGCTGCGGGTCGGCGTGCCCCGACTGCGCGTAGGTGATGTCGTAAGGAAAACCGCCGCCGCCGCGCAACGGATGCTTCAGGCGAAAATACCCGTTCTCCACCGCGATGAAGGCAGCCTCCACGGTCACGCGCAAATCACTGGGCGAGGGAGCAGGCCCCGAACCCGGCCCCCATGTGAAACGCCGGACCGCGCCGCCGCCGGTCTCGCCGGAGAGTTTCCAGAACAAGACGGGGACCTCCCCGCTCGCGTCCACGCCGCACGGCACGAACGACGCCTGCCCATCCGCAGCGATTTCGGCCAGCGTGTGCGTGGCGGCGGCCTCCGCCCAGTCGCGCGTCACGGCATGGCTCACCACCGCGTCGACGCGTGCCGCAGTGCCGTTGTGCACCTCCAACGTATACGCGGCGACCGCCGACCCTGCGGACAACAGCAGCACGCACGCCGTCCCCAGCAAACGGTTCATTCGCATCCCTTTCCCCTGTGCGGCAACGCGCGCGGTTTCATCCGGCGCGCCAGACCTCAACGCATCGCATCCGCGAGCGCCTGCCCGAACGCGCTGCACGAAATTTCTTTGGCACCCTCCATCAGGCGCGCAAAATCGTATGTGACCGTTTTGGCCGCAATCACCGTATCCATCGCCTGGATGATTTTGTCCGCGGCTTCCGTCCACCCCATGTACCGCAGCATCATCTCGCCGGAAAGGATAAGCGAACCGGGATTGACTTTGTCGAGGTTGGCGTATTTGGGAGCCGTGCCGTGCGTGGCTTCGAAGACCGCGACACCCGTCGTGTAATTGATGTTCCCGCCCGGGGCAATGCCGATGCCGCCCACACAGGCCGCCAGCGCGTCGGAAATGTAGTCGCCGTTGAGGTTGAGCGTGGCGATCACATCGTACTCCGCCGGGCGCGTGAGAATCTGCTGCAGGAAGGCGTCCGCGATGCAGTCCTTTACGACGATTTCCCGCCCGGTTTTCGGGTTTTTGAACGTACACCACGGGCCCTTGCCGATCGGGATTGCCCCATAGGCCTCACGGGCCAGCTCATAGCCCCAGTCGCGGAAACCGCCCTCGGTGAACTTCATGATGTTGCCCTTGTGAACCAGCGTCACGCTCTCGCGGTCATTGGCGACGGCATAATCGATCGCGGCTCTGACGAGGCGTTTGGTTCCCTTGATCGAGACCGGCTTGATGCCGATGGAGGACGTTTCCGGGAAGCGGATCTTTGTGACGCCCATTTCTTTCTGGAGGAACCCGACGACTTTCTGGGCGGCTTCGGTTTGGGCGGCCCACTCAATGCCCGCGTAGATATCCTCGGTGTTCTCGCGGAAAATGACCATGTCGGTCAGGTCGGGGCGTTTGACCGGCGAGGGGACTCCCTGAAACCAGCGCACGGGGCGCAGGCAGACATACAGATCGAGCTCCTGGCGCAACGCAACGTTGAGCGAACGGATACCTCCCCCCACCGGCGTGGTCAAAGGGCCTTTGACGGAGACCAAGTAGTCCCGGCAGACGTCGAGCGTCTCTTTCGGCAACCACGTGTCCGGACCGTAAACCGCATTGGCCTTTTCGCCGGCATACACCTCCATCCACGCGATCTTGCGGCTCTTCCCGTAAGCGGCTTGAACCGCGGCATCCCAGGCAATCATCGCCGCACGGGTGATGTCCGGACCTGTACCGTCACCTTCGATGAAAGGGATAACCGGCTGGTCGGGAACATTCAGTCTGCCGTCCGCACACATCGTGATCTTCTCGCCGAAAGAGGGGGGGGTGATTTTATCGTAAGCCATGCGTGTGTCTCCTTAAACACCTTGTGGGATTGGAATGGGGTGAAACTGCAATGTGCCGGTGCGGCTAGAACTTCATGTCTTTGTAGAGATAGCACTCGATGCGCGCCTTGGACTTGAGTTCCGCAAAGTATTGCTCCACACCCTTGTTGTATTTGGCCCGCAGAATCGTGTCGGCGATCCGTTTCCGGTCCACGGCGACCTTTTTCAACAGGATATGCGACGCGCGGACCGTCTCTGGCAAGGCCGGCGTGGAGGCTGTTGCCGCTTTCGCCGCGGCATGGGCGGTTACCTTGATGATGTGATAGCCGAAGCGCGTTTCAATCACCGGCCCGATTTCACCAACCTTCTGCGAGAACGCCGCATCTTCGAATTCCTTCAGCATTTTGCCGCGGGGAAACTCGCCAAGGTCCCCCTCTTTCTTGGCGCTGGGGCATTCCGACACGTTGCGGGCCACACCCGCGAAATCGGCGCCGGCGAGAAGTTGTTTGCGGACGTCCTCGAGCTTCGCGCGCTTGACCCCGTTGGTCGCATTGATCAAGGAGATCGCATCCGTGATCTCTTTATCGTCGATCTTAAGCGTGTTGCGGACATGAACCGCCAAGAGTTTATCGATGATCATGCCGTCCTCGAACTCCCGGCGCATCAGCTCAGGGCCCTGCGGCCCTTTCTGGAAAAAGTCGTTCGTCGTCCAATTGCGCGCCTTGAGCGATCGCGCGAGGGAATTGAGACTCTGCTGCCGGTCGGCTTCAGTCAGCCGGATACCCGTCTTAATGGCCTCGTCCATCATGACCGTTTTGAAAACAAACGCGTTGATGGAGCGGCGGCGGAAATACTCCTTGGCCTCATCCATCCGGTTGGAGGGGATGACCAGGTGATTGACCTCCACATCGTCCTTGAGATACCCCATCGCCCGTTTTTCCATTTCCGCCCACGTGAGCGGCGTGCCGTTGACCTTGGCGACAATATGGTCGGGCGGCGGGTCGGAGGGCTTGGCAGCCGAATGCGCCGCAACCGTTTCATTCCCTTTACCGCACCCGCAGAAGAAAGAAACGCTGACGGCAAAAAGAAAAAGCGGAACACAATGGGTCAATCGCATGAGCATTCTCCTTAAAGTGCGGTCAGAACTTTTTGTGGAAAGTCCGGTGAATCACGTCGAGTTGCTGCTCGCGCGTGAGTTTGATGAAGTTCACGGCATAGCCGGAGACGCGGATCGTGAGCTGAGGGTATTTTTCGGGGTGATCCATCGCGTCCAGCAGCAGTTCGCGGTCAAAGACATTGACGTTGATGTGATGCCCCTTCTCTTGAAAGTAGCCGTCCATCAGATCCACGAGGTTCACCACGCGTTCGGACTCTTCGCGGCCCAGGGCGGCGGGGACGATCGAGAAGGTGTAGGAAATTCCGTCCTCGCTGTAGTCGTAGGGCAACAGGGCCACGGATTTCATGGAGGCGATGCACCCGTGCGAGTCGCGGCCGTGCATCGGGTTCGCGCCGGGCGCAAAGGGCTCGCCCTTTTTGCGGCCGTCAGGCGTGGAGCCGGTCTTCTTGCCGTACACCACATTCGACGTGATGGTGAGGATCGAGAGCGTGGGTTTGGCGTGGCGGTAGGTGCGGTGTTTCGAGAGGCGGCCCATAAAGGTCTTGACCACCTCGACCGCGATCTGATCCACGCGCGGGTCGTTGTTGCCGAATTTCGGGTAGTCGCCCTCGATCTCGAAATCCACGGCCAGGCCGCGCGCGTCGCGGATGGGTTTCACTTTGGCGTACTTGATCGCCGAAAAGCCGTCCGCCACCACCGAGAGGCCCGCGATGCCGCAGGCCGCCGTACGGAAAACGTCCTCGTCATGCAACGCCATCTGCACGCGCTCGTAACAGTATTTGTCGTGCATGTAGTGGATGACGTTGAGCGTGTTGATGTAGAGGCGGGAGAGCCAACGGCAGATCTGGTCGAACTTGCGGACGGTCTCGTCGTAGTCGAGATACTCGGAGGTGACGGGCGCCATCTCGGGGCCGACCTGTTGGCCGGTGATCTCGTCCTTGCCGCCGTTGATGCAGTAGAGCAGGGCTTTGGCGAGGTTCGTGCGCGCGCCGAAGAACTGCATCTGTTTGCCGATGCGCATGGCCGAGACACAGCAGGCAATGCCGTAATCGTCGCCGAACTTCTCGCGCATCAGTTCGTCGTTCTCATACTGGATCGACGAGGTCGCGATCGAGCACCGGGCGCAGAAACGTTTGAACGGCTCGGGCAGGCGCGGGCTCCACAGCACCGTCATGTTCGGCTCGGGCGCGGAGCCGAGGTTGGAAAGCGTATGCAGGAAGCGGTAGGTCATCTTGGTGACCATGTGGCGTCCGTCCACACCGATGCCGCCGAGCGACTCGGTGATCCACGTGGGATCACCTGAGAAAAGCGCGTCATAATTGGGCGTGCGGAGAAACCGCACCATCCGCAGTTTCATGATGAAGTGATCGACGAGCTCTTGAATCTGTTCCTCGGTGTAACGTCCCGAAGCCAGGTCGCTTTCGGCGTAGATGTCGAGAAACGTGGAGATCCGGCCGATCGACATGGCTGCGCCGTTCTGCTCCTTGACCGCGGCGAGGTAGGCAAAGTAGAGCCATTGGATGGCCTCGCGCGTGTCCCGCGCAGGCTTCGAGATATCGCAGCCGTAGGAGGCCGCCATGGCCTTCAGCTCCTGGAGGGCGCGGATCTGCTCGGAGATCTCCTCCCGCAACTGGATGGCTTCGAGATCCATGGCGTCGAACACATGGCGGGCCTTGGCGGCCTCTTTGTGGGCGATCAGGAAATCGAGCCCGTAGAGCGGCACGCGGCGATAGTCGCCGATGATGCGTCCGCGGCCGTAGGCATCGGGCAAGCCGGTGATGATGCCGTTGTGCCGGGCGAGTTTCATCTCGTCCGAGTACGCGTCAAACACGCCGTCATTATGGGTCTTGCGGTATTTGAAGACGTTCTCGATCTCGGCAGGGAGTTCCCTGTTGTAGGCTTTGAGGGAGGATTGCACCATGCGGATGCCGCCGAAAGGCATGATGGCGCGTTTGAGCGGCGTGTCGGTCTGGATGCCGACGATCTGCTCAAGGTCGCGGTCGATATATCCGGGCGCATGCGAGACGATGGTGGAAATGAGGGTGTTGTCGATGTCATAAACGCCACCCCTGGCACGCTCTACCTCCATGAGCGCACGCACTTTGTCCCAGAGGGCGCGGGTACGGGGCGTGGGAGGGGCCAGGAAGGCGTCATCGCCGTCGTAGGGGGTATAGTGCGAAACGATATGGTCACGCACATTAATGTTTATCCGCCAAATATCCTGGGAAAGTGACATGCTCCCCCCCTTATACGGAATGCCGGCACCGTTATGTCGTCATCGGGATGGTGCGCCTGGCGGGGGTCGAACCCACAACCTTCGGCTTCGGAGGCCGACACTCTATCCAGTTGAGCTACAGGCGCAAAAAGTGGGCATATATTAGAAGCTGGACGCACAAACTGCAAGCCTGATGTTGATTTAATCCGGCCAACGCGGTAATCGGTTAGCGACAGGGGGAGTGGCAGGTGTGCGCGAGGTGAGGCGGAAGGATCGCGATGAGGGTCGCCGGTCTCACGGCCTGCGGATCGGAGGGTACGGCAGTCGTTCTGTGCGTCGCATCG
>JAQVSS010000536.1 GCA_028700415.1 Kiritimatiellia bacterium
TGCGCCGTACACGCCGTCGCCGCCAAGTTCCCTGAACTTATTCCGGAACGTGAACCAGTCCACCTTCTTCACGTCGCATGCCATCACGCAAGCCCACCACGAATTGACGTAGCCCTCCGGTTCGGCCTGCGGCTTGAGCCAGCCGAAGGGCTTCACCGACTCGAGGAAATGCCGCGCCGCAAGAACGCGCATTTCGACGAGTTCGTCGAGGCGCTGCAACTGCGCGAGCGCCACCGCGCCGCAGAGATCGGACGGGCGGTAGTTCCATCCCATGATGACGTGGCGCTCGAAGGTGGGGCTTTGAATGTCCTCCTTCGTGATGCGGCCCTTCTCGAGGCCGATCGAGCCGTAGCCGAGTCCTGAATAGCGACGCAGTTTGAGCGCGAGACCGGGATCGTTGGTCGTGACCATGCCGCCTTCGCCGCAGGTCATGTGCTTCGAGGCCTGGAAGCTGAAGGACGACATGTGGGCGGTCTGTCCCGCGGTGCGGCCCTTGTACGTGCCGAGGAAGCACTGTGCGGCGTCCTCGATCACCGTAAGCCTGTTCTTCGCCGCGATCGCCATGATCGCGTCGATATCGCAGGGGAGGCCATAGAGCGACACGGGAATGATCGCCTTCGTGCGGGGTGTGATTTTCGCCGCGATCGACGCGGGGGAGATCGTGAACGTGTCGGGGTCGACGTCCGCGAAGACAGGCGTCGCGCCCGCGTGGAGGATACACATGTTGGTGCTCGCCATTGTCAAGGGCGGGCAGATCACCTCGTCTCCCTCGCCGATGCCCGCCACTTCAAGCGCGCAGTGCAAGGTCACCGTGCCGTTCACCATCGCGATCGCGTAGTTCGTACCAATCTTGGCGGCGAATTCCTTTTCGAGCTGCGACACCATGCAGTAGTTTCTGGCGCTCTTGAACTGGCCGTCCAGAACCTGATTCACGTATTCGCGCTCGAGCGCGGAGATTCTTTCGATCTTCTTCATGAAGGTCCCTTTCATTTTGTCACGCGCCACTTCGTGGCCATGAGGCACGGGCGTTCGCCCGGAATCCGTTGCTGATAATAAACCGTGAGGAGTTTGCGTCCGGGAATTTCCATTCTTTCACGTCCGCCGCCGCCGCGAAAACGGCGGCCGAGAAAAAGCACAGTGCGGTCACGTTCATGTTCCGGTCTCCGCTGCGGCGAGCTGGTCAATGGCGTCGAAGTTCTTCTTCCGGTTTGAGGCGGTAGTCATACGCCAGCTCGACTGCAGGAATCCGAGCAGCCTGTCCCGCAAAAGGTTCTTCCGGCAGAAATCCACCGTGCCGGCTGTGTTCACGTCGGTGACATAGTTCGAGCAGGTGGGAATCTGGTCAAACCCGGCCTTGTCGAGGTCGATGTAGTTCATGACGCGCGGCCAGCGGAAGGCGCGCGAATCGAAAGCGTCGTCGTAGTACCAGTTGGACTGCACGACGCTGCGCGGCATGCGCTTCAGGAACTCGTCGCGGTGCTCCCAGATGCGGTCACTCCACATCCACGCCCGCATGCCCGCCTTCTCGACGGTCTTCACAAACCAATCGAGATCGTGCCACCAGAGCTCGCCTTGCCGCAGGGCCACATAGGCGTGGCCGATGTGGTTCCAGATGTCCTCTTCATCGTAGCCGATGTGGAAGAAGCGCGGCTTGTCGAAAAGGGCCGCCGCTTCGCGGATCAAGTCCGCGCAAACGCGGTAGTATTCCGGCGTCGAAACCATGCGGTGGTATTCACCGAGCCAGATGTCGTGGGCGGTGGAAAAGTTCATCTTCGGGATCGGTTCGAGGCCAAGTCCTCTGAGCCGCGCCAGTTCCCCTCGCAGCTTCCCGACGCTCCATGCGCCCTTCGCGGCGAGCTCGGGATGGCTTTCGTAGCGGACGCCTTCGCCGAGATCCACGAGGATCATGTTGTAGCCCTTGGCAGCCATGCGTTCCGTGATGGCCTGCCATTCCGCATCCTCGCAGACCAGCCGGCCCGGCGGATCCGCCCACATGCAGCTGCCGAGGTGGACGAGGTTAGCCCTTATTTCCGCCATGTCAGAACACCTCCTTCCCGCCGGTCAGCGCCTTCCAATCGGGAAGGCCCGCGCGCGCCATGGGGGGATGAGCCGCATGGAAACCGTCGAAATAACCGCGCTCCAGCGCGAACGCCGCCGCCGCCGCGTTCGCCGCCGCTCCCTCCGCATGTATGTCGAGCGTGCGGCCGCCCGTGAAATGCGCGAGCGTGCGTGCCGCGATAACGGCACCCTCCACGCAGAGGGCGAATGCTTCGGCGTCCTTGCCCGCCGGACGCGTCTCGGCGGCGAGGGCCGGATGGCCGGCCTCGGCGAGGGCTGCCGCCCGACGATCCGCTTCCGCGAAGGAATCCGAGATGACAACGGCCGGGTGCACACTCGCCAGCACCCCTTTCGGCGGATGGAAAGCCAACCTGAAGTCCACGGTGCTGTCGAGGTCCGAAGCCTTTCTCACGCCCAGAAGTTTTCTCAATTCGTTTTTTTCCACAGCCACACCTTTCTTCCCCATTCAAAAGCGCGTCCGCGCAACCGGCGCAGGTTCAGTTCAACCTC
>JAQVSS010000537.1 GCA_028700415.1 Kiritimatiellia bacterium
GCTATCTGGCGGACGGCGTGACCGCGCCCGCGCAAAACTGCGTCCCGACGAACGGGACGGCGGCCGTGGGCTCCTATCAGGCGAACGCGTGGGGGCTGTACGACACGCACGGGAACGTGTGGGAGTGGTGCCTGGACTGGTCCGCGGGGTCGCTGGCGGGCGGTTCCGATCCCGCAGGGGCGGTGTCGGGTTCGTTCCGCGTGTTTCGGGGCGGGAGCTGGTCCTACACCGCGTCGTACTGCCGTTCGGCGTCCCGGAGCAACTACCCCCCGTCGTACCGGAGCAGCAACTTCGGCTTCCGCCTCGTGAGGACCTTGCCATGAAACTCGTGGGTGCGCGTCGGCGGGCGCGAGGGCGGCAGCCCGCGCCCGTCCGCGCGCACCCGCGGTTCTTGCGGGGGTTGCGCAGGGGGCTGGTCGCAGGGTTCACGGAAAAACCTGGCGGAATCGCGGGGGACGGCGATGAAAGCTATTTCGTCGGGAGATACCTCGATCAAGGACTTAAGCCCGCCACGCGCTACCGCTACCGTGTCCGGGCCGTGGACAAGAAAGGTAAAAAGGGCATCCTGAGCAGGGAATTCAGCGGAGAGACGATCGACGCGGCTTCAGTGAACTAAGGGACAGGTTTTTAGTGAAAATCATGGTGTGGCGGAGTAGGGGGATAGAGGGATAGGAGAGTCGGCAGTCATGGACGTACAGAATTTGCCAGCGGATACAGCAGAGTACGTAGGGTGAAGTGATTTCAACAAGGAGGACACGATGAGGGGAAACCGCAGAAGTTTCTTGAAGAAGACCGCTTGGATGGGGCTGGGGGCTGCCTTTGTCGGCAGTGCGTCGGGGTGTCGGAGTCTCGGCTTGGGAGGGCTCGGTTTGCGAGGCCAAGCTGCGGCGGTCGGACTTCGAGGCAAGCCGCTAAACACGGTCCAGGTGGGGGTGATCGGTCTCGGAAAACGTGGGCCGAGGGCCGTGCAAATCTATGCCGGACTGCCCGGCGTGGAGGTCACCGCGCTGGCGGATCTGTATTTGGACCGCGCGAAGAATCAGCAGAAGTGGGTCAAAGAACAGGGCAAGCCGGACGCCGAAGTGTTCGGTGGTTCCGAGGACGCGTGGAAGAAGCTGTGCGAATCCGACAAGGTCGATCTGGTACATGTGGCCACGCCGTGGTTGCTTCACACGCCGATGGCGCTGTACGCCATGCGGTGCGGAAAACACGCGGTGGTCGAAGTGCCGGCGGCGGTGACGGTCGACGAGTGCTGGGAACTGGTCGAGACCTCCGAGGCTACGCAGCGTCACTGCATGATGCTTGAGAACTGCTGCTACGGCGAAAACGAGATGTTCGCGCTGATGCTGTGCCGCAAAGGCGTTCTGGGCGATCTGGTTCACGGTGAGGGCGCCTATCTGCACGACTTGGCCGGCTCCAAGTTCGCCAAGAACGGAAATCAGGGCATGTGGCGGCTGAACTTCAGCAAGGCGCACACGGGCAATCCGTACCCGATGCACGGGATGGGCCCAATCTGCCAATACATGAACATCAACCGGGGCGACACGTTCGATTACCTGTCGTCGATCAGTTCGAACCAGTTCGGGCTGACTCAGTACGCCACAGAGAAGTTCGGCAAGAACAGTCCCGAAGCCCGCGAGACGTACCGGCTCGGCGACATGAACACCACGGTGATCCGGACGCGCAACGGCCGGACGATCATGGTTCAGCACAACACCACCAATCCGCGGCCCTACAGCCGCATCAACACCATTACAGGGACGCGAGGAACGCTGACCGATTATCCGCTACGCGTGGCGCTTGCGCCGAAGGCCCACGAGTGGATGAAAGACGAAGAGCTGGCCAGTCTGAAAGCCAAGTATGTGCATCCCTTGTGGGACAAAAACGGTGCCGCGGCCAAGAAGTCCGGCGGTCACGGCGGCATGGATTATCTGTTGTTGCTGCGACTCTGTCACTGTTTGCACAACGGGCTGCCGCTGGACATCAGCGTCTATGACACCGCGCTGTGGAGTAGCGTGGTCGAACTGTCCGAGTGTTCCGTGCTGAAGCGTGGCGCGTCTGTCGACTTTCCCGACTTTACGCGCGGCGCGTGGAAAACGGCGGAGCCCTTAGGCATCGTCGAAGTGGGCTGACGTGAATTGTCGTTGTGCGGGAGTTAACTTTGGGACAGGTTGGAAGCATCCTTTGACGGGAGTGCCGTTATCGGTTGGCGGAACGGTTTTTGTTGGCGGAGTCGGAGGACCAAAAGGCTTGGGAGAAGAGGCGAACGCCCCCTGACTCATGCCCTGATGGCCTGAAGGCCGCCGCTGTGCCTGCCGAGAGCGATGAGCAACGGCGGAACCGAGGGGGGAAGACCTTGGCCTATTTCGATAATCGCTGGCATCATCTTGCTGTTTCGTTTGAGAACGTGCGGGAGAATGATGCGGATGCGACGCGTCTCAAGTTCTATCATGACTACAAACTGGTAAAGACGCAAACGGTCGCAGGGAAACGCTGGGGTGGTGAATTGGTTTCGCGTCGGCGATTCCAGTTTGGCATCAATTCAAACCCCTTTGA
>JAQVSS010000538.1:0-1144 GCA_028700415.1 Kiritimatiellia bacterium
CTCGCCTCTTTTGGCCGCGACCTCTTCCGCGGTCAGCGCCAGCCCCCGCCTGCGGGCTTCCTGTGCCAGCAGGGTCTTGTAAACATGATTGCGCGCGACACCGGGGAGCCGCCCCATGACCAGATTGTCGCGCTCGGCCTCGACATCCTCGGCCGTCACCCCTTGCGGCAGGCGGATGTTGGAAATCAGCAGGTCGAGATGGGCGCGCAGCGCGCCCCATGAAAGCGCTTCGCCGTTCACGGTCACAATCGCATCTGCGGGCTTGAGGTCAGGCAGCGCGCTGCGCGGTTTATCGCGCTCCTTGACCGGGGCGTACAGCTTGCCGTCGCGGCCCGGCGTCCATTTCGAGATGTCCATCTGGCTTGGCGCCGGGGGCGCCTTGCCGGCGTGCGGGGCGGCGGCGGGCGCCGGCGCGTCCGCGCCCGTAAGGCGCGCGCAAACGGTCAACAACAAAAAAGGCATAAGGGCAAGCGGTCGGCGAATAGCGAACATAAGGCTCCTTCTGAAATAATCGGATTTTACCGATACGTCTGATACGTCTGATACGTCTGATACGTCTGATACGTCTTCATAGTATAGTTTAGGCGAGCGGCTTTTTTCAAGCCCGGTGATTGACACGGCCTAAATAAAGTGCGACACTATAGATTATTTAGCGGACGGTTGGCGGCTTGTCCGGCCTGACGCGGAAAGTACGGGGTATTCTATCATGAGACGATCACTTACAGCTTTATTGACGGTGTTGTTCTTGGGGCTTGATCTTCAAGCGTATCCGGTAATCGAAACGAATCCCAGCACTGTCCGCCCCAACGCCTGGACGATGCAGTTGCCGACGGCGAAAGTCCGCGCCAACCAGCAGGGGCTGCCCGTGCTGGTCGCGATCGTCGACTCGGTGACCTGCAGCCTGTGCAAGAGTTTCGACCAGCTAGTCCTCCAGCAGGGGAGCTGGTCGTCTTTCATCAGCCAGTACCCGATGTTTCTGGTGATGCTGGACCGGTCCAAGCTCACGTCAGCGGAATGGCAGTCGCTGCCAGCGCCATACCGCTCGGGCAGCGGCGGCCTCGATTTCCCGACCATAGCGGTGCACGCGCCTAACGGGACCAAGCTGACTCAGTTTGTGGCGACGGGCGGATATGGCGTGAATCCG
>JAQVSS010000538.1:1154-2553 GCA_028700415.1 Kiritimatiellia bacterium
GGCGAAAGTCCGCGCCAACCAGCAGGGGCTGCCCGTGCTGGTCGTTATCGTCGACTCTGTGACTTGCAGCCAGTGCAAGAGTTTCGACTATAACATTCTCCAGCAGCCGAGCTGGCAGTCTTTCATCAGCGAGTACCCGATGTTTCTGGTGATGCTTGACCGGGCCAAGCTCACCTCGTCGGACTGGACAACGCAGACCGCGGCCTACCGCACCGGCACCTCGCTCAGTTTCCCGACGATCGCGGTGCACGCGCCGAACGGGACCAAGCTCAAGCAGTTTGTGGCGACCGGCGGCAACGGCACGAATCCGGGCTTTTACAATCTGGTGCGCCCCGTGATCGAGCCGTATTACGACACTGATCCCGGAACCATCGGGTTCACGGCCGCCGCGCAGACGGTGTCGGAGGACGGCGGCGCGGTGACCGTCACCGTCTCCCGCCAGGGCGGCAAGGCCGGCGCGCAGACCTTCACTTACGCGACAGCCGACGGCACGGCGACGGCCGGCACCGACTATGACGCGGTGTCCGGCACGCTGGCCTGGGGCAACGGCGACACGGCCAGCAAGAGCTTCGCGGTGCCGCTGAAAAGCGACGACCGCTGGACCGCCCCCACGCAGCGCGTCTTCACCGTGACGCTCGCCCTGGCATCCGGGAACGCCGGTCTCGGCACGACGACGCAGACCGTCACGATCGAAGAGGCCGAGCCGCTGGCGCCCGGCACGCTCGGGTTCCTCACGGCCGACGGCGGACATTTCCGCGAGGGCGAGGTCTACACCGGGCTTGTCGCCCGCACCCATGGCGCTCTCGGCGCGGTCGAGGTCACCCTTTCCGCGCCCGCCGGCTACACCGTCGATCCTGCCGTATTGCAGTGGGCCGACAGCAATTCCGATGACAAGCCTTTCACGCTCACCGGGCCCGCGGTCACGCCGGAGTATGACACGCGCGATGTGGCCGTCAGCCTGAGCGGTCCCGCCGGCGGCGCGGTCCTCGGGCTGGCCGCGCAAACGGTGACGGCGCTGGATCAGTTGGTGAGCGAGACCTTCGAAGAGTACACAGCGGGCCGGCCGCTGTACGAGCATCTGGCGCAGGAGGATGATGACGGGTTCTGGTTCTTTTACAACGAGGACATCGACGCCCTGCGCACCGAGCCGCTGAACGGCGGGGCGCAGGCGGTGCTGATCTGGACCGCGCCCGCCGCCGGGCGCCTGACCTTCACATGGGGGCACAATTCGACAACTATCAATACTCCATACACCAATATACCATTTACCGGCACATGCCTGTTCGAGGCCGGCGGCCAGAGTCTGGAGCTGACCGCGGCGGAGACCAACAACACGGTGGGCGTGAATGCCGGCGACGTGATCCGCTGGACCGCTACCGGCCAGGTCTCCAACTACGTT
>JAQVSS010000539.1 GCA_028700415.1 Kiritimatiellia bacterium
TCTCCACTTTTCCCTGCTCGGCGGTGATGGTCTGGCGGATGCGCTCCGTGTCGGCGGCGACCTTGAGGCGGTTCTGCTCGGCCAGCGCCTGCTGCTTCTCCAGTTCGGCCTGGGACTTGGCCTGCACGATTTGCTGCTCGAACTTCTTGGAGTCCTGCACCGCGAGTTCGCGGTCGCGGATGATGCCGGCGATTTGTTGGGGCGCGAGGATGTCGCGGATCAGTACCGAGTTGAGGGAAATGCCCCAGTTCGTGCAGACGCCGCGCAGATACGTCTCCAGACTGTCTTGGAAGGCCTGCCTCGACTCGCCGACGATGAACTCCGTGGCGCTCTTCTTGCTGCCCTCGATGCGGAAGAAGCCGCGGGCGCTGGGCAGGATCAGTTTCTGCATGACGTCGTCCATGTCGCCGACCTCATGGGTGAGCAGGGCGGCCTTGTCGAGGTTCAGGTTGAACTCGAGCGTGCCCTCGACCGTGACGGGAAACCCGTCCAGCGTGAGGAACATGATGGCGTCCCCGCCGCTGAACTCGAAGCGCTGGCTCTGGATGTTCACGATCGAGACGGAATAGAGGTAAGGGTTGAGGCGGTGCGTCCCCTCTTTGAGCACGTCGCGCTGGACGCCCTTGGCGCCTTTGGCCGCGAGGAACCCTTTGTCGCCGGCGGGCAGGGGCTTGCCCCCGGTCAGGATGTCGTCGCCGCAGAGGGAGGTCACCACGCCCACGTGTCCGGGCGCGATTTTGATGTCGTCGAACAGCTTCACCTCGTACGCATAGGGATTGATGCGGTGTTTGCCGGTGCCGAGCACCTCGCGCACGATGCCTTTATAGGTCTCGTCCGGGGCGATGATCGCGCCGCCGGGAAGGTCCTTGCCGAATTTGCGCACAAGCACGCCGAACTTGCCGGCCGGAATGTCGGTGGCCTCGGTGATGGTCCAGTACCATGTGTAGGGGTTGCGGAAGAAACGCCCCTCAGGCAGCACGTCGAGCTGGATGCCTTTGTACGCCAGCGAATCGGCAAGGATACGGTCGGCCGGCAGATTCTTGCCCGTTTTCTTGGTGAGGATGGCGATCTGCCCGCTTTCGGGCTCGATGCGCCACCAGAACCAGACCCACAGGGGAAGCAGCACTGCGGCGAGCAGGATCACGACAGGCGCCAGAGCCATCAGGTTCATGGGCTTCACGGGCGGGCGCGGCGGCGCGGAGCGGCGTAAGGACGCGGGGCGTCTCGTCTCCAGCGGCGGCGGAAAATGATCCGTTTCTTCGTTCATGGGGTAACCTCCGAATGTTGATTTCAGTTTACCGGAGTGCATGCGCTCCTGTCGAGGGGAAAGCCGGGGGAGCACTTGCTTCACTGACTGGCTTGATAGCGATTCGGATGAGACCAAGCCCTACTGGTTTCGGGTTTCTGGTTCACGGTTTCGGGTGAGGCGCGGTGGTCAAAATTTGAGAGAAGGCTACCCGTACCCGTTCACGTACTCGCCCCTATTGGGTTTCCCACATCTCGCTCCTTGCGGCTTCAACGTAAGCGTCCGGCGAAGTAGTTTTTCTCGAGCCTGATAACGGTTTGCTTGTGATAATTTTCGCTTAGAGCGGCTTCCTGACATCGGGCAGCAGTTCGCGCGCGCCGCTGCCGGTCTTGGCCGAGGGCAGCAGCGCGTCCATCTTCTCGCGGATCTGCGCCAGCACGGGCAGCGAACGTTCCCGCCGCATCTCCAGGCGGCGCGCGTCGTCCGCGCGCAGCAGCGCCGCGCGCTCCGTGGCCGTCGCGTCCCCGGGCGGGACGGTGGCCGCGTGCCCGCGCTCGGCCGCGTAAAGCAGGCCGATGAGGTGCAGGAACGCCGCGCCCTCGGCGGGATGGCCCGACAGGTGCGCCTCGCGGAAGTAACGCCGCATGTGCGCCCAGCACCCGGCCAGAATGATCGCGGGCGGCCCGTATTCGGCCGTCGCCAGTTTGCCGTAGACGGTGTAGGCGTTGCAGACGACACGGCAGCGGGCGTCGGCGAGGAAGTCGCGCGGGCCCCCGGTCGCGCGGCTGGCGGTGAAGTCGAACACGGTCCACGGCCCCTCGCGCGGCGGGGCCGTGGCCGCCCACAGCCGCGCCTCGCGCATCCTCTGGCCGCGCGGCTTGCCGGAGTTGTAATCCTGCATGTCCACCGGCGTGCCGTCGGGCAGCGTCTTGTCCGTCTCGGGCACGTCGACGATATCGACCACCCGCTCCAGCGTCGCGGGCAGCTCGCCGCGCCTTGTCCGCACGCCTGTTGTTCAGCGATGATCCGCCGCCATTCCTCACGCCGCGCTTTGCGCGCGCCCGCCGTCTTTTCCTGTTCCATGTCCCGTTCTTCCTTTTGCGGGACATCATCCCTCAGCCGTTGAAAAACGTGTAGACGTGTTTCGCCGGACACTTACTTTGAGTTTCCATGCGGCTAAGGCGGCGTCAATAAATAAACTGGACAATACGGCGTTTGTGTGGCACGCTTCCTCACCATGCAAACCGAAACTCTATTGACGTCGAAACTTGCGGCGTTACTGCCGCACTTGGATGAGCGAGCG
>JAQVSS010000540.1 GCA_028700415.1 Kiritimatiellia bacterium
CTTTCAAGATGTAGTATGCCATTTACTTGTGGTTTTGTCACCCGCCGAACGTCAGCGGTGAGGCGGCGGTATCCCGTCGCTCGCGGCGGGTGAACCGTAGTGGTCCGCGCTGTTGTTCGGCTGTTGTTTGCGTTTGATCATTTCCATGAACGCGACATAGGCCACGCACCGGGCAAGTGCCTGCCAAAAACCCAAGTCTGTCTGCGTAACCTCGAACCGCGTCAGCGGATCGGAGGGGGCGTCTCCTTTGCGTGACCAGAAGATCAAGCCCGAGAAGTCGGACTTGTATTTCCAATTCGCATGGGCAACTGCGTTGCGAAATGCCCTTACCGGGTTGTCTGACAGGAACTTGCAGCAGCGTTTCGTAACGCTGCCGGAGGGTGCACATTTCCGCGGTGTCTTAAAACATGCGTCGCCCAGATACACGAAGGAGATGTAGTTCTGCGTGATGACCTGTGCCCGTGTCAATCCGGGATGTCCGGGGTTGGCGTGAACCAAGTCCATGAAAGATTGGAAGCCGACGAGTTCGTCGAGGCGTTCTGATAGAGGAACTGTTTCAGCAGTGAGTAGCCCTTGGAGGTCTGCATCGGGAAGCGCACTGATTTCGGTGGCAAGGGTAGTTGCCAAGGCATTGCTCTCAGCCGGGTTGAGCAGAAACTCATCCCGCAGATAGGGGCCGTACGCGCTCATCTGTCTATCGAGTATCGCCCAGTCTGTCACAATCTTCTCCTGCCGAACGTCGAGAATCAGGCTTTGGCGCGCTAGCGACAATAGCCTGCATTCATCTTGTTGGCCCATTCACTGTTTCGCTACGAATTGAAGGAACTCCCGAACCTTTGTCTTGTCCTTGAACGATCCTTCAACTCTATCTCCGTTTGTGAACGAAATGAACACCTCGTACTTTCGGAAGTCCCCACAGCCTTCGTAAACAGAATGTCCATCAAGAAATCGTAATGCATCGTCAATCGTGTCGAATTCGTTGGAGCGTCCGTATAGCGGAATTACGATCACTTTCTCAACCATTCGGTCAAGTCGCTCTTTGAGCGATGCCACGAACTTGTCGATATTCGCCTTGTTCGCATTTCCAAGGTGGTCCTTAACCCCCTGCATTGCCGATACCGGTGCCTTTTCGATTTGCTGAACACATTTCCTGAAAACTGTGTCGGGTGTACTTTCGTCGAAGGCAACATCTATGCTTTCAGAGGCGAAGGCCGCGACGATGGTTTCATAATGGAAGTACAGCACATGAAAACCAAGGGAACGCAACTGCTCAAGTGAGCCATCCGTAAACACGCCAGCAAGGATTGCGCCAAGAAATGGGTTGGACCATTGGTACTTCTCTGCAAGGGGCAGAATTGCCCCTTGAATTTCCTGTGCCTTGTTGCGGGAATGCTTCGTGTATCTTCGCCATGCCACCTCAATAAAGGCGACTGGTGTTCCCGTCACATCGTTCGTGCCATTTCGCTCAAGTACGTAGTCAAGGTCATGGACATTCCCGTAGGGGTCTGCCCATGTTACCTTCTTCCCCTTGCGCGCGGCGCGGGCGTTCTTCTGGTAGTCAAGGTAGAGGCCGCTACGGTTAGCAAAGTCAGTAAGAAAGGGCTCAATCAACTCTTCAAGCAGGTTGCCGATCAATTGTCCGAATTTATGGGACGGAGATTCTGCCATACGTTACCCCTCGATCCATAGTCTGCCCTCCTTGAGGGGCACACGATGTTTTCTGTTTTTCCATTTCACATTACGATCACGAATCTTCTCGAAAGAATATGACTTGAAACCGGCGTTAAGGGCCAGTTCGCCAAGCCAGACATCAACATCCAGATACACGCCATAGGGTGCGGAGTCACCAATGACAAAGCATAAGACACCGCCATCACGGCAGATGGGGCGCAACGCTTTGAAGACCAAGCCAAGATCACGGAAGTACGCTGCTGCCATAGTGTGGTACGTCTTCTTCCCTCCTTTGGTTTCGCGCACTTCGGCAAGTGTTCTGCACGCCGTAGAAAGGTCCTTTCTAATCGGATAAAGCACAGGCTCGGCCAGTAAATCATCAAGTACTAATCTTTCCGCCGCAGCGTGCTGTGAGCATGAGTGAATAAGGTGCCGACGAACAGAGTGCTGAAGGTCGCCCCATCCATTGATTTCGCCCCAGAATGTCATTTCCAATCGTGTGGCATCGGCATAGTCGTAGTTGTTCGGGTATGGTGGGGATGTGATGACGGCATCAACTTGAATCTGCGAGTCGGTTACAGGGGCGCGTGCATCGGTGAGGATGATTGTGCCTTGGGAAGACCAAGCATTACGCTGGGCGTACTCGACATCCTGAAGAATGTCCGCCGCTTTGGCGTTAAATGCTGCAATGGGTAGTTGCACACCGGTCTTGCTCTTGTTTGGCAGCACGTATTGCCATTGCGCCGTTCCAGCCCCGCTGCACATCCGCAAAATGGAGGTCAGGGTAAGCCAAATCAATTCGTTTTCGGGTGCCTTGTTGTCAAAGTCTGAAAGGAAAAGGTTGCGCATGGCAAACAGACCCCGAAG
>JAQVSS010000541.1 GCA_028700415.1 Kiritimatiellia bacterium
CGTCCGGATGATGCTGCGGGTCGAACAGGGCAAGGGGCATAAAGACCGCTACACGGTTCTGTCGTCACGGGCACTCTCCCTGCTGGAAGAGCTTTGGCGTCGCGAACGTCCGGAGGTCTATTTCTTTTCCTTAAAGAGGCCGGCCCGTTCGCGCGCGGCCCCGCGCAGGCAGACGGCCTGATATGGATAAGCGCCCACACCTGCGGGTGGCGGACGTGTTCCGGTCGGGCTGGAAGGAGTATGGCGGCACGCGTCGTGTGGCGCACCGTCTGGCGCAGGTCGCGCGTCACATCCTGGAGTGCCGCACGTCCGCGCTGGGCGGACGCCTGCACCGCTGCGACGCGTGCGGCGCCGAGGTGCCGCTGTACAACTCCTGCCGCGACCGGCACTGCCCCACCTGCCAGACCCTGCGCAAGCAACGCTGGCTGGAACAGCGCCGCGCGGAAGTGCTGCCTGTGCCGTACTTCCACGTGGTGTTCACGCTGCCCCATGCCCTGAACCCATTGATCATGGCCAACCGCACGCGGCTGCTGGGCGAGCTGTTCGGCACGGTCAACTGGGTCTTGCAGCACTTTGCCGCCGATCCGCAGTGGAAGCTGCGCGGGCAACTCGGGTTCATCGCCGTGCTGCACACTTGGACGCAGCGGCTGACCGCCCATTACCACCTGCACTGCCTGGTGGCCGGCGGCGCCTGGAACGAGGAAGAGAACGTCTGGCGCGGCGCGCACAGCCGCTACCTCTTCGGCAAGGAAGCACTGGCATCCGCCTTCCGGGCGCGTTTCATGCGCCGCCTGGAAAGCCTGCGCAGACGCGGCAAGCTGCGCTTCGCGGGCGAGGCTTCCCCGCTGGCGCAGCCCGCCGCGTGGGACGCGCTGGTCCGGCGGCTGCGGGACACGAAGTGGATCGTCTATCCCAAGGCCACGGCCGGCACGCCGGAGCAGACGCTCGACTACCTCGGGCGCTACACGCACCGGGTCGCCATCTCCGACCACCGCATCCTGGCGGTCAGGGACGGCCGGGTGACCTTCGCCTGGCGCGACCGCGCCGACGGCAACGCCGAGAAGAAGCTGACCGTCCCCGTCACCGACTTCATCGGCCGCTTCCTGCTTCATGTCCTGCCCAAAGGCTTCCAGAAAGTCCGCGCCTACGGCTGGCTGGCGCAACGTCACAAAGCCGCCGCGCTCGCGGCCATCCGCGCCCATCTCGGAGCGGCCGCGCCGCCGCCTGCCCCACCCGGAGGCGAGACCGCGCCGGAGCGCGTCCTGCGCCTCACCGGCGTGGACGTGACCCTCTGCCCGGTCTGCAAAGCGGGGCGTCTGAGCCGCGTCGGAGAACTACCCCGCGCGAGGGACGGCCCCGCATGACCGCGCCCGCCGGCATACGCCTTGCGCCTCATCCAAGCGCCCGTTCAGGCCGCGCGTGCGGCACCCGCGCCTGACGGCCGCCGCCAGCCGGCCGGACGAAAACAAGACGCACGGGGCATTCAAACCCCATAGCCGCCATACGACCGCCGCGGCTCCGTTCAACACGTTTTATCCCTTATGCGGCTAAATTTCCGCTTGTTTCCACGCTCGCAACAGTCTTACACTAGCCGCACAAGGGATAAAACGCTGTTCGTTGTGCCAAGAAAATACGACTTGCATGCGTATCCCATATGTGCTACAGTATAGCGTAAACAGAGAGGTGACAATATGAGCAAATCTGCCATGGTTAGAGCAAGAGTGCAACCCGACCTTAAGGTTCATGCTGAAAGCGTATTCCATCGCCTGGGCCTTAATGCAACCCAAGCCATCACGATCTTTTACCGGCAAGTTGAACTTCGTGATGGGATGCCCTTCGACGTTGTTGTGCCAAGCGCAACAACAAAACGGGCATTCGAGGCTTCCGAATCTGGACGTGACCTCGTCGTCTGCGAAGACGCAGACGACATGTTCGGAAAGCTCGGAATCTGATGTACACCCCAGTCTACACGAAGCAGTTCGAGAAAGACACAAAGCGGTGTGTTCGCCGTGGCAAGAATATGGAAAAGTTCAAGATCCTTGTACGTACGCTTCTTTCTGGGGAACCATTAGACCCAATCCATCGTGATCACAAGCTTTCTGGTAATCTCATCGGACGCCGCGACTGCCATATTGAATCGGACTGGCTTCTTATCTACCGGACAGAGGGGAATATGTTGATCTTTGAGAGAACGGGAACACACTCTGATCTGTTCAATTCATGAGAGGCACAACACCATCCTGGAGCCTAGCACGGCTCGTCGCCGCGCAGGCTCAGGATCACGTTGCCCCTCACCTCCTGCCATAGTCTTGATGCACCTGCCCCGTGCCTGTGCCGTATCCGCCCGCCGGGCCGATGAACGCCCATTTGAACGAGCCGGGCTTTCTGATCCACAGGCCGTGATTGAACCGGAACGACTCGAACTTCTCCGCCATGCGCTCTGAAATCGGGTACGGCACATCCCCCGGCTTCAGCAGAACAATGTGCGTGCCGGCCATGTTTTTGACCGGCCAGAATCTGGCCGTTTCGG
>JAQVSS010000542.1 GCA_028700415.1 Kiritimatiellia bacterium
GTATCAATCCCACCAGCATCGCGACAATACGCACCAGTATCTCTTTCCCCTGCTTCGCCCGGGAAAGCCTCTTTCTGGCCACGAGCACATCCAGACACGCCGCACATTCCAACGCCGAACCGCGGGCTATGTCAAAGAACCGGCATCGATCCGGTGCGGTGTATTTACCGTTTCCCTCCGCAATATTCAAGGGAATAGACGTCGAAGCCCTATCCAACTGGTCGTAGGCCGCCAGACTCTTTGGAAGTGTTTCCAAGAGTTCACCCGCCCACACCACAAAACGGATCGAATCCTGATAGACGGTCAACTTCTCATGGTCAAATAGCTCATTCATGCTGACAGTGTAATTGCGCGTGCGTGCCAAAATCAAGATTATGATTACGAGCAAGATTACGATTACGAATCACCGACATCAACAGAACTGCCATGCGCCTGGGTGGGCCTACTGCTCTTTGATGCTGACCAGAAACTCCGCGTTGCTCTTGGTGTTCTTAATCCGCTTGACGATCATTTCCATGGCCTCAACCGGGGGCACGCCGTTGAGCGCGCGGCGCAGGATCCACGTGCGGTTCAGTTCCTCGGGATAGAGAAGCAGCTCCTCCTTGCGGGTGCCGGACTTCTCGATGTTGATCGCCGGGAACACGCGCTTGTCGACCAATTGCCGTTCCAGACAGAGTTCCATGTTCCCCGTGCCCTTGAACTCTTCGAAAATCACCTCGTCCATCCGGCTGCCGGTGTCGACCAGCGCCGTCGCGATGATGGTCAGGCTGCCGCCCTTCTCGATGTTGCGGGCCGCGCCGAAAAAGCGTTTGGGCTTGTGCAGCGCATTGGCGTCCACGCCGCCGGACAGGATCTTGCCGCTGTGCGGCTGCACCGTGTTGTAGGCGCGCGCCAGCCGCGTGATGCTGTCGAGCAGAATCACCACGTCCCGGCCGTTCTCGACCTGGCGCTTGGCCACCTCGATCACCATCTCCGCCACCTGAACATGCCGTTCCGGCGCCTCGTCGAACGTCGAGCTCAGCACCTGAGCCTTGGTGTTGCGCTGCATGTCGGTCACCTCTTCGGGACGCTCATCGATCAGCAGGATGATCAGCATGGCATCGGGATGATTGGCGGAAACCGCATTGGCGATCTTCTGCAGAAGCACCGTCTTTCCCGTGCGCGGCGGCGCCACAATCAGGCCGCGCTGGCCGAAGCCGATCGGCGTAAAGATGTCCATCACCCGCATCGAGATCTCGGTGTCCGCCGTCTCCAGGCGGATACGCCGGTCAGGGAAAAGCGGCGTCAGATTCTCGAAATGGACCGTGCGGCGCGCCTCGACCGCCGGCTTTCCGTTCACCGTGTCCACGCGCCCGAGGGCGAAGAAACGCTCCTTTTCCTTGGGGTCGCGCACCGGCCCCTCCACCTGATCCCCGGTCCGCAAACCAAAGCGGCGCACCTGCGAAGGCGAGGCGTACACGTCTTCCGGGCACTGCAGGTAGTTGCTCTTGGGCGCGCGCAAAAACCCGTAGCCGTCCGGCAGGATCTCCAAGACCCCGCTCGTGATGACGGTGCCGCCGCGGCGCAGGTAACTGCGGATGATCTCGAAAATGATCTCGTGCTTGCGCAGCAGGGCGAGGTCTTCGGGGTTGGCGTTCGGCAACAGCTCCAACAGCTCGGAAACCTCCTTCTTCTGCAGGTCGGTCAGGTAAAGGGCCGGCAGGTTTTCCCGAGCCACAGGCTGGCCGTTTTCGTCCAAAACCGGCGGCTGCGCCCCGTCGGCATACTGCGCCGGCGGCGCGGCGTAAGGGACGTCCGGCTGATCGTAATCGGCAGGCAGCCCCTGGGGCTTGGGCATGTTCCGAGGCATGCCGCCTCCGCCGCGCGGGTGGTGCTTCTGCGGACGCGGCCGGTTGCGGCCGCCCCTCCCGCTGTGCCCGTCAGGGCCGTTGCGGCGGTCGTTGGACGGCCGCGCATTGGACGGGGGACGCGGCGCAAACCGTGCCCACTTGGCGGGCGGCGGCGGCGGGGTGCCCGGCGCCGCCTCACGGTTCGCGGGCTGCCCCCCCTGCTGCGCGTTCTGTTCAGAAGCCTCTTGCTCTGTACTCATTCGGATCTCTCCATGAGGAAACGGTACACCTTGTCCGCCTCCCGCGCCAACGCCTCCGCGTCAGCCTCGTTGTGAACCACGAGATGCGACCGGGCGGCTTTTTCCGCCACCGGCATCTGCGCGGCGATGCGCCGGCGGGCCTGTTCCTCCGATAGCCCCCTGTCGCGCATGAGCCGCTCCACCTGTGTCGCCTCACACGAGACGAGACAGATAATAACCTCCCAATCGGCCGCCCATCCCGCTTCAAACAGAAGCGGAATGACGGCGGCCTTCGGCCGCTGTCCCCGCGCGGCAACCCAGGTGCGGAACGTTTCCCGAACCAGCGGGTGCAACACCCCGTTCACCCGCGCCCGCGCCGCAGCGTCTTCAAAAACCAACTCTCCCAACACGTTCCGGTCGACGCCGCCATCCGCGCCGATGACCCGGCTGCCGAAAAGGGAA
>JAQVSS010000543.1 GCA_028700415.1 Kiritimatiellia bacterium
ACCCGCACCTTCGAGTATCGCCCGTGTGGTGTTGTGGCAATTACCGCGCTTCCCTTCTCTGCCGCCGCCCAATGGCCAATATTTCTGCTTTTGATTGTGTACCCTTATTAAACCCTCTAAATTAACGACCACATCCCACTCATCTTGGGTCATGCCCGGCGGCGGCGGCACGGTCACAGTGCTTGTTCTAAGCGTTCCTACATCAGAAGGGTCGTCATGTTTCGCTGTGTTACATCCGTTGTCCTTATAACTGCCCCACGTGTTCACCTGCCCCTTGGAGTCCGTAACTGTGATATAGGTGTGAGACGCTATTCCTTCAAGTCCCTTGACCCAGCGTGAATGTATCTCCACACGCAATCCATCAGGATCCCGCCAGTTCACCGGATCGTTACCGCAGAACTCGTAGAGGTTCAGCCCGCCGCTGATTCCAATCGGATCATTACTGAGCCAGCGGCCGAGGCGCGGGTCGTACCATCTGGCGCGGAAGTTGTAAAGGCCGGTGGCGAAGGAATACTCGCGCCCTTGGAACAAATAGCGGTTCCGTGCTGCCAACTGCCCATTGCTGACTGCCGACTGGACATTTCCCCATGCGTCGTAGGTGACGGTCAAGGCGGCATTGCCGGATGCGTCGACCAGCGCGTGGACACTGCCGAGGTGATCTTTGACGGCGTAGTAGGTGTTGGTCGCGGCGGAAAAGACGGTCACCGCCAGCAGGTGACAGTTGCCGCTACGTCGCCGGATACGGCTCCTCGCTCCGGCCCTGCGGGCCGGCCTTAAAATTGCGGTCGCCCTGCTGCTTCGCCTTGGGCTTTGCGCTCTTTTAATGTCAATCCCCTGCCCCCAAGTGTAGGCGCGGAGCGGGTTGCCTGATGCGTCCACGTCGGCCACGCACTCGTCGCCGTCGTAGTTATATGTGACTTTCATCATTTCAATCAAGAATGTCAGAGGCGCATCATGTCGTCAAGGCCGCAAGGCCAAAGGACTGGCATGCATTAATTTATCCTGATACCTCCTGCACTAGGTTGGGCGATTCCTAACAAGTGTTATGATTCCGGCAATTGGTCGGCATCAGACTTCTCGTGATCAAGCGAACAAACAGCTAACTTGGGTTTTCTTCTGATGCTTACCGTTAGAAGCAAGATCGCACCCAATAATGCAATAATTAAAACGCACTGAAAGACAAGTAATTGTTTCAAACGCAGAAAATACTGAAAATTCACGGAAGAGAACCCGAGTTTTTCACACAACGGACGTGTTCCTCTCGCGAAATTCCCTTCTGGGTAGTCTAAATATAATCCATTAACCTTAATGTTGACAAAGCTAATGCGCGAAGCTTTCACCTCTTCATCCAGTTCGATCGGGAAAGTTATCTGCTTCAATGCTCCATCATACGAATCCAGTCCTGTCTCAAGTGTGATCTCCAAATGCCCACTGATATAATTAATTGGATCGGACGGATTGTAGAAAGATATGACTTTGATTGATTTATTAAAGAATTCTGAGTCAGGATAGATTTCCAAAAAATCGTCCGATCTGTCAAACCACAGAAACAATGCGCGGTTCCGTTTGATATAATCCCAGTAATCTTTTTGCTCTTTTTGAGCCTCGGCAGAGTTCGCTTGAAATCCCATGCCCGTTTCAAAAACCGGCGGACATTCTTCGGATGGCAAATCTGACAGCAATCCCTTATAAAACGTGTCGATCAGAGACAATCCATCACGAATCATACGGTTTTTTTCAACCGGCAATAGATCGCATTCAGAGGATAATCCATCTGAGATACATAGGCAAAAAATTATTGCAAACCAATATTTAGCGCAGTTTCCCACTGGTAACCCTCCTTGAGTTCCGGTTAAATGTATTGTTAGGGTGGCGTATCATTAAATTACGAGTGTAAGTGGGGAACAGCTTGGCTCCATCCGCCATATCATCCACCATGGCCTGACAATTGTCACCATCGGCCTGATATTCCCTGTGAGTCTCGTACGACTCTTCGTTTCCTGAATGCCATGAATTGGCACGCTTTCGCGCTTCCTTGTCTTGTTTCGGGGTTGTTTTCCATCGCGCAAAATTCGTGTACCCTTTTTGTTTTGCAAAATCAAGTGCTTCCTTTTCTGAAGGGAACTCATATTGACCATGCCGATGATTTTTGGTTGGTTTCCCAAAAGAATCATATCGCCATTTACCGTTCACTGGCCCCGTAATAGCGGCCGCATGTCCATTACCACCAACTGCTCCAGAATCTATAATATATATGAAGTCCAATCCGTCCGGGTCTTTGTAGTTCACCGGATCGTTCCCGCAGAACTCGTAGAGGTTCAACCCGCCGCTGATTCCAATCGGATCATTACTGAGCCAGCGGCCCAACTCCGGCGCATACCAGCGGGCGCGGAAGTTGTAGAGGCCGGTGGCGAAGGAATACTCGCGCCCTTGGAACAAATAGCGGTTCAGTGCTGCCAACTGCCCATTGCCGACTGCCGACTGGACATTTCCCCAGGCGTCGTAGGTGACGGTCAAGGCGGCATTGC
>JAQVSS010000544.1 GCA_028700415.1 Kiritimatiellia bacterium
CTATGAACGGCCCCTGGAAGCCTCGATCGGAGATGTTCCCGTCGTTTCCTTTGTTATCGACACCAGCGGTTCCATGATCCAGGACATCAGCGAACAGTACGGCAGCCGGATTCACAATGTCAAGAACCTGCTGCGCCAGTTTGTTCACGAGCTGCCGTCTGATGTACAGATGCAATTGAGTGAATTTTCCGAAGAAGTTCGGATTGTACAGGCTTTGACGACAGACAAAATGAAGATCCTGCGCGGCCTGGGCCGCCTTGAAGCTTCCGGCGGAACCGACATCACGGGGGCTGTCCTGGCAAGCTACAAGACATTGAAGGAAATCCCCTCAACGAAAAAAGTGCTGGTCTTCATCACCGATGCCGCGCTTGACACGACGCACCCCGATAACGACTTTTTCCGCGAGCTGCTGGCCGAGATCAAAGAGGACGACATCAACATACTCTGGGTAGGCCTGGGCATCGAGGAGGGCAGCGAGGATTTCCGGCTGGCAGCTGAAATCACGGGCGGCGCTTACATCGTCTCCGAAGATATCGACCTGCTGACCGAACGCTTCAACGCGGTGCTTAGGGATGTCCGGGAGAGCCCCCGGAGCGGCTTAAGCAACATCTATATCGGTGTCGAAAAAATCAATGCTTTAGGCGCGCGGGAATCGTACGCGACCGGCAAGCTCGCCGAGTTGGCGCCGATCAAGAAAAGCGGCGAGATTGTTGTCTCGCAGACCATTAAATATACAACCGGAAGCATGCTCTGCCAATACGACGCCGATACGGCAGCCAAATTGTCCGGCAATGGCATTCCGGCCCAGGACACAGTCATCACGAACCGCATGCAGGTCGACCGGACTGGCGCCAGCGATGCCCTGAAGGTGACAGTCGACGGTATCTTCTTTATGAACCGGCTGACCGGCGTCGACGCGCCATCCGGCTATCGCTACATGGCACTGACCTTGCAGCTGGAGAATATCCTGGCGCCCCAGGAGGTCACCGTCTACCCGGACGGCTCGTCCCACCCCGCTTCATGGCTGGGCGGCGGCGCCAAAGGCGAAACGAAATGGCTTGAAATCCCCTATATGATTCCAGACTTCACCGCGCATTTTGCGCTCTCGTACAACGACGAAGGAGCCTATCCGGGTTCGCTGGCCACCTGGCTGACAGCCCAATCGCTTCCGGTGCCGGGTGATACAGCCTTGACGGTCATGCCCGATGAAACGCGGCCGGGCACGCTTGTGTTCCTGGTGCCGGATATGGAGATGGAACAGGCGGCCCTTCATTTTTACGACACCAATTATGGTCATATCGACATCCCTTTGGTCGGCGAGATGAGGCACATGCCTTACGAACTGCCGGTTTGGCCAAAACAGGAGCCGGCTAATCTATCGGATACGTTCGCACTTGAGATTACCGGCTATCACGAAATATCTCAGATCCCCGGAACCGGCCAGGCCGCAGGCAATGACGAAATGACACAAGGCTTGGTTCCGGGTGCCGGGGCAGTCTTCAAGGTTGTGGAAGGCAACTTCACCGCCCAGGTCCAGGCTTTGCTGAATATCGATCCTGTCCAGCGCTTCATGCTGCGCATTTCGAGCGGCAGCGGGGATTTCTATCTGCCGGTCAGCCCGGCCACCGGTTTGCTGCCGGCCGGATTTTGCTATCCGCGCATGATCGCGCCCGGTTCCTTCAACAAGGTCAGGTGGTTATTCGAGGTTCCCGAAGGGATCCGGGAGCATGCCGCGGACTTGTTTGTCGATCTGAGCGACGATGACAAAACCGCCGCGATTACAAGCGGTGGTCAGTTCCCGGGGCAGCTCAATGCCCGTTTCACGTCAGATTATTTTGATGTCACCGTCAACCAGCTCGTTAGAAAAGAGGACGGGATCAATGACCACAGCGGCGCGTACGTCATTGCCGATATCACGATTCACGACAAGAAGGACGGCTATGCTACATCTGGAATCGATCGTTTGTTCTCCGTTGTATCTGACGAATTTTTCACAGCACCTGTTGACGTCGATGATGAGGCGGCAGACGGGCTGAACCTGGACGATGAAGCCAGCCATACCGGGCTGGACAATTTTGCCCAGGGGACTACCGGTGCCGGCAGCTCGGAAACATCGACCGTTCCTGCCAGTCTGACCGGAGACCTGATCCTGGGTTTTACCGATGACAGCGTGGTCTTTGACGGAACCAGCCGCCGGGGACTGCTTGTTTTCCGATGCATAGACGATGAGCAGGACACGAACTGGTATCTTTATGCGCATCTGTTCCAGGACTTGAAAATCAAGGTCGGCGGCGGTGCTTTCGACAGCAGCCTGCTGGGTGAGAAAACGATCTATGATGAGGACAACACATTCGCGCAGGAATTAAATGCTGCCATTGCCCTGGCTGTGGACGCGTATCGCTTGAGGCATCCTGACAAGTCGGCACAGCTAACGGACGGCACGATCCCGCTGGATGGGCTGGAAACGGACAAGCAGGCGGTCCCGGTGCCCTCGGTCTGCCTTTATGGCGCAGAACAGCTCGAT
>JAQVSS010000545.1 GCA_028700415.1 Kiritimatiellia bacterium
GTACCTCCCTCACATCAATCACCATACCCGATAGCGTCACATCCATTGGCGACTACGCCTTCTCCAACTGTAAATCCCTTACCTCTGTCACGATCCCACAACATGTTAAAAAAATCGGTAGCTTCGTTTTCTACGATTGCGTATCACTCACCAACATTCTTTTCACCGGCAACGTCCTAACAACAGGCGCTTCCCCATTCTCGCAGACCCCCGCCACGCTCTACTACCTCCCCGGTACCACCGGATGGGCTTCCAACATCGCCGAACGCCCCGCCGTCCTCTGGAACCACGCCACCCCCACTCCGTGATCTCCCTTTCCCCCTCGCCATTGCGGCCCAGTCCCCATGCCGCAATAAACACCGGCCCCCTTGCCCCGGCATAGCTCCGCCGGAGTCCCTCCGGTTGCCTCCCCAAAAATCCGTTTGCTTATCAACCCCGAGGCCGTTATCTTTGTCGACAGCCGCCCCAGCCTGTCAGCCCGAAGGAACCGCCCATGATTAAAGTCTACTCATCGCCTTACATCGCCGACTGCGACCAGCTCCGCATGTCCCTTTCGTCAGCGGGGATCAGCAGCGACATGCGCAACGAGTTCGGCCACCCCATCGGCCTCGCGGCCCTCGGCGGCGCCGCGGGCTTCGCCGCCCCCGAAGTCTGGGTCGATGACGCCGACCGCGCCGAAGCCATGCGAATCGTCCAGAGCTTCATCCAGGCGATCAGCAACCGCTCACAGCCAGCCGAACACCCCGACCCCGACTGGATCTGCCCCCGCTGCAATGAGACCGTCGACGCCACCCTAGACGCCTGCTGGAACTGCGACACCCCCCGCCCGCCCTCTTGACCCGGCGCGACCCGCCCAGTCTGCCGTAACGTGGCGCGGGCGACGTCACCCGCCGAATTCGGCGCTTGCCAGAAGGCAGGCGATCCCCGTATATTGTTCTGCACAAAAGACCAATGGTTGGCCTTTTGTGCAGACCTTGTTTGGAGGGTGTCATGCCAGCGGCTTTGTTGAAACCCTGGATAGATCGGATACAGGCGGGCGGCCGATACTCGTTTCTGCGCTCGGAAGCGGTCCGCGACAGCGGTCTTACGCCGAATGCCGCATCCAAAGCCTTGCGGCAGGCCGTGAAGGACGGCCGTATCCTCCGTCTCAAGGAGTACGCCTATGTCATCGTGCCGCTGGAGTACCGGGCCGCGGGCGCGCCGCCTCCCTCTTGGTTCATCCATGACCTGATGACGGCGATGAAGCGGCCGTACTACGTCGGATTGTTGAGCGCTGCCGCACTGCACGGCGCGTCCCACCATCAACCACAAGTGTTTCAGGTGATGACGGATTGTTCTGTGCGGCCCATCGCCGCGGGTCGAACGAAGATTCAGTTCTTCGCCAGCAAGTATCTGTCACGGGCGGCGGCCAAGGAAATCAAGACACCCGCCGGTGTGATGCGCGTTTCGACGCCCGAGACCACGGTCGTGGACCTGATGCGTTTCGCTAAGTCTGCTGGACATCTCGATCATGTGGCGGCAGTGATCGCGGAACTGTCGCCTTCGCTCAATCCGAAGCGGCTGATTGCTGCGGTCTGCGCGGTGAACGACATCCCCAACGCACAGCGCTTGGGCTACATCCTGGACCGCGTCCGCAAACGGGCGATCTCTGACGTACTCCACGATTGGATCGAGCGGCGCATCGAACGTTCGCAGCCGCTCCGGCCTGGCCGGCCGGTCAGCGGAGCGGAGGAGGATCGCCGCTGGCGGCTGCTCATAAACTCCCCGCTTGAGGTGGAGTCATGATTCAACAGGCCTACATCACCGCCTGGCGTTCTATCGCCCCGTGGCCGGATGACGCCCAGGTCGAACAGGACCTGGCTCTTTCGCGGGCCGTTGTGCAGATCTTCCAGAAGCCGGAATTGGCCGAACAGGTCGCACTCCGCGGCGGAACTTCGCTAAGCAAGCTGTTTATCCGCCCCGCCTGCCGGTACTCCGAGGACATCGACCTGGTGCAGACCCAGGCTGGCCCCGCCGGTCCGGTGATCGACGCTATTCGCCAGACGCTTGATCCGTGGCTGGGCAAACCATCGCGCGCTCGTGCCGATGGCGGGTTCTCGATGATCTGCCGCTTCGATTCGGAGATCGCGCCCGTGCGGCCGCTGCGGCTCAAGATCGAGGTCAACACCCGAGAGCATTTCACGGTCCTCGGGGTCCAGACCGTTGAAATGAAGGTAACGAATCCATGGTTCAGCGGCATCGCGCCGATCAACACCTATAGACTCGACGAACTGATGGGAACCAAACTGCGAGCCCTGTATCAGCGCCGGAAGGGGCGCGACCTGTTCGATCTCTGGCTCTGCCTCTCCCGGAAACTGATTGACCCACAGCGCACAGTCCATTGTTTCCTTCGATACATGACGCACGAGTCTCACCCCATCTCACGCGCCCAGTTCGAGCAAAACCTTCACGACAAGCAGACCGATGCGGCATTTATGGAGGACATCGCACCGCTTTTGAACGCCTCCACGAAGTATGATCC
>JAQVSS010000142.1 GCA_028700415.1 Kiritimatiellia bacterium
GTTGCGCGTTCGGCTGCGCGTTTTGCGCCAGCGGCGCCGCCGGCCCTGTCCGTAGCCTCACCTCCGGCGAGATCGTCGGAGAAGTCATGGCGGCCTGCGTGCTGATGCGTCCCCGCGTGCCCATGCAGGAAGCCTCGCCTAAACCCGGAACCAAGCCCGTCCTGCCGCGCCCCGGCAACATCGTGGTCATGGGCATGGGCGAACCCTTCGACAACTACGACAACGTGCTCCGCGCCCTCCGAATCCTCAACGACCAGAAAGGCCTGAACATCGGCGCGCGACACATCACGATCAGTACCTGCGGCGTGGTCCCCGGCATCCGTCGCCTTTCTTTAGAAGGTCTCCAGTTTGAACTCTCCGTCTCGCTACACGCACCCAACGATGTCCTGCGTTCGCGCATCATGCCGGTCAACACGTGCTGGCCGATCGCGGAACTCCTCGACACCTGCGCGGCCTATACCGCGAAGACCGGACGTGTGGTCACCTTCGAATACACGCTGGTCAAGGATTTCAACGACCGCCCGCAACACGCCGACGAGCTGATCCGCCTGCTGCGCCACACCGCGTGCAAGGTCAACCTCATTCCGCTTTCTCCCGTCGACGGCTTCGGCGGCGAGCGCCCCGAAGACCGCGTCTGCCTCGCCTTCCTCGACGCCCTCCTCAAGGCCAAGATCAACACTACGCTGCGGAAATCGCGCGGCAAAGACGTGAACGCCGCCTGCGGCCAGCTCCGGCTGAAGTGTAAGGACAAACCGCCTTTCACGCCCGCAAAAAGCTAGCGCGCATGCCCTCGCGAACGTTTTCCCTGTCGTTCGTTTCGCTTGACGTGCAACAGCCACCATCGTATGCTAATACGTGTTCTGAATGATAAGTTGGAGGTTTGTATGACAACTGCGACCGTGGGAACCCGCTTCCAAGTGGTGATTCCAAAAGAAGAACGGCAACGCTTGGGCATCCGGCCGTTGAGCCGCGTAAACGTTGAGGCCCGTAATGACTGCATCGTCCTCTTCCCGGCGACCAGCCGCGGGCTTCGGGGATTGGGCTCATCCCTTGCAGATGGCACGGACGCCACCGATTACGTGCGCCGCCTGCGCGACGAGTGGGGACAGAGATCATGACGACGGTGCCGAAAGCACTCAAAGGCGTGCGGGACGCGGTCTTCGACACCATGGTGCTCATCTACCTGCTGGAAGATCATCCCACATATGCCCCGGTCTGCGAATCTCTCTTTGGGTTGGCTGAGGCCGGAAGTCTCAGCGGCGTGATCACCCCGATCACCCTGGCCGAGGTCATTGTCAAGCCGTTAAAGGCCGGACAGCCCGAACTGGCCGACCGTTATCAGAATGCCATCAGGAATCTTCCGAACATCACTCTGGGCGAACTCTCTTGGAAGACCGGCATCATGGCAGGCGCGCTCCGCGCCAAATACGGCCTGGCGTTGCCCGACCTTTTCCAGGCGGCGTGCGCCATAGAGCGCGGCGGAGTCCTGATCACAAACGACAAAGCCCTCAAACGTGTCGAAGAAATCCGTGTCGTGCTTCTGAACGACCTGCTCTAAGTTTTGTCATGACGATTCCATCGCCAAACAGCGCCATCCCCCCCTCCCCGCCTGCGACGGCATCCGCCGGCACCGTGAGCGGCACGGTGGAGTCCATCGTCTACCGCAACGACGAGACCGGCTACACGGTCTGCACCGTCAAAACGCAGGGGGGGCTCCGCGCACGTGAGGATTTTGTCACCATCGTCGGCAACTGCGCCGCCATCTGGGAGGGCGAGGAGCTGCATGCCGAAGGCCAGTGGATCCGTCACCCCTCGCACGGCCAGCAGTTCCAGGCCAAAACAATCACTTGCATCACCCCGACGTCCACCGAAGGCATCCGCCGCTACCTCGCGAGCGGCATGATCAAAGGCATCGGCCCGAAATTCGCGCGGCGCATCGTCGACAAATTCGGAGAGCAGACCCTCGACGTCATCGACAAAGAGTCCGGTCGCCTGCGCGAGGTCGAGGGCATCGGCGAGGGACGCCGCAAGCTGATCAAGGAGTCGTGGACCGAGCAGCACGGCGTGAGGGAGATCATGATCTTCCTCCAGTCCCACGGCATCGGCACCGCCAAAGCGTCGCGCATCTACCGCCAGTACGGCGCGGACGCCATCGCCATCGTCAAGCGCAACCCCTACCGTCTCTGCGAGGACGTCTGGGGCATCGGTTTCAAAACCGCCGACGCCATCGCCCTCAGCGTGGGCATCCCGCACGACTCCGAAGTCCGCGCGCGCGCCGGGCTCATCTACACGCTCCAGACCGAGGCCGACGACGGCGGCCACTGTTTCACCGTGGATGCCGACCTGCTGCTGCACGCGCAAGAACTGCTCGACATCTCCGTCGAGATCCTCGCCGACGCGCTCGCCAAAGAATACGAAAAAGGCTCTTTGATAAAAGAAGAGAACCGCGTCTATCTGCGCGACCTTTTCCGTGCCGAGTCGCGCGCCGCCGACAAACTGCGCCATCTGCTCGACACGCCCCGCACCTTCGCGCCCATCGACGCCGACAAGGCGATCACCTGGGCCGAGGGTAAAATGGGCCTGCGCCTCGCCCCGCTTCAGCGCGAGGCGCTTGGCAACGCCATCCGTTCCAAGGTCTCCATCATCACCGGCGGGCCCGGCGTCGGCAAGACCACCATCATCCGCGCCCTCACCGAGATCTTCGGCACGCGCAAACTCGGCGTCCGCCTCGCCGCGCCCACCGGCCGCGCCGCCAAACGCATGTCCGAAGCGACCGGCCACGAGGCGCAGACCATTCACCGCCTCTTGAAATTCAACCCCAATTTAGGCGGGTTCGAGTTCAACGGCGAAAACCCCATGACGGGCGATTGTTTCATCCTCGACGAGACCTCCATGATCGACATCCGGCTCATGGACCAGTTCCTGCAGGCCTTGCCCGCATCCGTAACCCTCATCCTTGTGGGAGACACGGACCAGCTCCCGAGCGTCGGCCCCGGCAACGTCCTGCGCGACCTGATCGGCTCAGGAAAAATACCCTGCTGCCGCCTCGACACCATCTTCCGCCAAGACACTTCCGGGCTGATCGTCCGCAACGCCCACCGCGTCAACCGCGGCGAACCGCTCGAAACGCGCGAAGGGGAAAGCGACTTCTATTTCGTGGAGACCGGGGAACCGGAAAAAATCATTGCCCGCACCGTCGAGCTCATGACGCAGCGCATCCCGGACAAATTCAAGCTGAACCCGCTCGCCGACGTGCAGGTGCTCACCCCGATGCGCAAAAACCTGCTGGGCACCGAGAACCTGAACGAAGTCATCCAGACCGCGCTCAACCCGTCCGGCCCCTCGCTGATCCGCGGCTGCACCCATTTCCGCCGCGGCGACCGCGTGATGCAACTCCGCAACAACTACGACAAGGAGGTCTTCAACGGCGACATCGGTTTCATCAAAGAGGTGGACGAGGAGGACCGCGCGCTGGCCGTGCTGTTCGACGGGCGCCCCGTGCGTTACGCGCAGGGGGAACTCGACGAACTCGTGTTAGCCTACGCCTGCTCCATCCACAAGTCGCAGGGCAGCGAGTATCCCGCCGTGATCGTGCTGATACACACGCAGCACTACAAACTTCTGCAGCGCAACCTGCTCTACACCGCCATCACACGCGGCAAGCGCCTCGTGCTCGTGGTCGGCTCCTCCCGCGCCGTCTCCATCGCGATCAAGGCCAATCAGGTCCGCGAACGCCGCACCACCCTCAGCCAGCGGCTGAGGTAGACGGTCAAAAGGGCGAGATTGGCCGATCTTCAATCGCGGCCCCATATAACCCGCCGACTACCGCATGAGGCCGACGTCGTACACGCGCTTACCGACCCGGATGGCCTCGTACACGCGACGCTCTTCCGCGAGCCGCACCTGATATTTCGCCTCGCGCGCCAAGTCCTTCGCCGCAGGAACGAAACCGTGCATGTCCGCTCGCGGTTTCTCCTTAAGTCTCCGCACCCCTTCCTGGATCAGCGCCAGCGCCTCCGCCTTCGCTGCCGCGTTCGTGGCAACAGACGTCAAAATCCGGCTGAGCACGGGGCGCGCGAAGCTCATGGTTGCGCGCTGTTTCGCGCCGTGGCTGTTCGCGACCTGCACGCCCGTCAGCGCCTTCAGGCGGTTGAGTTCCTCCGCCGTGAGCGGACAGCGCCCGCCCAAGTTCCGCGGGTACGCGCACTCGTAGCAGGGATAGTACGGCGCATTGATGTCCACCCACGTGATCAGGCGGTCCAGCTCCTCCGCGCACAGCTTCACGTCCGAGTGCCCCGACCTCAGCTTCTGGATCAGCTTCGACGGATGGCTGCCCCACGAATATGCCTGCTGAATCTCGGCCGGCCCCGCGCCCACGCAGGTGATCGCGCCCTGCGACCAGAGGTCGACGTAGGAGGTGCTGAAGACCGCGTCGCGGTCACCCGCCAGATTCAGCTTCTCGCCCGCCTTCTTGCCGTAGTCATGGCACGACACGCAGTGCTTGTCAAAAATGGGCTGTATTTCCATCTGAAAGCTGAAGAGGCGCGGCGAGCCGTACCAGCCGTTCAGCTTGCTGGCCTCGCGCCTCATCGCCGTGGGCTTTGTCTTCGCCTGCGGGATGTCGCCCACTCTGTTTTCGTGGCAGCCGACGCACCCGTAGTTCTCGCCGGGCTGCACATAGGCGCCGGAGCGCATGGACTGAACCATCATGCCGTTCTCGTCGAGCGCCTGAAAAAAGAGGAAGGTGCTGGCCGGCGCCTCGAAATAGGCGCTGCCGTCCTCTTCAACGGGAACCGTCCCGAGAATGCGCTTGTTCTCAAAGTTGTGCCAGTTCATGCCGGGCGCCTGCTCGCCTTGGCCGAACCACCCGCGCCCGGACCAGGTGCGCTTCTCCGGCGACTCGATGACGCGCAGGTACTTGACCGCCCCCGGCTTGACCCCTTGCATGTGCGTGCCGATGTGAACGTTTTGCACATAAAACATGCCCGTGCCTTTCGGGTCCGAGAAGTTGCGCCGCTGCGGATGCGCCGGAGGCGGCGTGCGGGTCTTCAGCGGCATCGGGTCGTAGCAGCCCGGCGCCTCGGCGTGCACCAGCACTTCGTTCCCGTACAGATCAAGGTAATACACCTCCATTTCCTCGCTCTTCGCGCGCTGCTTCGCGCAGAGGAAGTGCCTGTCGTCCAGAGGGACGGGGTCTTCATACTTGCGAGGAATGCTCCTCGTCGAATCGAAGTCTTGCCCTACCGTCGTGACGCGGTTGATGAAATCCGCCGGCCAGGTGCGGAGGATCGGCGTGCGACCGTCCACGCCCCTGGAGCGGTCGATGAGACCCAGCGCGCCCCATGGCCGGTCGTGGCACGAGCCCAGAATCGCGATGGCCAGATGCGTCTGCGACAGCGTCCGCGCGTCGATCACCCCGCCGGGGCTCGTCGTGTTGTTGCCCCAGTAGAGCGCGTGGCCGATCCCGTCCGGATAGCACGTCCAGAGCCCCTGCGCGTCGCCGAAGTTGCGGTCCACGTACTCCCACCGGTCGTACAGCACGCGGCCGTCCGGCATCAGCGTGGCGTGTCCCTCAAACAGCGTGGACTTGCCGATCTGGTGAATGTTCGCGCCGTCGGGCTTCATGCGGTAAAGGTTGCACATGATGTGCCGGTTGCACATGCAGTACTTGGGCTCCCTCGTCGCCGAGAAAAGGATGTCGCCGTCGGGCAGCCAGATGGGGTCAATGTCCGACACCCCGGGCGCGGCGGTGAGCTGCCGCACGTCCGAGCCGTCCGCGCTCATTGTATAGATGTGGTAGTCGTCGTCCTTGCCTTTGCGCATCGAGAAGACAATCCGCTTGGCGTCGAAGCTAACGTCCGGGTCGCGCACCGTCGCGCCCACGCCTGGCGCGAACAAAGTTTTGACCGCGCCGCTCTTGGCGTCGAGAACCTTGAAGGCACCCTCGGTGTCGTAGCTGCCCGTGTTGATCTCGCCCGTCTGGAACATCGTTTCCGTGTTGTGGTGATCCGGGCGGTACTGCTTGCGCGTCACGAAGAGAAGCGGCTGGGCCGCCAGCAGCGGGTTGCCCGCGACCAGCGCCGCGCGCCCGAACGCCTCCAGCTCCGCCTCGTCATCGCCGGCCTCCAGCTTGTCGAGTCGCTCGAGAAAAGCCTTTTCCGGATAGTCAGCGCCGAACTGGCGCCCGAGCTCCAGAATCGCAGCCCTCAGCTTGTCGGCAGCTGTGCCGCCGCTGGCCTGCGCGATCTCGAAATCGAACCGCACCTCGGCAGCCAGTCCAGCCGCCATAATCCCCGCCGCAAAAGCACCAGACAAAATCATTTTCATGCCATTCCCCTCTTCGCCCATTCACCTTCCTTGCCGAACCCCAGCGTCTTGACGCGCACGGGGTTCAGGTGGACGCACACGCTGCACGCCAGCGCCCACGAGCCCTCGCCGTCGACCGGGGAGATGCCGGATTGTACTTATGTCCTGATATGACAATCCCTAAACCAACTTTCGTTCAGCAGTCTGTTCCTCATTCCTTTTTCACACGTTTGCTCACATCGATCTTATGTGTTTTTGCGATCGTTCCATAAAAACACATCCTGCGGGTTTCTTCGTCGGCACCGAGCGCATCGAGCATACGGTTGAAGCGAAGGATGTTCGCCTCAAGCCCCGCAGGCTCCTCATCTGTGGCAAAAACAAGTTTCTGCAGAGCAGGAACCCCGCTTTTCGGCATGTGCGGCCAGCCATAGAAATCAGACCACCAGAGATATTCCGCCCATATCCAAGGTTCTTTGGCTTTCTTGATCAGCGATGACCCGGTGATATCAAAATACACGTTGGGATTGCGGCGGGCGACCTCCGCCGCTTCCGCATACCACGGGTTTCCAAAATGGGCACCCTGGATCATAAGCAGGGGGTGTTCAGCCGCAATGGAAGCGAGTGGGCCGGGACGCATGCGGGACATCTTTCCGCTGGCATGGATACCGGTATGAAACAAGACCATTAATTTGAGCCGCTGAGCCTTTTCCCATATGACCTCATATTTTGGCGCATCATAATCCCACTCGCGCAATGCGAAAAGCTCTCCAAGCCCCTTATACCCCATATCGTACACTTTCTGGATATCCTGTTCCACAGTCGGGCTTTCAATATTGATTGACGCGTAGGGGATAACCAGATCGGGATGCGCTTTTGCGAAAGCCATTCCCCGTTCCAAAGCGTTCATGTTGACCAGAAGCACGGCCATTGCATTCCATTTTGTATAGGTTTCGAGAAACGATTTCTCCCACGCGTCATTCCCGTTATAATGCAGGTGTGAATCGATCACAAACCCAGGGGTCGAAAGGTTGGGTTTCGGATCTCTCATGGCAGGTTCATTCGGCGGCTCAACCGTCCAGCCGGCAGCCACAACCAGAGTCGAAAGTCCCACATAAACCCATTTCTTCTTGTCCATGAAACAGCTCCTTTTATCGCACTTACACTGCATCACCTCGCCAGGCCCGACGCGAACTCCAGCGCCAAAAGCGAATAGGATGTCGCCAGCACAGGATCGTTCTCCCACCAGCGGTTGTTCTCGTTCACCCACGAACCGTCGGGCTTCTGGAGGCTGATGATTTTCCGCACCATCTCCTCACGCCAACGGATCGTGCCGTCGGACGCGTGTTTCGGCAACGCGTCCAGTCCGGCCGCGCTGAGCGCGCGGGACATCGCGTTGTAATAGAAGAAAAGCCCCTGTTGTCCCTGTCCTGGATTCTCTTCCAGTGTCCAGAAACGCGACCCGTACTCCACCGCGGAACGCACACGCGGGTCGCTCTTCCCGAGCCGCGCGTGAACCAACGCCAACAAGCCCGCATACGTCATGCTGCCGTAGGCGCGCAACATCACGCGCCCGCTGGCGTTGGTGGTCACGCCCCCTTTGGGGTCTTGGGTATTGTAGGCGAAACCGCCGGCCGTCTCGCCCTCCGTGTTCTGCATCTGCGTCACATACTTGAGCGCCGAGTCCCAGTTGATATCCGCGCGTTTCTCACCCGCCGGACGCAAATCCTCCGCGCCTTGCGTGCGCCGCATCGCATCCATCGAGAAATGGGTGTTGTTCAGGTCGGAATAACGCCGCCCCGCATCTTTGTCATACCCGAAGCCACCCGCATGCGGGTCGTCTCCGACATGCTGCGACGCCGCAATATAGGAACGGGCCTTCAGCACGGCCGGCATCACCTCCCGCCGTCCCGTCGCATACAAGGCCGCGACACAAATCGACGTGTTGTAGTTGCCGAGCCAACCGCCCTGACGCCCCGGCACAGGCACATAAATGCCGCCGTCCGTCTGCTGTTTTCCCAACAAGAACGCGACCGCCCGGTCCACTTCTGAAGCATAGGCCTTTTCGCCGGACGCCACAAACGCCCAGAGCGGCAACGCTGTCATGGCGGGCATGTGTTCATCCGACCACATTCCGGCGGGTTTCTGCTGTGCCTTGAGCCACTGCAGCCCCTTGTTGACCGAAGCCTTCACTTCACTCTCCAACACCGGAGAAAATCCTTGCGCCCGCACACCCGACACCAGTCCCGCAACAACCGCTGTGAGTAATAAAGGTGAATTTTTCATCGTTTTCTCCTTATGTCTTCGCTGCCCTCTGAAGGTTTTAAGCTTAGCACACCATGAACAGGTTTTCCAATCCGACCACATCATTTTGTTTACGTCGAAAAAAACGTCGTCTGTCGCCGAAAAGCCCATCCTTTCTTTTCCTTCAGGATGCCGCCAGGCGGCGTTTGCTGTTGTGCCGTGCCTCCCGTTGCGTTAAATTATCGCCATCCATGAGTTGGCAAGGCAAAGCAATCGGCGGCAGTATCGGCTCCTTCTTCGGCCCGTGGGGCACGCTCGCAGGCGCCGCGGCCGGGCATTTTCTTGTCGACCGCAAACCGCCCCCGTCCGAAAAGCAGGCGCTGCGCCTGCTGGCCATCACCGCGGGCGCCCTGTGCGACCTGGCCGGAATCGACGGGCGTTACTCTGTCAAAGAAGACCAAATGATAAGGGCCATCCTGGCAGAGATCAACCGGAACGCCGGGACCTCCCTCGCCCCGCATGAACTCGCGTTCCTGATCGACGACGCCGCACGGATCAACCGCTGCCTGGCGCGCCTCGCCGCGATGACCCGCGAGGACCCGCACCTTTCACGCGCCGCCGTGGTATGGCTCTGGCGCGTGGCCGTGAGCGACGGCGACGAGACCCCCGCCGAAACCGCGTGCATCGCCTCTTTTGCACGCCACGCGGGTCTTTCTGAGGACGAAGCGCGGCACCTGTCGCTGTTCTACACCCGGCAGACCTCCGCGCTCCCGTCGAGTCAGGCCCGCCGCGACGCCTGCTCCGTCCTCGGGGTGCCCTACCATGCCGACCCCGCGCAAATCAAAGCCGCTTACCGAAGCCTGAGCCTCACCTACCACCCCGACAAACATGCCGGCCTTGACCCTGCCATCCGGGCTCTGACCGCCGAAAAATTTACGCAGGTCAAGGCCGCGTACGACACGTTGTGCGGCGAACCCCATCACGACTGGTATGCGCGACAGGCGGGTTCAGGCCAGCTCGCGCCCGCCACGGCAGAAACGTTTGTGTCGTGTTTTTTCTGCGGACAGAAAACCGGCTTGCCGCCCCATGCGGGGCAGATCCCTTCTGCGCGTTGTCCTGCCTGCCAGACGCTGCTCGTATTCGAACGTGCTTTGGCTGAGCAACTGGTGTAGTCAAAGAACGGTTCGTCACACAAAAGCACACAACACGTGTGCGGAAAAGAAATGAGGTCCGTATGCGACTCTTCAAAACCCTGCGCGTCCTCACCCTTGCGCTCATTTGTCTAGCCACCGCACTCTTCCTCCTGACCGGGCTGACGCAGGGGCTCGCCGAGCGACGCCTGACGCGCGCGCTTCAGGCGTTGCCCGATCAGGATTACACCGTCAAAATCCTCGAGCTCCAGAACCAAGGCCGCATCAGCGAGGCGCTCGACTGGGCCCGCTACGTCACCAATAACCCCGCGCTGCCCAATCAAGCCGCCGTCTCCAACCTTCTCGCCGTTCTGGAAAAAGAGCAGACATCGGTGTGGCATCAGGCGGACCGGGTTGCCAAAGGGTTTCTCACCGGCTCCGGAAAATCGGCGGAAGAGATGGGC
>JAQVSS010000546.1 GCA_028700415.1 Kiritimatiellia bacterium
CAGGCCGGCTTGACCGGCGATCCTCCGGTTGAGGCCAGCCAGCTGGCTGACGCGGGCAGGACCCCGATTTACTTGGCCCGAACCCAGGCTGCCCTGGGCCTTATCGGCATTGCCGACATCATCAAGCCGACCAGCCGGGCGGCGATCGACCGCTTTAAACGGGCTGGTTTGACCGTCCTGATGCTGACCGGCGACAACCGGCGGACGGCCGAGGCGATCCGCCGTCAACTGGATATCGATGACGTGATCGCGGAAGTCATGCCCCAGGACAAAGAGGCGGTTATCCGCCGCCTGCAGGAAGAAGGCCGAAAAGTGGCCATGATCGGCGACGGCATCAACGACGCACCGGCCTTGGTCCGGGCCGATGTCGGGCTGGCCATCGGGGCGGGGACGGATGTGGCGCTGGAATCGGCGGACCTGATCCTGATCCGCAGCGACCTGGGTGACGCCGTGACCGCGCTGGCGCTCAGCAAGGCGGTTATCCGCAACATCCGCCAGAACCTGTTCTGGGCCTTTTTCTACAACATCCTGGGCATTCCGCTGGCAGCCGGCGTCTTTTTCCCGCTGCTCGGCTGGACATTAAGCCCGATGTTCGCCGCTGCGGCGATGAGCCTCAGTTCGGTCAGCGTCGTCACCAACGCCCTGCGCCTGCGACGATTCAAAACCAAAGAGAAATAATGGAAAGAGGAGCGTGAACACCATGAAGAAAATCTTGAAAATCGAAGGCATGCATTGCAGCCACTGCCAGGCCCGCGTCGAAAAGGCGCTGAATGCGATTCCCGGCGTGACCGCACGGGTCGATCTGAAAAAGGCTCAGGCGACGGTGAAGCTTAGCCAGGATGTTTCCGACAGCCAGCTGAAAGACGCGGTCGACGAGGCCGGCTACACGGTAACCGGGATCGAGGCGGCCAGGGGGCTGTTCGGATGAAGGCCGATAAAGCGAAGGCGACCCGGCTGATCCGCACGGCGCGCGGACAGCTGGACGGGTTGCTCAAGATGATTGAAGACGACCGCTACTGCATGGATGTCTACAACCAGATCCTGGCGACCCAGGCGATATTGAAAAAAGTCAGCCGCGACGTCATGCAGGCCCATCTGCAAAGCTGTGTCCGCGAGGCGTTCGAAAGCGGGCGCGAGCAGGAGAAAATCGACGAAGTACTCGGTTTGCTCGGCAAGCTGACCGGCTGAGCGCCGCCCCCTCCCCGGCATTGCAATTTTCCCGAACGGTGCGCTATACTGAATTTACTTGAATCCGACAGCTGCGCGCGTCCGGGCCGCCAGGCCTGAAGGGGGGGCTTTGTATTCATTTGAACGATGTTTACCTGAAGCAGAAGATCATGCACAAGGTGCTGCTCAGCCTGGTGCCGATTCTGCTGGGATCTGTTTACCTGTTCGGTTTGAGAACGCTGGCCTTGCTGGCCGTTGTCTGTATAACCGGCTGCCTGGTTGAATATGGCGCGATGCGCCTGATCAACGGGTCCAAGGCCAAGGTCTCGGAAGCGGCCCTGGTCTCCTGTTTCCTGTTCACGCTGACTTTGCCGCCGGCGACGCCTTACTGGGTCGCCGTTCTGGGCATCGCTTTCGGCCTGTTTTTCGGCAAGGGCGTTTTTGGCGGCTTCGGCAAGAACATTTTCAATCCGGCCCTGGTCGGCCGCTGCTTTGTCTACATTTCCTTTCCCAGTTACCTGACGGTGCGCTGGACGGAGCCGTTCAGCAGCTTCCCGGGCGGCCTGATCCGTTATGACGGCGGCGTCGACGCCATCGCCTCGGCCACGCCGATGATCCTGGCCAAGAGCGATGCCTGGAGCGGGGGTTACCTGCCGCTGCTTTTTGGCAACATCGCCGGTTCGCTGGGCGAGACGAGCGCGATCCTGATCCTGTTGGCCGCGATCTACCTGATCGCGACCAAAACGGCGTCCTGGAAGATCATAACGGCGACAGCCGGTTCGTTCTTGACGCTGAACGCCATCTTGTATTTCAGCGGCGTGATCGCACCGGATCCGCTCTTCTCGCTGATGTCCGGCGGATTCCTGTTCGCTGTCGTCTTCATGGCCACCGACCCGGTTTCGGCGCCGGTGCTGGACCAGGCCAAAATCGCCTATGGCATCCTGATCGGCCTGGTCGCCGTGATCATCCGCCAGTATTCCTTGTTTACCGAGGGGATCATGTTCGCCATCCTGATCGCCAATGCCTTTGGGCCGCTCCTGGAACGCCAGATCCGGCAATGGACACAGCGAAAGAAGGTGGCGGCGTGAAACACGACTACCTGAATACGATCGTCTTCATCCTGGTCCTCAGCCTGGTCTTCGGCGGCATCCTGGCCGGAACGAATGCCTGGCTGAGGCCCCGGATCGACGCCAATGAGCAAATCGCTGAAAAGAGGTCCGTTCTGGAGGCCTTCGGCATCGACAGCACAGGCGATGCCCAAACCATCGTGGCGCGTTTTGACAGTCAGATCCGTCCGGATACGCAGCAGGACCTGCCGATCTACAGCTGGTTTGGCGCCGACGGCGGCACC
>JAQVSS010000547.1 GCA_028700415.1 Kiritimatiellia bacterium
CGGTACAAACAAGCCGGGCGCGCTGTTGACGCCGGACGCGGCGGACGCGCAGGACATACCGGAGCATCCCGGCCGCACGGCCGCGCGCCGCAGCATAGCCAACATGAAGGGCTGGTGGTATGCCGAGACGCCTGAATATATTTTCCTGTCAGACATACGCAGCGCCGCCGGCAAGGCCCTGGTGCGCGATCTGCAGAAGAACATGCCCGCTCTGCGCGGCGCCTTCACGCGCCTGATCCCGCCGTTTAAAGGCGACATCGACATCAGCGTCGTGCGCATCTTTGAGGAGCCGGATGCGTATAAACAGTATGTGGGCAAACCCCATGAGTGGAGCATCGGTCTGTGGTCGCCGATGCGGCGCGAGCTGGTGATCCTCTCGCAGGGCAAAGACCGCGACCAAACCATGAGCGTGATCATGCACGAGGGTTTTCACCAATATCTTTTCTATGCCTGCAACATGACTCCCAACGCCGTGTGGTACAATGAGGGCCACGCCTGTTTCTTCGAGGCCGCCCGGATCGACAGCCGCGGGCATGTCGAGATACCCGAAAACTCGCGTATCAGCCATCTGGGCCGCAATTTCGAGGCCGCCGTAGCCCTTATCCCCAAGCTTCTGAAATACGGGTATGATGAATTCTACAACGGGTCGGATCAGCAGCGCTCGCTCAACTACACAACCGCCTGGGCCTTGATATACTTCCTGCGCAAGGGCGTTCCCGCCGAAAAACTGGAAGCCTGTTCCGGCATACTAGACGCATACCTTAAGGCTCTGGCTGAAACCAAGGACGCCGCCGCCGCCACGGACGCCGCGTTTGAAGGCGTCGACATGCCGCGTTTACAGAAGGATTTCACGGACTTCTGGCGGCGCGGCAGGAGCTCCGCCCGCCGCTTCGACCTTTTCGCTAAAAATGAATAATTGGTGTTAATAAAATGAGGATATCAATCGTCGGCCTCGGCCTGATCGGAGGTTCTTTCGCCAAAGACCTGCGCAAGGCGGGCTTGGCCAGCGCGCTGCTGGGGGTCGAGACCTCCGGGGAACACGCGCGGCGCGCGCTGGAGATGCGGCTGGTCGACAGCGTCGTGCCCCTGCCGGAAGCCATGCGGGAGAGCGACGCGCTGTTGCTGGCCACGCCGGTCGACGCCATCGCCGCCATGCTGCCGACTGTTCTGGACGCCGCGCGTCCGGACCAGACGGTCATAGACCTAGGGTCGGCTAAATTCAAGATTGTCGAGACCGTGCGCGGCCACGTCAACCGCGCGCGTTATGTGGCGGCACATCCCATGGCCGGCACGGAGAACGCCGGACCGGACGCCGCGCTCGAAGGGCTTTTCCGCGGCAAGACCGTACTGCTGTGCGATCTGGACGAAAGCGCGCCGGACGCCTGCAAGACCGCCCTGGAGATCTTCCACGCCGTAGGCATGAAGTTCGAGTTCATGGCTTCGGACCAGCACGACCGCCATGCGGCGTATGTCTCGCACCTCTCGCATGTCGCGGCCTACGCGCTCTCGCTGGCGGTGCAGACCGAGGAGAAGGCCGGATACGCCGTGCCGCGGCTGGCCGGCGGCGGGTTCGCCTCTACCGTGCGCCTCGCCAAAAGCTCGCCGGAGATGTGGGTTCCGATCTTCCGCCAAAACCGCGGGCAGGTGCTGCAGTCGATCGAGGCCTTCTCCGAGCGGCTGCAGGCCTTCAAGGCCTGCCTCGAGGCTGAAGACTACGAAAAGCTGACCGCGCTGATCCGCGACGCCAACCAGATCCGAGATCTGCTCTGACGCATAAGGCTCTGAACTTGGGGTTGTGTTTCCAATGGCCGCATTATCATCAGCGGTTGTGCGGCGCGAAAGCGCCCGTTTGACAGCCGGGCAGCGGATTGCTATGTTAAATTAAATCATTTTATGAAAAAGAACATTGCCGCGCTCTTTCTGGCCGCCCTGTTTTGCCGCGCCGACTGCACCGAGTGGGATCACCCGCTGTGGCTCGGCCGCGGCGATGTCTGGCGCGCCCGTTTCCCGGTAGTCATATCCAACCCTTCGGACAAGCCGCTGGCAGGCGCTCCGGTAACCGTCATTGTCGGCGGCGGCCCCGGGCAGGCCCCGCTCGCCGGCGCGCGCGCCGAAGCCGTGCGCGTAACCGACGCGCGGGGCGTACAGTTGCTCTACGCCCTGCGTGACCCCGCCAGCCGCGAGATCATCACCGCCGGAGCCGTTCCGGACGGCGCCGAGCTGGTGCTGCCCGCGGTCTGCGCTCCAGCGACCTCCGTGACCTACAGGGTCTATTTCGACAACCCCGGCGCCTGGGCGCTGGCCGACTTCTTCACTGAAACGCCAGCGGGAGACATCAACGGCGGTTTTGAAACCGGGAAACGCCTGCCTGTTACCGAAACCCGGGCGGGCGCCGTTGAACGACTTCGCCTGCGCGATGTTGGCGTTGAAGCGGACTGGCCAGCGCATATGCTCGGCAACGCCGGGCTCCTCGGACGTCTGCTGCCATTCACGCGCACCGGCAAACGCGAGTGGC
>JAQVSS010000143.1 GCA_028700415.1 Kiritimatiellia bacterium
TATGCGCCAGCAACATGCACGCCCCCCACCCTATGAATCCGCGTCGGTTCAGGTCCGCGGTCATTTGACCGCTTCCTTCACGGAACAGAAGAATCGGCAACCGATGTAACCCTCTGCACCCTGATAGTTGATCGACCCGTCCGCACGCACACCGCACGTGCAATAGTCAACCGTGTCCATCCACGCCCCGCCGCGCTTGATGAGACGCTGCACAGACGTGCTCGCCACACCAGCCGGATTCGTCGTAACCGCGCCGGTTTCCCATCCGGGCGTTAACGTCTGCTTGTAGGCTTCAAGATTGGCATTGACCCCCGAACGGTCCAGACACATTTCATATACGTTGCCTAGCATGTCGTACAGTCCCCAGGCGTTGGGTGTCTTAGAACCCGCCACATACGGCATCTTGACGCCATGCACAGGGTCGGTTGCGTTATTCAGCGTGACCGCTATCTGGTTGAGGCTGGCGATCGCAGGAGCCGTCTTGTCGAGTTTCGTGCCGTTGTAAAGCGAGGTTCCCTTGCCCGCACGGCATGCATACTCCCACTGGGCTTCGGTCGGGAAATCCATGTCGGCGATCCCGCACCGCGCGCGTAAAACCCCGAGGACGCTCGTCGCCGAGACATCGTGCCCCTTTTCCGGCCAACAATAGGTGCTGTCCGACCAACTCTGTCCGCGCATTGTGAAATGTTTCACACGTTCCGCGGGTCGGAACGGCGAATCGTCATACCCCTGGAATGAGCTTTCGTTGCTGCCGCCCAACGCGGTCAATTGCCCCTGCGTCATTTCGTAAACACCGGCGTAATAGTCCTCCGTCAACATGACCTTGTGCGTCACGGCGTTTGAACTGGCATAGTATTCATCGTCCGGCATTCCCATCCGCCAGACCACACCCGCCGCGGGAATCTTACGCATCAGAAGTATAGTGGTTTTGTATTCGGGATTGGCAAAACCGCCCGGCAGCAGCGCCGTGGACTCGTAGAATCTGACGACATTTTTGGCGCCGGTGAGATTCACAGCCATATAATCAGGCGGCGAGTTCGTTGGCCAAGCCTTGACAACGCCGCGCAGGCCGCCTGCCGAGATACCGGCGGAAAAAGAAGCCGGAGGAAACCAGTAGGCGTCGACGGGGCCGCCCAGCTCATAAACCACCTTGTTCGCTTCGCCGCCGAGGAACCCCATCCCTTCACCGTTGATCGACACCCACTCCCCGGATGCATCCGATAACGTGTTAGTCTGCAGGTCGATCGTGACCACCGCAGGTTCGCCCGTGAGCGTATAGGAAATTTTAACGGTAGTCCCGTTTCCCCCGCGGACAACGGAAACCATATCGGAATCGACATGCGGGGTCTCCGCGAACAACGCGAAGGCAAGCATTGCCGGAATTGAAAAAAACACTTTCTTCATAGACATCCCCCTACATTTTTCAGCGGAACATAAACACCGTACCGCACGCGAATGTGCTGAAATCCGCCGGGGCGTCAGACGCGGCAACGCTTTTCACGGGAACGTCCACCAGAACGGACGACACGCCCGTCACCTCGTTGGTGGTCCCGTTCACATATCCCCGCGTGTCCCAGAAATCGTCCACGAGCGTGTTATCGAGCGCCCCAACGGAACATGCCAATGACAGAGCAAACAAAAAGACAAACGTATTCTTCATTTCAGTACCCCTTTCGATTACTCGAATCTTGCGGGATGCCATAAACGGCATCCGGTATAATTGGCGTCATAATTATACGACCCGTACCCGCGAGCGCCTGAACGCCCGTCGGCAAGCGAAGCGCCGAAATATCCGCCCCTTTTGATGGTCTGGTTCTGCATCTCCGCTCCGGACGGGTGAGTGATCCACGAGCCTTCCGCATGTCCGATCGGGTCGACGGAAATGCCGCGGAGCGCATAGTCCGGCGGGAAAAGCGACAGGTAATCCTCTCCGTACGAGTAGCGGTCGAGACAGAGTTCCAACACGTTACCGTGCGTATCGAAAAGCCCCCAGGCGTTCGGCCGTTTCAGGCCGACGGGATGCGTCTGCTGTTTACCGTCCGAGGTACCCTGCGCACTGTTGTCCGAGTACCAGCCGACTTCCTTGTAGGCATCGGCCGTGGCAGCGCCGCCGTTGTTAAACGCAGTCGTCGTCCCCGCGCGGCAAGCGAACTCCCACTGGGCATCTGTCGGCAGATCGATACCGTCAAGTCCGCTTTTCGCCCGCAGAGTGCCGACGACGCTCCCGCTTGAGACATTGGTATATCCACTCTGCGGCCAACCGGTCGGCCCCGTATACGCGGACATGCCACGCAGGTTACTGAGTGTAAGGCCCTCGGCCGGACGGAACACCGAATCCGTGTAGTTCGTCCAGCTGGAAGTGACACGGGTGTAGAAGTTGGTGATCTGTGCCTGCGTCAACTCGTAGACCCCGACGTAATAGTCCTCGGTAAACATAACGGAATGCTGCACTTCCGCATCGGCCACGCGGCCAGATTCGCCCTCGGGAGACCCCATGCACCAGATGGCTCCCGCAGCCGGAATCTTGCGCATCAGAATCGCCTTGGTTTTGTAAAGATCGGAAGCGATGCCCTGCGGGACGTAATTGGAAGACGCATAGAAGCGGACATCGTCGTTCGCCGAAAGCCCAATCACCAGATAATCGGGCGGAGCGTTCGTCGCCCAAGCGGTAAGCTCAGCGCGGATGCGTCCGTCAGACAAAAGCCGGTCCGGCCAGTCCGTGCGCGCCGCCCACTTGATCGTGCGCTTCGTGCCGAGGTCACGGACGACACGGTTCACATCGCCCTCCACCGTCTGCACATGCATACCGTCAAGGGGAACCCATTCGCCGGCGCCGTTTGCGAGGGTATTCGTCTGGATCTCCATCGTCACAATTGCCGGCGCATCCTCGAGTGTATACGTGATTTCCGCGAAAGACCCTTTCTGAACGAACTTCACATCGTGTCGGTCTATCCGCGGCGACCCCGCATGTGCCGCCAACGCCAAGACGCTTGAAGCAACCCATACCGGTAACCGCCTCATTACGGTCGTTTTCATGTTTCTTCCCTGCCTTTGTGATTTTATCGCATCTCGCCTTACCTACGTAAGGTAACAAAAAGAAACCTTTTTTGGCAAGTAGAAAAATATAAAAATAAACAATATTTAATTTTATTGTTATACAATAATATATGAATTAATAACGCCACATACTGCGGCACCTTTTTCGCGCCCGTTTAGCTGTTGACATTCCGGAGCGTCCCAACGACAATTTGCCGCCTTGTTTTCAACACCGAAGACCCGATGACGTCCCCATGATCGCTATCATCGATTATAAAGCAGGCAACCTCACCAGCGTCCGACTCGCCTTTGGCGCCCTCGGCTGTGAGGCCCTAGTCACGTCCGACCCGCAGGCCATCCTCGCGGCCGACCGCGTGGTCTTCCCGGGAGTCGGCGCCGCGGGCGCGGCCATGTGGAACCTCGCCGACCTCACGCTTATCGCGCCGATCAAAGAAGTCGCCTCGCGCGGCACGCCGTTCCTCGGCATCTGCCTCGGCACGCAAATCCTGTTCGATTCTTCCGAAGAGGATGGCGGCACGACCACCCTCGGCATCCTTCCCGGACGCGTGCCGCGTTTCCGGCCGTCGAACCGCTGGGACAAGGTTCCCCAGATCGGCTGGAACCAGGTGGCACAAGCACGCCGGCACCCGTTGCTCGACGGCATCCCGGACAACGGCGAGTTCTATTTCGTCCACAGCTTCTATCCGGCCCCGGCCGACCCGGCCTTGGCGATCGGCCTCACCGGGTACGCGGGCGTGAGCTTCGCCTCCATGGTCGGGCGCGCCAATGTGGCCGCCACCCAGTTTCACCCCGAGAAGTCCGGCCGCATCGGCTTGCGCCTGTTGGACAACTTCACCCGCTGGACTCCAACCCCTGACGTGTAACCACCCTCACCGTGTTCCGTTATGCTCACGAAACGCATCATCCCCTGTCTGGACATCATCAAGCGCCGCGTCACCAAAGGCGTGAGGTTCTTGAACAACATTGACCTCGGCGACCCGGTTGAAATGGCTGTCCGCTATTCCGAGGGAGGGTGCGACGAACTGGTCGTCTACGACATCACCGCGTCGGCCGAAGGCCGTCCCATCGACATCGGCATGGTGCGCGAAGTGGCCCGCGCCGTCCGTATCCCTTTCGCCGTCGGCGGGGGCATTTCCACGCTCGGGGACATGTCGCGCGTCTTGCTGGCCGGCGCGGAGAAGATCTCGGTGAATTCCCTCGCGGTTAAAAATCCGGAGATCATCTCCGGGGGCGCGAAAGCGTTCGGGTCCCAGTGCATCGTGCTGGGCATGGATCCCGCGGCAACGCCCGACACGGCTCGCTGCCCGAGCGGGTACGAGGTCACCACGCGCGGCTTCCGCGAACGGACCGGTCTCGACGCCGTCGCATGGGCCAAACGGGCGGAAGAGCTCGGCGCGGGCGAAATCGTCGTGAACTCGGTGGATGCGGACGGCACGCGCGCGGGATTCGAACTCACGATCACGCGGTTGATCGCCGAAGCCGTCAGCGTGCCGGTGGTCGCCTCGGGCGGCGCGGGGTGCGCCGCGCATTTGCGCGACGCCTTCAACCTTGCACACGCGGACGCCGCCATCGTGGCAGGCATCCTCCATACCGGCGAGATCACCCTCCGTCAAATCAAGGACGAGCTGCACGCAGAAGGCATCCCCGTCCGCATGACCTGGTAGGCTTTCTACTTTTTCGCCGCCGCCATCACCTGCATCAAGGTGCGCTTCTCCTGCCACGTGTCGCGCAGCGACCCGATGCGGAGGAACTGTCGGAACTGGTCGAGCTTCAGCCGCGTGGACGGCGTGACGCGCACCCGGAAAGGCTTGTCCGGCTCCAGGGAGAAGAAATTGTCGTCGTACCGGGCATCCATGCCTTCGAGGGAGAGCCACACCCACAAGGCGGGGTGATGGCTGGTCAGCGTCACGGCGAAACTGTTGTCGTCCCAGGCGCGGATCTCGGCCCTCATGCGCGACGGTTGCAGCGCCAATTCGCGCGGCTCACAAAACAGCACCGTGTTCCACGCCACCTGGTTGCCCTGTTCGTCCAGCATGTAAAGCCACATCAACAGGTTCCCGGCGCCGGACTTGCGAAGGCACTCCGCAACTTTAACACTCACCGGCATCTCACGCGAAGCCGGCGCCAGCGTCACTTTCTTCGCTCCCTCAACGACCACGGTCCCTTCCATCTGCGTCACGCGCCACTGGATCTCGCCCTTGAACGGTTTTCTGATCCCGTCGTGAAAGGCGAAAATGTCGACCAGCCCGGCACCGGCGCGATACCTTCCGCACAGCGAGAGCGGCGAGAAAAACCGCCGCGCCATATAGTGCAACGCTTTCCAACGGCCTTCGAAATCAACGGCGGAAGGGCTGCAGCACGGCCAACAATCATTGAAATGCCAGTAGACAAAACCGGCCTTGACCTCCGCTGCCGTCCGCACCTGCTCCAGTTGGCACTTGAGGGAAAAACCCTGCTGGATCTGGCTGAGCCAAAGCGTATTGTCAAAACCGGAAGGCATCAGGAACTGTCCCAGAAAACCCTCGTATATCCGGCGGGCGCCGTGGGCGGGCATCACATGAAAGGCACAGACCGGATGCGAGATGTTCCGCTCGTCTTCATTCACGTAACCCGCCACAACGCGCGGCTCGGGATAAGCCGGCAACGGCTCGCCGGCGGCCCCGCCGCCCAGCGAGAACGGCGCGTGCGCAACCGGCGGCAAATAGGGGCGGCCAGGATCCAGCGCGGTGACCAACGCCTCGGCAGCTTGCGTATACGCCGCCGCGATGCCGCGCCCGCCGCCGTCGCCGCCGCACCAGACCGCCACGCACGGATGGTGCCGCAAACGCGAAACGTTACACCGCACCTCGCGCTCAAACGCCGACACCGCCGCCGCTTCCGGCTCCGCCGACTGAACCTCGCACAACATCATGTCCTGCCACACGCAGATGCCATACTCGTCACACAAATCGTAGAAGGCGTCACTCTCGTAAACTCCGCCGCCCCACACGCGCAGAAGATTCATGTTCGCCACAGCGGCGGCTTTCACCAGGCGCGCGTACTCCACGCGCGTCATCCGGGCCGTGTATAAGTCGGCGGGTACCCAGCTGGCCCCCTTCACAAACATCCGCTGCCCGTTGATCATGATCCTCCGGGAAGAATGGCCGTCCCCCGCCCCCCCCTCCAACTCGAAATGGCGCAGGCCAATCCGCCGGGAGACGTGCTCGTGGCAGGCGCGCCCGGCAAGGATGTCGACCGTCACCTCATACAGCGGCTGCTCCCCCATCCCCGCGGGCCACCAGAGCTGCGGGTTTTTGATGGCGAGACGCAACACCGTCTCATCCTTGGAAAGGATGTCCCGGGCCTCGTGCAAAATGTTGCCCTTGTAACACACGCGCACAAGGATCTCCAAATGCGTCGCAGGGTCGTACCGCTCCGTCGCCACCGCAACCTCAAGCCCCACAATCCCCGCGGAGGAAAAATCCTGCCGGATCGCAACACCCGTCACACGCATGCTGGCGAACGCCAAAATCGAGACGCCGCGCCAGAGACCGGCGGTAAGGGACACCGGATGCAGGCCCGCCCCGTCCGCAGTATTGAAAGCCGTCCGGCGGATCGCGCCAAACGTGGCGCGCGCCATCTTGCCCTCCGGCGGAACGAACGTCACAGTAACCGTGTTCTTGCCCGGCCTGAGCAACGCTTTGACATCGAACTCAACCGTCTCAAACAGGTTCGACGTATGCCCCAGCACCGTGTCGTTCAGGCAGAGCGTCGCGCACGTGTCCACGCCCTCGAACCGCAACACCACCCGGTCGAATGCCGAGAAATCCTCGGACACAAACGTCTTTTCGTAAACCCATTCGCACGCGGAAACCCACGCGACGCCTTCAAGATTTTTGCGGAAAAACGGGTTCTCGATCTCGGCCGACGACAAAAGATCCGCATGCACACACCCCGGCACGTGTGCGGGCAGGTTCTTTTTCGACCCGGCCTTGCGCACGCTCCAGTCACCTGAAAGCTCTATTTTCCTCATGAAAACCACCTTGTTCCAGACTTTTCCGTCTGCGCTATTGAGGATGGAAGTTTGTCGGATAGATCGCCGTTCGTCAATGTATAAACTTTCGCGTTTTTGCGCTTCCTTTTGCACACGCGAGCCGCTAAACTTTTCCCGAAGAAACAAGGTTTCTGTTGCGCAAACAAAAGGAGCGATTTTTATGCGTATTCTTAAAATGGGTCAGGTCGGGGGCGGAATCGGAGCGTTCATCGGCGAGGTTCACCGGAAAGCCGCCCGGATGGATGGCGGGATTGTCCTCACGGCAGGCGCGTTCGATGTTGTCCCCCAAAAGAGCCTGCAGCAGGGCAAGCTCCTCGGGGTGGACCCCAAGCGCGTCTATAGCACCTATCAGGAAATGATCGCGGGCGAGCTGGCCCTCCCGCAAGAAGAGCGGGTCGATTTCGTAGCCGTCTGCACCCCGAACCACACGCACTTCCCGATCGCCAAAGCCTGCCTCGAGGCCGGCTTCAACGTCATGTGCGAGAAACCGATGACCTTGACCGTCGAGGAGGCCGAAGAGTTGGCCGCCCTCGTCAAGGCGTCCGGCAAGGTCTTCGGCCTGATGCACAACTACACCGCCTACCCCATGGTCAAGCTGGCGAAGGATATGGTCAAGCAGGGCGACCTCGGCAAACTCCGCAAAGTCGTCGTGCAATATCCGCAGGGATGGCTCTGGCAGTTGCTCGAGAAAACCGGGAACATGCAGGCCTCGTGGCGGACCGACCCGAAAACCTCCGGCGCCGCCGGCTCGATGGGCGATATCGGCACACACGCCGCCAACCTCGCCGAGTACATCACCGGCTTGAAAATCACCAAAGTGCTGTCGGACCTCACCGCGTTCGTCAAGGGACGGAAACTGGACGACGACGGCAACGTGCTGCTGCGTTTCGAAAAGGGCGCAAAGGGTGTGCTCCATGCCAGCCAGATCTCGGTGGGCGAAGAGAACAACATCGCCATCTGGATTTACGGCGAGAAGAAAGCGCTCTGGTGGCGTCAGGAGAACCCCAACGAGCTCCACGTCCTCTGCCAGACCGCGCCGGAAGAGGTGTGGAAGCGCGGCAACGGCTATGTGGCCGAAAAGAGCAAGGCTGCCGCCCGTTGTACCCGCATCCCGAGCGGACACCCGGAAGGCTTTCTGGAAGCCTTCGCCAACAACTACTGCAACTTCGCCGACACCATCCGCGCCAAAATGGACAAGCGGAAGGCAACCCCCGAAGAGTTGGACTTCCCGGGCGTCACCGCCGGCGTGCGCGGCATGAAGTTCATCAACGCGGTCGTCTCATCCTCCAAGAAGGGGAATGTCTGGACGGCGATCTAAGGCAGAAGCTGCCCGGAGCCAGGGTCACGCGCCTCTGTGTTGTCCCCCTTGACACAGAGAGCGGGGATAGCGGGAAAAGGCACATGTGGACAAACGCGAGAAAACGGGGAAGGGACCCATGTCGGCGAACACGGGGAAAATCAAAATCGGCCTCTTTGGCTTCGGGCGCACCGGCGCGACCGTCGCGCACGAAATGGTCGATGCCCAGAATTCGGAACTCGCCTGGGTTGTCCGGAAAAGCAGTGCCCATGCCGGAGAGTATGCCAGCCGCCTCCACGGGTTCGACCACGACGAGGGACTCATTCACTGGGTGGGCGACATCAACGACACCTTCTTTATCCAAAACCCGGTGGACGTGATCGTCGACTTCTCCGCCTCGGAAACGGTCCACCTGTATAAATCCGCGGCCAACCACGGGACACGCATCCTCTCTGCGGTCTCAAATTATGAGCGCGACGACTTGGCCGAACTGAAGAAGCTGGCGCGAAAAACCGCCATCCTCTACTCGCCCAACATCTCGATCGGCGTCAACCTGCTCCTGCTCACGTCCCTCGTCGTGCGCAATGTGATCCCCCAGGCCGATATCGCGATTCTGGAGGAACATTTCCAGCAGAAGTCCGACATTTCCGGCACAGCCCTGCGCATCGCCAAAAGGCTGAGGGTCGAACCCGACCAGTGCGTCAAGTCCATCCGGGCGGGGGGCATCATCGGCAAACACGAAGTGCTGTTTGGACTGCCGAACCAGACGCTGCGGATCACGCACGAAAGCATCAACCGCGGAGCCTTCGGGCGCGGCGCGCTGACGGGGACGGAGTGGCTGATGGAGTGCCCGCGCGGTTTTTACACCATGGAACAACTTCTGGCCGGGCGCTTCCGCGAGGCGCTGTCCAAGCTCAAGTGACGCCGCGGCCGAACATCCGCGCGCGTTAACCCTTCCTGTAAATCCGCACGTAATCGATCACGTACCGCTGCGGGAAGATTCGGTCGTCGATGCCCTTCTTCCCCCCCCAGCTTCCGCCGATCGCCAGGTTCATGAGCAGGTAGTGCGGTTTGTGGAAAGGGTTGTTTTCACCGGAGCCTGCCTTGTCGACCGGACAGGTGAAATATTTCGTCCCGTCGTAATAGAAGTCCATGCGGTCGGCGAACCATTCCACCGCGTAGACGTGGAAATCTTCCGACGTCTTCTGCCCCCCCAGCCTGCCCCCGAAGAAAGCGTGCCTGCCCTTCTCGCCGCTGAACCAATGGACGTTCGCGAACACCTTGCCCGGCTCGTGCCCCACGGCCTCCATGATATCGATCTCGCCGCACTTGGGCCAGCCGACGGACCGGATGTTCGTTCCGAGCATCCAGAGCGCGGGCCACATGCCGCGTCCGGACGGCAGTTTCGCCCGCACCTCCACGCGGCCATACGTGGTCTCAAACCGTCCCTCGGTCGTCAGACTCGCCGCCGTGTAGCGCGCCTCTTTGCCGTCGGGACCCCTGTACGCCTCTTTCCGCCCCTCGATCACGAGGGTCCCGTTCTCCACGCGGGCGTTCTCCGCCCGCGCCTCCGTGTAGTACTGCGCTTCCTTGTTGCGCACAAAGCCCTTCTCATACGCCCATTTCGCCGCGTCGGGCAATCCAGGCTTGTCGAACTCGTCCGACCACACGAGCGTCCACCCCGCCCGCTCCTGCGCGCAGGCCATCCCCGCCACCGCCATCAGCACC
>JAQVSS010000144.1 GCA_028700415.1 Kiritimatiellia bacterium
ATCCCCACCACGGGGAAGGCGGCCGGCGGCGCGCGCGGGAGCGCTCCGCGTCAACGGCAGCCATGATGCGCCCGGTGAGGTCGGCCGCAGGCGTGCGTCCGGGCAGACTGCGAAGCCGTTCCACCAGCCCGCGGAACGCGGCGGCTTCCGGCAGGCTCAACTCGTTCAGATGTGCGGCCAGCTTCATTTTTCCTCCAAATACGCGCGCATTTTGGCGAGCGCGTTGAACATGCGCGATTTCACCGTCCCCACGGGGATCTTCAAAATCGCGGCGATCTCCGCATAAGGCAAATCCTGATACACCCCGAGTTCCACCACCTGCCGCAGGCCTTCCGGCAGAGAGGCCAGCGCGGGCCCCACGTCCATGCCGCCGGACGCGCCCGCGTCTGCCGCGGCCGGCCCCGCGTGCTCCGGACGCGGTTCCGCCGCGAGCCCTTCCACCAGCCGTTCATGCCGTTTGCGGCGGCGCAGCTCGTCGATCCAGACTTGCCGGGCCAGCAGAAACAGGAACGTCGTGAACTTGGCGGCGGCCACATACCGGTCCCGGTAACGGTACACCCGGAGAAAGGTCTGCTGGACCAAATCCTCGCAATCGTATTGAACGCCGGAACGCGCGAAAAAGTTCAGCAGCATTTTCTGGTGCCGCTTCACCAGAACCTCGAACGCGTCGCGGTCGTCGTCCCGCGCCCTGAGCATCAGGGCCGCGTCGTCCATTTCGTTCAGTTGCGCGTATGAAGTCATAAACCCCCTATCGGCCGGGGGAGGTGAGGTTTTTCAAAAGGGGCGCGAGTTTCTGGGCGGTCACCGACCGTTCCTGAAAACGGGTGCGGTCGCTTTCTTTCGGGTTGATCAGCCCCAGCGTACACAGGGCCGCGACCACGACAAAGGCTTTGACGCCGCCGATCATACCGCCCAGGATGGCGTCGAAAGGCTGGGCGATCGCCAACTGCAGGGCATCGGTCAGCAGGCGGCTCAGACCGAACCAGACGGCCAGGCAGAGCACCGCCATCAGGATGAACACGATCAGCCGGCCCGCATACGGGTTCCCGTTGAACAGTTGGGCCGAAAGCACAAGGCGGGAAATGGCGCCGAAGCCGAAATAGCCGATCCCCGCCGCGGCCAACGTTCCCACCAAACGTCCCAGCTCGCCGGAACAGCCCCGCACGAACCCGCGGACCACGAGGAACGCGACGCCGCCGAAGGCCAGATAGTCCAAGTATCCCGCCTCTTTGAAAAAAGTCATCATAGGCTCATCCGGCGCCGGTGAAACCCGCTCACTTGACGGGAAGCGCCCGCACCCACTTCTCGTAGGCCGGGCGGGTCTTGTCACCCGGACGCAACAGGGAAAGGTAGAATTCGCCATACGCGCGCGCCTCGGGCAACCGTGTCTCGGCGTACCGGATCCGTGCCATAAGCGCGGCGCTGGCCGGGTTGAACGGGCTGCGGGCGATCGCGCGGTCAAGGAGCTTCGCCGCTTCGGCGTAGCGCTTCAGCTGGAACGCCTGCTCCGCCGCCTGATGGTAACTGTCCTGATGGTTGGGGTTGATCACCGCCGCACGCCGGAACGCCTCTACCGCCTCGGCGCGCTGCCCCTGGATCTTATAGGTCATGGCGAGCCCATACGCCGCACTGAAGGTGAGTGGGTCTGCCGCCAAGGCGTCGCGGAACGCCTTGGACGCTTTGGGGTATTGCTTGGCGGCATGCAGGCGGGCGCCCTCTTGCAGCAACCGGGCCGCGGTCGCGGGGTCTCGCCGCAGCCCCTCCGCCTCCTCGGCCTGCGTCCGCGCCAGATTGAGGCGGAGCCGCTTGATATTGTTCTCCGCCTTCTCGAGGTGGCGGTCGCCCTTGGGAGCAAGGCGCACATACAGCTCGAACTGGTCGAGCGCCTCTTCGCGCAGATTGAACTTGTCTCGGTAGAGGCTGGCCAGATTGTAGAGCGCCGGCGCGTACAGGCGGTTGTGCCACTGCGCGCGAAGCAAATACAGCCGCGCCAGATCGTTCCGGTTGCGCGCCATTTCCGTCAGCGCCAGCGACGTCAGCAGGCGCGCCTTGGCCTCGTCGCCAGAGGCGGTCGCCAAAGCCTTCTCGAAACACGCCTGCGCTTTGGGCTGGTCGTTCTGCAGGTAGGCGATCTGCCCCAGGCAGGCCGTCGCCTCGCTGTGGCCCGGCGCCAGCTCCAGCGCCGCGTTGAACGCCGCCAGGGCGGGCTCCATATCGCCTTGGTAAAGATGGGCAAGCCCCAAGTGATAATAGAGCGGGGCCGAATCGGTCAGCCGCTTGGTGGCGCGGGTAAACTGCGCGATCGCCGCCGGATAATTCTTCTCGTTGAACGCCGCCAGCCCCTGCTTCATGGCGCTCTGCCCCGAATCGGAACCGCACCCCCCCGCCAGCAGCCCGGCCAGGGTAAGGATAAGAAGCGTCTGTGTGCGAATCATAAAGGCACCACCTTGCCATCCCCGTGCCCGCCGCCCGGCAGGCATACAGGGGAACAGTAAAACGGAGCTTATAGTACCGCAGATGCCGGTGTGCCGCAATAACGGAAAAAGAGTTTGTCGGGTGAAAACAAAAGGCGCTTGACGACGCTTGGCGTCAATAACCTGCAAGAGCAAGCCGTGGAATGGCGGTAGGGCCGGACGCTCGAAATCGGGCGTCCGGCGTTCGGCGTTTCTCCCCTTTTCCGCGAGGGGCCGCGCCCTGCCGCGCGGCTCCCTTTCCTTCCCGCAGACCGGGTTACCCGTTTTTCAGAACGGCATGGACAGCCTCTTCGAACACGGCCACCGACTCGCGCAAAGCGTCTTCCTCGATGGTCAGCGGGGGAGCGATCTTGATGCACTCTCCGCCGATGCCCACCGGGGCAAACATCATCAGACCGCGATACAGGCACGCCAGGTTGATCTTGAGCGCCAAGGCCGGATCAGGCGTTTTTGTCCCCGCCTTGACGGCTTGGATTCCGGCGACCATCCCTTTGCCCTGGAAGCAGCCCAACACGGACGGGTACAGTTTCTGGATCCGGCGCAGCTCGGGAAGGAACCACGTGCCCAACCGTTCGGCGCGTTCGACAAGCTTTTCCTCCTTGAGCACCTTCAGATTGGCAATGGCCGCCGCCACGGCCAAGGGCGACGCCGAGTGCGTGGAGGTCATGGAGCCGGGGGGGTAAAGGGACATGATGTCCTTGCGCCCGATCACCGCCGAGAGGGGCAAGGAAGAAGAAATCCCCTTGCCGCAGGCGATCAGGTCGGGCCTGACCCCATAGTGTTCGAAGCAGAACATCTTGCCGGTACGGCCAAACCCGGCCTGGACTTCATCCATCGTGAGCACGATGTCGTGTTCGCGGCAGAATTTCTCAAGTTTCTGCGCATACTCGACCGGGAGAAAGTCGGGGCCCACTCCCTGATAGCTCTCGACGATCACGCCCGCGATCTCCTCCGGGGCGATGTTCTTTTCCTTCAGCGTCTTCAGGAACAGGTCGAAAGAAACGTCCTCGTTCTTATACCCGTCCGGAAAAGGCACTTGCACAAACGAAGGATCAACCGTGCCCATCCAAATCTTCTGCTTCGCCATGCCGCCCGCCAGCTGCGCGCCCATCGTGCGGCCGTGGAAGGCGTTGTTGAAGGAAACCATATATTTCCTGCCCCGGCCGTGCTTCTCGAGGGCATAGGTCTTGGAAAGCTTGATGCAGTTTTCCGTGGCCTCGCTCCCCGTGCTGAGCAGGAAGGCCTGATAATTTTCGGGCTCCGGCGCCAGCCCGCTCAACATTTTGACCAGCGTGGCGCGGCTTTCATGCGGGAAAACGTAGGTAGACAGCAGCGGGCGGTCCAACATTTCGCGTATCGCCGCGACAAGGGCGGGATGCCCGTGCCCCGCGTTGGTGATCAGCACGCCGGACGACCAGTCGATCCACCGGTTGCCCCAGCGGTCTGAGACCGTGGCGTTCTGCGCCTTGTGCCAGAGGATCGGAGGCTGCCCGGCCATGGAACGCGGTTCGGAAAGGCGCAGCTCCTCGAAAATCGGCAGCGATTCCGGCACGGGAATCGCGGTGCAGATCGTGCGGTATTTCGTTTTGACGGGAGGAACAGCAACGGGTTTCAAATCATATTCAGCCATAATCACTTCCTTCTTTCTTCAACATGCGGTTGATCGCCATACACAATAGTGACCCATTCGCCGTCGGCAAGGATCGAGCGGCGCGCGGCCTCCACAACCAGCTCGTTGATGAAACTGTTGGCGGGGGTCGCCAGGATACCGGCCTCGCTCACGGCGCGGATCGCCTCACGGCGCTGCTCCAAGGACAGGGAGGCCCGCTCCATGCGGACCATGGTCTCCACATTGGACGCAATAGAATCGACGCCATATCCGACCGGTTTCAGCCCCGCCCCCTCCCACGGCACCAGCCTGAAGAAATCGGGGCTCACGTAGTTGTAAACCGAACCGCCAGCGCCCGCGCCTTCGGCATAGCTGTGCCGAACGCCCCGGTCCTGATCGTCATGCTGGATCATGCCGCTCTTGCCGTCCCCCTCGCAATACATGAGCAAACCCTGATCGTTGCTTCCCGCGGCATCGTTGGGATAACCGAGCCCGGCGCTGATCGACATCAGGCCCCCGTTTTCATAGCGGACCCGCCCGTTCGCCCAGAGGTACCCCTCGTTGCCGTTAGGGAACCGGCCCTTGACGCCCGAGACCGACACCGCGACCGGCTTGAGCCCCGTGATGAAATACACCAGATCCACATAGTGGCAGCCGACATAAACGAAGGGATCGGTCTTGTCGCACACGAACCAGTTCTGAAAATTGGAGTTGCGGTAATAGTAGGGTTCAATCAGCTTCGCCTCCCCCATGACGAACGTTCCGAAACGCCCCTGGGCATACATGGATTTGGCCACCAGCGACCGGCGGTCAAACCGTTTGTGATACTCCACCCCGACATAGAGCCCTCGCTCCAGGGCCAGCTTTTCAAGCTCCACCGACTGCGCGTAACTCAACACCAGCGGCTTGACGCACAACACATGCTGGTCGGCCAACAGCGCCGCCTTGACCATCCCGTAGTGCAACTGATCCGGCACGGCGACGATCACCGCCTGGCGCGGGCGGGACGTGGCCAGCACCTGTGCGAACTGATCGGGAAACACCTTATCGGCGGGTTCAGACAGCGAGGGGTGCGCCACGAAATCCTGCCCCGGGAAAGCCCTCTTCAGCTCGGCGTTCTCCTTGAGCGCCTTGAGCGGCGCCGCGCAGCGGTCACAGACATGCAGGGTCCCGACCACCCCGGTCCGCTGTAAGTGATAGACCGTCGGAAGGATCAGATCGGTGACGATCATGCCCCCGCCCACAATGGTTACGTCCAATGGCTGCTGTTCATTCATATCGTCGTTTTTCATCCTGTTGGTTTCCCTCATTCGGGATCTCTGTGTGTCGGCATGAACGTTATCCGATTCTTACGGTTCCAGCAATTGCATCTTAGCAATATAACGTGCAAAAAATCAAAACGCCCCGATGCCCTTTTCCATGGGGATTGCGGTTACGGATTGCATGGGATGGGCGGAATGGCTTATCCTAGTCGCCTTTTGGAGCATAAGAATGAGCGATAAAAAAGTTTCGATGGCGGATTTCGAGTCGTTGCTGGATGAGCAGTTGAGCACTTACCGGAAAGGGTTCAACCCCGGCGACCGCGTGCGCGGCACGGTCAGCAACATCACCGGGCAGTATGTCGTTTTGGACGTGAGCGCCAAGCGCGAAGGCTTGGTGCCCATTGCGGATATGACGAACGGGGACGGGACGCTGCGCTGCAAAATCGGCGATTCCGTAGAAGTGATTTTCGCGGGCATGCAGAACGGCACGTTCCTCTTCTCGGGCAGCATCGGCGCCAAACAGGTGATCGACCGCTCACTGGCCGACGCGTATGCGCGGCAGATGCCGGTGGAAGGCCGCGTCGAGAAAGAGATCAACGGCGGGTACGAGGTGACCGTCTGCGGCAAGCGGGCGTTCTGCCCCTTCTCGCAGATCAGCCTGTTCCGTCAGGAGGGCGCGGAGTACATCGGCCACACGTTCAATTTCCTGATCTCCGAGTACGGCGAGGACGACCGCGGCACGAACGTGATCGTCAGCCGCCGCACGCTGCTGGAGAAAGAGCGCGAAGCCCAGCGCGAGGAGCTGATCGAGGACCTGTACGTCGGCATGGTCGCCACGGGCACGGTCACGCGCCTCGTGGAGTTCGGCGTGTTCGTGGACCTCGGCGGCGCCGAAGGGCTGATCCCGCTCAAAGAGATCGCCTGGGCGCGCGACGTGAAACCCGAAGACGTGGTGAAGGTCGGCGACAAGGTGGATGTGCAGATCAAGGATCTCGACTGGGACCGCAACCGCATCTCGCTCAGCCTGCGCGGCGCGCAGGGCGACCCGTGGAACGATGCGGTCGCGCGTTTTCCGCAAGGCACCGTCTTCACCGGTACGATCACCAAGCTCGAAAAGTTTGGCGCGTTCGCGCAGCTCATCCCCGGCGTCGAGGGGCTCATCCCGATCGGCAAGCTGGGCGGCGGGCGCCGGCTGATGTCCGCCCGCGAGGTGGTGTCCGAAGGGCAGGAACTCCTGCTGCAGGTGGACAGCGTCGATCCCGAACGCCGCCGTTTCAGCCTGAAGCCGGTCGACGAGCGCGTCAAGGCGCTCAAGCCCGGCGAGTTGGCCGAGGGCGTGAAAGTCGAGGGCATCGTGGAGTCCATCCAGCCGTTCGGCCTTTTCGTGCGCCTCTCCGAGGAGAAGACCGGGCTGCTGCACATCAGCGAGACCGACACGCCCAAGGGCGGCAATCCGGCGGCCAAGCTTGAAAAGCAATTCCCGCCTTCGAGCAAAATCGAGGTGGTGGTCAAGTCCGTCGAAGGCGACCGCATCTCGCTCACGCTCCCCTCCAAGTGGGAGACGCGCGGCGGCGGCGGCGAGGGCAACGATGTCGCAAGCTGGCTCGCGTCTAACAAGGGCGGCGGCGCGCTGGGCTCGCTCGGCGACGCATTCGCAAACCTGAAGCTGTAGACGTTCTCCAGAAAAAAATAGGACATATAGGACATATGAAACCTATAGGGCCTATCTTTGAGCTCGCCTCCCCCAACCGGCGCGTGCGGGCCGAGGTGGCGGTCGAGACCATGTGGATCGGCGCGACCGTATATCCCGAGTGCCCCGTGTGGCGCGTGTGGTACGACGGACGGCTGGTCGTGGACACCTCGGCCCTCGGGCTGTTGCCGAAAAAAGGCCTGCCGCTGGCGTATGCCATGACGTTGGCGCGCGGCACGCGGCACCGCGCGCAGACCGGCATCGGCCCGGCGCGTGCCGCGAAACTGCGGTTTCTCGGACGCGACGGGCGCGGGCTCGAAGCCCTGGTCCGCGTGACGGACCAGAGCGCGTTCTGCACCTTGCGGCAACCGCGCAAACGGATACAGGACGGCATAGACCTTTCGGTCACACGTTTTCCTGAAGGGTCGGTGCTGCTGGAGAACACGGGAACGCTCAACGTTCAACGGGAGCCCCCTCAGGTGCGCTTCGCGCCGAGCGGCAAGCTGATCGCCTTCTGGCGGCACGGGCTGGAGCAGCACATTGTCTTCTTTGACCGGCCCGGCGACCTTGCGGAGCGGCGCTTCGCGGCCATGGAGAGCGTGGAGGAGTTAGTTGTCGCGGACGGGCGCCAAGGCTGCGGGCATCTGTTCTTGACCGTGCCTTTCACCCGCAATCCCCTGCCCGCGCCGGTCTTCGGCGATGCCGTGACGCCCGCGTACCGGGCGGCGTTCGGCCTCATGCTCGGGAGCGACGGCGCGGGCGACGATTTCTGGGTGATGCGCGGCGAGCCCGGCTCGTTCGCGGTCGCGGCGCTGCGGCAAGGCGGTGTATGGCGGGTGGCCGGCGTCACCGCCGAGGCGCGGACGCTGACCGTGCGCTTCGAGGACGTGTGGCTGCGCACGCCTCCTGAGTTGCGGGCGCGGCGCTACACGGCGGAGATCCTGCGCGACCCGCTCAAGGGCGAGGCGGGCGACCGTGTCGAGGAGTCCTTCGCGGAGCAGGCGCCCGATGTGCGCGTGGCGCTGGATTTGGCGGAAAACGGCGGATTCCTCATCACCTTCCGTCCGTAGGCGGGGTTCTAGTTTGAATTGAAAGAACCGGAAAAACAAAACAGAAAGAAAGGCAGATAATGACACACACGGTTTTGACCCGCCGCGGATTCCTCGCTTCGTCCGCCGCGTTCGCCGCCGCCGGCTGCGCGGGGGTTTCGCGACCGACCGGTCCGGTGAAAATCGAAAAATGCGGCACGATCGACATCTACATCACCGAGGCGAACCCCATCGTCTTCGGCGGCAAACTGTGGCTCATGGAATACATCCGCTATAACAAGAAGTCCGGCAAGCGTTACCGTCATAATAACCTGGGTGACTCATATTTCCGCTTCCGCGATCTGTCGGCGATGAACCGCTTCTCCGCGCTGTTCGGCAAAGGGCTTCACATGGGCAACGCCTTCGTCCGCGACGAGCGCATTATCGTGACGGCGGTGGAGAACTGGGGCGAGCCTCGTTTCTACCAGCTTGAATCCGACGACATGGTGCATTGGACCGAGCCGCGCGTCATTCTTGAGGATCCCGAATGGGCGGGCTACAACACGACGATATGCAAGACGGAAGACCGCTTCATCCTGTCGTTCGAACTTGGCGAACCGAAACGGCTTGTCGGGTCGGCGTTCACCATGTTCTTCGCCGAGTCGAAGGATCTGAAAAATTGGAAGGTCATCGACGGGGCGGTGATGGGGCGCGAGTGCTACACCGGCGCACCCATGCTCCGCTACCACGGCGGCTGGTTCTACTACTTCCATTTGCGCTCCGAACGCGGCGGCTACCATACGCGGGTGAGCCGGTCGCGCGATTTGTTCAAGTGGGAGCTGAGTCCCCACGTCGTTCTCAATTACGATCCCGTCGAGGACCGCAAACTCCACCCCGGCGTCGCGTTCACGGCGGCGGAAAGCGCGCAAATCGCTGTCGCCAAGGACATCAACGCCTCCGATCTCGACATGTGCGAGTATCGCGGTGAACTCGTCTGTTGTTACAGCTGGGGCGACCAGCGTGGCAAGGAGTTCCTGTCGCTCGGCCGTGCCGACTGCACCGAGCGCGAGTTCTGCGAGAGTTATTTCAAGTCGCCACCATGCCATTGATGCGTAAAAGCGCGCACGCCGCCCCCTTTCCCCCATTGATGCCCTGGGCTTTGTTACGGATTTCCTGGGTTGACACTTTTCGCCCACCCCCCGCATAATAAATAACAAACGTAGGAACCGATGCGTCATCGGTCACGTCTATGGGATGCCGATGAATAGGGTTGAAAGGCTGGTGAGGTGAAGCAGCCGCTTATAGACTACGGCGATACGGAAGAGGCGCGCGTGTTCGACTTGTCGGCGGCGGGGTTCCCCTGTGTGCCGGCGTTGGGCATCAGCCGTTCCCGCGAGAGGAAACCGGCGGACCCGGAGCATGTCCATCCCGGATGCCTTGAAATCGTCTTCTGCCTGCGCGGGGGCAACCTGTCGTTTTCAGCCGATGGCGAGACGATCCCTTTCCGTCCCGGAAGCGTGTTCGTATCGCGTCCGGATCAGCCGCACCATCTCGATGCCGCGCCGAAGGGGCTTTACCTCTATTGGTTGCTCTTCCATCTGCCGCGCGGCCGGGAAACCGTGCTCGGGCTTTCCGTCGCCGAGACGCGCTGGCTCGCGGCGCGCCTCACGACGATGCCGCTACGCATGTTCGCCGGCAACGAAAGCATCCGCATGCTCTTCCGTCGGCTCTTCGCCCTCCGCGACAGGAAGGCCCTTCCCTGTGTGGAACGGCGTCTTCTGATGCGCAACGCGATTCTCGAACTGCTCCTTGAAACCGCCGCCGCCGCCGCGACCGCGCCGTTGAATCGGCCGAACGCGCGTGTCGAGGACGTGATACGGCAGATGCGCGAGGAGCCGTGGCTCGACTATCCGGCCGACGGGCTGGCGCACCGCCTGTCGCTTTCGCCGGGAAGCCTCAACGCGGCGTTCAAGAAAATCACCGGCCTGCCGCCGCATGCCTTCCTGCTGCATTGCCGCATCGCCCGCGCGCAGGAGGA